>JAGOSV010000034.1 GCA_018062105.1 Sterolibacterium sp. | reverse complement strand
GATTGCCACCCAGGCCAACAAGCCCGGTGCGGCCAGCCCGCCATCGATGATGGCCGGGGGAATCGCTGCGGCCGTGACGGTCTCGCATTGCCGGCAGGCGTACTGCGGGCGGATGTGACGATGAACGAAGAACTTTGCCGGTTCGATATCGAGCTGTTCGCTGATGTCTTCACCAATCAGGGAGAGATGATTGCCGCACTGGCCACAGGTGCAGGACTCGGGTTCGTGGCGGTGTTCGATGCGCGGCAGGTGCTCGGGTAACGGCTGACGGCCGGCACGGGCACGGGGGGCGGATGGGTCAGATGGGGCAGATGGGGCAGACGGATCAGGCTGGGCTTCGGCAGCAGCGGCCTGTCTGGCCAGTTCGGCTTCGGCGGCGGCCACGTCGGCCGCCAGGGTTTCCTGGAACAGGTCGAGCGTCTGGGCACTGAGGGATTCGCTGCGGACGCCAAAGCGCATGCGGCGCAGGTGGGCCAGTTCGAGGGTGAGTGCCTGTATCTTGATCTGGGCGGCGTGCAGTTCGGTGTCGCGTCGGGCCACCGTGCTGGCAGCCGCCTGGGTGTCGTCCAGCAGTTGGCGTACTGTCCCGGTGATCCAGTCCGTGAGGGCGGGGTCTGGGTTGAAGCGGGCCAGTTCGGTGTGTAGTTCGGTACGCAAATCCATGCCGGGATTTTACTGGCCAACGGGATTCGGTTCTTTGCAAACAGGAAGATTCAGTGGGGTGTTATTCGCTCCCCGGCAGGCTGGAACTGTGCTGCTGAACGGCACCGCTCATACGCGCCAATGCACCGGGGCGGGGGCGCACAGCCGTTGCCAGTCGACGCCGGTGATGAGCCAGTTCCATTGGCGGGCATTCAGGGTGACGGTGGTGGTAGCGGTGGTGGTGGTATCAACGGTCGGCCAGGTGAAGCTTCCCTGGTGCAGGCGACGCTGACAGAGCCAGACGCCTGTGCCGTCCCAGATCAGGAGTTTGAGGCGTGTTCCGCGCCGGTTGCGGAAGGCGTAGGCGCTGCCATCGCAGGGGCTGTGCCCCGGCAGGTTCTGCACAATAAGCGAGAGGGTGTCGATGCCGCTGCGCATGTCGATCGGGTCGATGATTAGCCAGATGTGTTCGGGGCGGATCATGACAGGAGTTCCTTGAGCAGGCCATTCAGTTCGTGCGTGCGTGTCGCCGGCCAGGCGATCTGCACGGCGATTCCGCTGCGGCGAATGTCGATCCGGATGGGGGCTTCGTCCTGATCGGTTCGCGGCTCGGGTGCGGCCGGCATGATTCTCAGGGGCTCCTTTATCGCTCGGGTCGGCCAGGCCTGGCCGACGTTGCTCTGTTCAGGATGCGCTTTGATCCAGCGACGCAACAGGCTGGCGTTCAGTCCGTGGGCCAGGGCGACCGCCGAGATGGATACGCCCGGTTGGCGGCTCGCCGCGATAACCTTCTGTCGAAATTCCTTGCTGTGCTGTCGCCTCGCCTGCTTCGCCTTTGCTTCCGTTTCCATGGCACTCACCTGAAAAAATGGGGGATGCTATGGCACTGCGTTGGTGGGCTCAATGTGGGGCGGTTGGAGGGTTACGTCCGGATCGGTGCGGAGCTTGTTCTGCTGCCAGCGCAGCTTGCGAGCGCGTTGGCACTCGGCGGACGAGCAGTAGGTCTGGTTCGGGACTTGGGGGTGGGGCTGAAAGGCTTGGCCGCAGTGCGCGCAATTTCGGGGCATCGTCGAGGTCTCCATGCAAAATCCGCATGGAAGCCGCGACCACCCGTGGCGATGGACGCGAGGTTGCTGCGCCTACGAGATGGCCGTCATCGGGCAGCTCGGTTCAACGCTGGTTCCAAGGCCAACCGCAGCCGCCCCACGATGGCGGCCAGCGGCTCGAGATCGAGTTCGTTCTTCTTGACGAACGACTGCCACAGCGCCTGCCGCGACGCATCGTGCGCGAACTCGTCCGTGAGGCCGACCGGGAGTTCGGCGGGCATGGTCATGCCGCGCCGCTCGAAGGTGGCCTTGATTGCCTGAGCCAGCAGATCGGCGTCGAGGATTTCGCGCTCCAGCAGCACCGACAGGTCGAAGTAGTCCTTCACGCGGCTGTTCGTCATGCCCAGCAGGGCGATGGCGTGGAGCTTTTCCGCGATGACCGTGTACGTTGGGTAGGCCCGAAGTCGTGGTGCTGGCAGGTCGCCCAGCAGTACCGGGTAGACCGAATCCACCGGGCCGGGCGTGACGGCATCGCCGAAGCCGACGTCGATCTGCGTCTTGCAGCGCGCCTTCGCCAGCTCGCCCGCGATGACCACGCGCACGCCGCCGTAGCCCGCTTCCTTGCGGATTTCCTCGACGGTGACCGAAGCCGGGTCGAACACGATGCCATCGTCCACTGCGACGGCGGCGATCTCACGGAAGACCTGCGCCACCGATTCCAGATCGCTCGCGCCGAAGCCCAGCAGGTCGGCGTCGCGCGTGGCCCGGTGCGGCATGTCGTACCAGAGTGTAAACAGCAGCGCGCCCTTCAGCAGAAAACGATCCGCGTACTTCGATTGCGTCAGACGATAGAGGATGCGCTCCAGCGCGAAGCGCACCAGCACCTGATTGAAGTCCGACTCCTGCGCCTTGGCGACGTTGAGCAGACGGGCGCGAACGGATGCGGCCAAATTGGGGGTCATTCGATGGCCTCCAGATACGGGCGCATGACGTTGGCGACGCGGCAGATCTTCGCGTAGCGCCACAGATCGTCTGCCGATGCGCGGCGCTTGGCGCGCACGTCCTTCAGCGCATCCAGCGCCACGTCCAGCCCGATCTTGTTGCGATGCTTGAAGCAGTCCGCCACGGTCTTGGCGACGCCGTACACGCGCAGCTTCACGCCGTCGCGCTCGACCGTCTCGATGCCCTCGTCGTAGACGTCGCCCGTCATCTGTACCATCTTGATCGGCGGGTAGTCGATGCGCGGGACGTGGCTGCCACGCGGCATGGCGATCCAGACCTGCCGGGGAAGCTGGGTGGTCAGTTCATGGAACTGGAGCGCGGTCAGCAGGCAGAACACGGCCTGCGGCACCTTCGTGGCGACAGTCGCAAGGCTTTCGTGCTCCGAACCCGGATGGCTGGGCAGGCGGTAGAGGCCGCGCCCGACCTTGTCCAGCAGGCCAGCGGCGGTCAGGCGCGTCAGGACGATCCGGGGCGCTTCGATGGCGTCCAGATCGCTGGCGCGCAGCAGCCCCTTCTGGCTAGCCAGATCGAGGACGCGCTGGGTGTGGGTGTCGGCGAGCATGAGTGGGAGTATGTTCCGTTTATTCGTCTAATGCAAGATTTGGACGAAAAAACGAAACTCACCAGATGCCAGTTCAATTCCGGCGTTTGGGAATTGAACCCGCGTCCGCAAAAGATGGCCAGACGCGACAAGGGATGCCAAGGAGTGGCGATCTGCGTAGAATCATCGCTGAACGGCACGCATTGCAGCCGTATAAGGCCGCGTGGCGTCGCCCCAGCACCACCATCATTCCAAAGCCCGGACTTGCTCCGGGTTTTTTCACGCCCGCGAAGGGCCAGCAGTAGCGGGGTTTCGCGGGTGGTGCGAATTTCGTTGATCGCCAACGGGCGCCGATTTCGCCCAGCCGGCCACCCGAATTCCTCTGTTTTTTCTGTTTTTGTCTTGCCCGGTCAAGGGATAGCACCCTGTAATCATGCGGGTTTCCGGGCGGTGGTTTGCACCACATAACGCTTAGCGGTAGGGTTTTGAACGCACTTTCAAGGTCAACCGGCCAGCTGCCGGCCCCGAGCGATCTCCTCGATGATGCCCGGTGCCAGCCGCGCCAGCTTGAGCATCTTCTGCATCCGTGCCAATCAGATTTTCTCGGCATTGGCCAACCCGGTCATATTCTTCACCCAGCCGGTATCCAGCATCTCCTGCCAGAAGAACGCCTTGGCCAGCGCCGCCATCAGATTCTCATCGACAGACGTGGGGCGACCCAGATTCAGTGGTGATGCCATTTTCCCCGGCGTCGTCGGCTCCACGACTTGGGCGGTCATGGTGATCTCCGGTAGTTGATGGGCGTCGTTACTCGTCGTTGCTGAAGATTGCCAGTAGTTCATCCAGCCCGTCCTCCAACCGCCCGAGGTCCCTGACGCGGCCCCAATGGATGGCATCGGGGTCATGATCAAATTGGTCGTCGGCGAGTTGCTGTAGCTGTTTTATCTTGGCGTCGAGGGCGGTTGGCTTGGCGTTCATCGTGGGCTCAGTGTGGAGATTGACGACGATTGGCGACAAGCACATGAACGCGCTATTCGATCAGGAAACCAAGCTATTCTTTGCCGATTTGTCATTGTGGCGTCAAAATGGCGACAGTGATACACTGAAAGCTTGAATGATTGTTGGAGGTTGATATGGGTACCGCAGTTGCCAAGCAAGACCGCATCGGCGCACGGGTTCCGCACGAGGTGTACGAGACGCTTTGCCGTGCTGCCGAATTGACCGGCGCGACGGTCAATCAGTTTCTGGTGCAGGCGGCGCTGAAAGAGGCGCAGGAAGTCATCGAGCGCGAGGAGGTCATCCGCCTCAGCCCGCGCGACTGGAATTGGCTGCTCGACTTGATGGAAAACCCATCCAAGCCGAACGCCAAACTGAAGGCTGCCCTGAAGCGTTACCAGAAGGCCAAGCGAGACGATGCAGGTACTTCCTTTAGCTGGGAACCATGACCGGCAGGCGTTCGACTGCGGCCGCCAGGAACTGAATGATTGGCTGCAGCAGGTCGCGCGTCAGCATCAGGACAAGGGGCTGTCGAAAACCTTCGTCGCCATTCGCGATGAAGCGCCTACTCTCGTCTGTGGTTATTACGCGTTGACGCTGGCCGAGCTGGAGAACCAGCATCTGCCGCAAGCGTGGCGCAAAAAACTGCCGCGCCGTATACCCGGTGTGCGGTTGGGCCGATTGGCTGTCGACAGGCAATACCAGGACAAGGGGCTGGGGGAACTGCTGCTGATTGATGCCTTGACGCGGGCGCGGCGTATTTACGCCGAGGCGGGAGGGATTGGTCTATTTGTCGATGCGCTCGATGCTCAGGCCGCAGGGTACTACCGGCGCTTTGGCTTCGATGCGTCACCGGATAACCCGCTGCTGTTATTTCTGTCGGCAAAGGCCACAGAATAAGTGAGCGGCTGGCCTGCCGATTCAATAAGAGGTTCAATAAGAGAAAAGGGAGATTGGTCTGATTTTTCAGTGAAGACTCAAGGGTCAAAATTCCCTGCATTCTGCATCTGGCGCGGCTTGGCTACAGCTACCTATCGCTCAAGAATGTCGTCTGGGACGAAGAGACCAATATCTTCCCAGAAGTTCGAAGACCGGCCTGCGCATCGGCATCCGACCGTAGTCTGTTGGTTGGCAATGTTCCGCAGGACTACGCTCCAATGCTCATTGGCTCCAATAGCGAGTAGTTCGGTTATACACTTGCCACCATCATTCCAAAGCTCGGACATGCTCCGGGCTTTTTCACGCCCGCGAAGGGCCAGCACAGGCGGGGTTTCGTGGGTGGTGCGAAATTCGATGATCGCCGGTAGCCCCTGTTTTCGCCCCGCCGGCCACTCGAATCCCTCTCTTTTCCGTTTTGCCGAGGGCTACCCAGAATGACACCAAAAGGACGGACACCAAAAGGACGGACACCAAAAGGACAAAAACCGCCTGAGTGGCGGTTTTTGTTTGTGGATATTTCTGGTCGGGGTGAGAGGATTCGAACCTCCGACTCCTGCGTCCCGAACGCAGTACTCTACCAGGCTGAGCTACACCCCGAATCTGCCTTGCACGATGACCTGAGCCTTTTGTCTTGCCCCGTATCGGGAGTGGGCAAAACCAAGGGGTTGCAGGTTCAATGAGTATTCAATGATTTCGTGCAACAGCAAAGAGGGCTAATTTTAGCAGGGCTTCGCGATAATTTGAAGTCTTTAGATCATCGAGGGCGTGGATGGCCTGTTCGACTTCCATTTCGGCCTGGCGGCGGGTGACGGCCAGCGCGTCGGTCTGGCGAATGGCGGCCAGTACGGCGGCGAAGTCGTCACGGCCACCTTGTTGCAGGGCCTGCCGGACGCTTTGCGCCTGGGCCGGGGTGCCGTGCCGCATGACATGGATCAGTGGCAGGGTGGGTTTGCCTTCGGCGAGATCATCGCCAAGATGCTTGCCGGTGGTGGCTTCCTCGCCGGAATAGTCGAGCACATCGTCGATTAGCTGGAAGGCCGTGCCCAGGTGCATGCCGTAGCGGGCGAGGGCTTCTTCGCCGGTGGCGTCGGCTTTGCCCAGCAGGGCACCCAGCCGTGCGGCGGCTTCGAACAGCTTGGCGGTCTTGTAGCGGATGACCTGGAGATAGTCGTCGATTTCGATGTCGGTGTTGCGGCAGTTCATCAGCTGCAACACTTCGCCTTCGGCGATGATGTTGGTGGCATCGGCCAGGATTTGCATGACGCGCAGGTCGTCGGCCTTCAGCATCATCTGGAAGGCGCGCGAATAGAGAAAGTCGCCGACCAGCACGCTGGCGGCGTTGCCAAACAGGGCATTGGCGGTTTCGCGGCCGCGCCGCAGTTCGGATTCGTCGACCACGTCGTCGTGCAGCAGGGTGGCGGTGTGGATGAACTCGACGACAGCGGCCAGTTCGTGGTGCAGCGTGCCTTGGTAGCCCAATGCGCCGGCAGTCAGCAGCACTAGTGCCGGCCGCAGACGTTTGCCGCCGCCGGCGATGATGTATTCGGCGACCTGGCGGATCAGCACGACATCGGAGTGCAGTCGGGTGCGGATGACCTGATCGACCGACCGCATGTCCGCTGCGATGAGTTCATTGACGGAGTCGAGCGTGACGGGAGCGGATTGAGACACGGCAGCAGGTTCCTGAAAAGATGCGATGTTAGGCGGCACCACAGGGAGCGTCAAGGTTTGGGCGGATATGGGGGGGGTTGCGGTGGTTGGCCATCGCCATGGCAAGTGTTACTGAAATTGATGTTCGTCAATGTTAATCGGGGTTGGTCGGGCTAGTCTGAACGTGGAGGGCAGCGGGATTTCTCCTCCGTTCTTGATGGATTACTTTGAAGGGATTGCACCATGATTCGTGAAGTTGAAGGCGACATTCTGTTGAGTGCGGCACACGTCATTGCCCACGGTATTGCCACGCATGACCCGTTTGATTCCGGCCTGGCCTTGTCGCTGCGCGAACGGTTTCCATCCATGGTGCGTGATTATCGTCATGCCATCCATGCCAAGGAGATCAAGACCGGGGAGGCCTGGGTGTGGGGCGGGGTCAACGAGGATGGCAGTACGCGCGGTATCGTCAATCTGGTGACGCAGGGCATGCAGGGGCAGGGGGCGGCGGCGCGTCCGGTCAAGGCGCGGCTGGAGGATGTGAATCATGCCTTGCGCGAGCTGGCGCGGCTGACGCGGGAACAGGGCTTCAAGAGTCTGGCCTTGCCGCGTCTGGCAACCGGGGTGGGCGGCCTGCCGTGGGCAGAGGTCAAGCCACTGATCCAGCAGCATCTCGGCGGGTTGGGAGTGCCGGTGCTGGTGTATGAGGTGTATCGCCAGGGGCAGCAGGCGAACGAAGCCCTGTCTTGATGGGGGTTTAAGATGGGTCTGCCTGTGTGTCAGGCAGCAGCCTCAAACTGCAGCCGGTAGAGATGGCTGTAGAGGCCGCCCAGCGCCAGCAGTTCGCTGTGGCGGCCTTCTTCGACGATGCGTCCTTTGTCGAGCACGATGATGCGGTCGGCGTGTTCGACGGTCGACAGGCGATGGGCGATGACCAGTGTGGTGCGGCCGTGGATCAGGTTTTCCAGCGCGGCCTGGATCTGCCGTTCGGATTCGGTGTCGAGTGCCGAGGTGGCTTCGTCGAGAATCAGGATGGGGGCATTCTTGAGGAAGGCGCGGGCGATGGCCAGCCGTTGTCGCTGGCCACCGGAGAGTTTGACGCCGTTTTCACCGACCACGGTGGCCAGTCCCTGCGGCATCTGGCGAATGAATTCCCAGGCATTGGCAGCCTTGGCAGCGGTGACGATTTCCAGCTCGCTGGCGCCGGCTGCTGCACCGTAGGCAATGTTGGCGGCTACGGTGTCGTTGAACAGGACGACATCCTGGCTGACCAGGGCGATGGCCGAGCGCAGGCTGGTCAGGGTCAGTTCCTGCACGTCGTGGCCATCGATGAGGATGTGGCCGTGTTCGGCGTTGTAAAAACGGGGCAGCAAGGTGGCCAGCGTGGTCTTGCCGCTGCCGGAGGGGCCGACCAGGGCAACGGTCTGGCCGGCAGGCACGGATAGCGAGATGTCTTGCAGGGCGGGGCGTGTGGCACCTTCATAGCAAAAGCCGATACGTTCGAACGTGATGGCGTGGTTGCGGCTGCGCGGCAGGGTTTGCGTGCCCTGGTCGTCTTCCGGAACCTGGTCGAGCAGGGCGAAGATGTTTTCGGCAGAGGTCAGGCCGCGTTGCAGCGGGGCATTCATTTCCGTCAGCCGTTTGACCGGAGCGAGCAGCATCAGCATGGCGGTCATGAAGGAGACGAAGCCGCCGACGGTGACGTTGTTTTGCGAGGACTGCAGCAGGGCAACGTAGATGATGACGGCTAGGGCGATGGCCGAGGCCAGCTGGGTCAGTGGGACGGTGGCGGAGGCAGCCATCGATTCACGCATGGCCGCATGGCGGAATTCATTGCCGACATCTTCGAAGCGGCGGGCTTCGTAGTGCTGGCCACCGAAAATCTTGACCACTTTGTGCGCCCCGATGGTTTCTTCGAGGATGTGTGAAATTTGCGCCATGGCGTCATAGCCGCGCCGGGTGGCAGCCCGCAGCCGCTTGCCGAATTTGCGTACCACGGTGACGATCAGCGGGCCGACCGAGAGAGCGATGAGGGTCAGCTTCCAGTCGTAATAGAGCATGTAGGCGAGCAGGCCGGTGACGGTCAGCGAGTCACGCACCAGGGCCGTCAGAACGGTCGTGGCGGCACTGGTGAAATCAGTGACACCGTAGGTGACGCGCGAGATCAGCACGCCAGAGGACTGATCGTCGTAAAAGCGTGTGGGCAGGGTCAACAGGCGGTCGAACATCTGGCGGCGCAAGTCCATGATGAGCCGGTTGGTGACCCAGGCCATGGCGTAGGAGGTGAAATAGGTCAGGCAACCGCGCACCAGGAAGATGCCGACTAGCGCCAGTGGAATCAAATAGAGATCGCCGTGGTTGCCTGGAACGAAGCCTTGGTCGAGCAGCGGCTTCATCAGGGCTGGAAAGAGCGGCTCGGTCAGTGCGGTCAGTGCCATGCCCAGGAGCGCCAGGGCAAACACCTTGCGGTAGGGACGGACGTAGCGGATGAGGCGCAGGTAGATGGCGCGGTTGCTGGCAGGTGTGGCGGAGGACATCAGGACGGGGCGTGAGCACGGGCGGTCGATAGAACCGTGGGATTATGCCACGCGGCCACTTTAGTCCGTTCAGACGATGAGCCTGACTGCATGAGATGCAAGGATTCGAAGGTTTAAGTTTACGCGAGACGCCATTCGGTCGTGCACCATGTACCGATGTTCCATCGGTCGCTTGTTTCGCTCCGTTTCCGAAATTTCTTGTTCAGGGATACTCATGACTTCCAGCAGCATCTCCACTTCCTATGATGTCATCGTTGTCGGCTCGGGGGCAGGTGCCCTGCTGACGGCAGCCCGCGCCCATGATCTGGGCATGTCCGTGCTGGTGGTTGAAAAAAGTGACAAATACGGCGGCACATCGGCGGTTTCCGGTGGTGCCGTATGGATTCCGAACAACAGCAAGATGCGGATCAAGGACAGTTTTGATGAGGCGATGACCTACCTCAAGGCGGCGACGCGCGGCCGGGTGGATGAAGACCGGCTGTACGCCTACCTCGAAAGTGCGCCGCAGATGGTCGAGTACATCAATGGCAACATGACGATGCAATACTTTCCGTGTCATCGCTATCCGGATTATTACCAGCATCTGCCGGGTTCGCGGCCGGGAGGGCGCACCATGGAGCCCAAGCTGTTCGATGCTTCGCTGCTCGGCGAGGAATTCGCCAATCTGCGCCTGGCCTACAAGGGCACCCTGCTGATGAGCAAGGCCAGCATGACGGCCACGGATGCGCACAAGATGATCTCCAAACAGCCGGGCTGGATGTTCCAGGTCATCCGGACACTGGGACGTTATTACCTCGATCTGCCGCAGCGCTTGAAGAGCAGGAACGACCGTATGCGTGGGTTGGGCAACGCCATGATTGCTGGCCTGCGTCATGCCTTGCTGGTACGCAAGGTGCCGCTGTGGCTGAATGCGCCCTTCGAGTCACTGGTGACCGAAGGCGGGCGGGTAACCGGCATCGTCATCAAGCGCGATGGTCAGTCACTGACACTGACGGCAAACAAGGGCGTGGTACTGGCGGCCGGCGGGTTTGAACGCAATCAGGAAATGCGTGACAAATATCTGCCCAAGCCGACCAATGCCGCCTGGAGCGCCACGCCACCGCACAACACCGGCGACACCATTCGCGCGGCCCAGGCTATCGGGGCGCGTACCGAATTGATGGACTGGGCGTGGTGGGTGCCGTCCATCCATGTGCCGGGAGAGGATGCCCAGAACGGCCTGTTTGCCGAGCGCAACCTGCCGGGCTGCATCGTGGTGAATGGCCAGGGCCAGCGCTTCATCAATGAAGCCTCGCCCTATCTCGAATTCGGTGCGGCGATGTATGCCGATCATGCCAAAACCGGCGCGGCCGTACCGGCCTGGCTGATCTTCGATGCCAAATTCCGCTTCAACTACCCGATGGGGCCGCTCATGCCCGGCCAGATCATGCCAGATCGCGCCTCCTGGCTGAACAAGGTGTATTGGAAGGCCGATACGCTGGATGCGCTGGCGCAGCAGATCGGTGTCGATGCCGCTGGGTTGAAGCAGTCGGTCGAGCGGAATAACCGCTATGCACAAAGCGGCAAGGATCTGGAATTCGACAAGGGTGGTACCGTGTTTGATCGCTACTACGGCGATTGCAACGTCAAGCCCAATCCCTGCCTGGCACCTATCCTCAAGGCACCGTTCTACGCCATGCGTGTCGATGCCGGCGATATTGGTACCAAGGGCGGTCTGCTGACGGATCGGGACGGGCGGGTGCTCGATCAGAACAAGCAGGTCATCGAAGGGCTGTTCTGTATCGGCAACAACTCGTCGTCGGTGATGGGCACCGCTTATCCGGGGGCTGGCGGTACTCTCGGGCCGGCCATGACGTTCGGTTTCCGTGCGGCAAATTTCATGGCAGCCGGCCAGGCGCGGTAAAAAAAGCCACCAGCATACGACACCAGCCATATCAGAAGAAAACCGGAGAATATCGGTTTTGGTGTGGCTTATTTCACGGAACTCCGGTCAGGATCACACTAAAGTTAGCCTTCGATCCGCCGTTGCTGTACTTGTAACGTGCAGACGGCTTGAATATCGAAGGAGACGAACCAATGTTGCACCTGGCTTTAGCATCGCGACATGCCAAACAGAATCCCGGCGCGGACAAACATCCACGCCTGGCGCCGCAGCTGCGGCAATTTGCCGAGCAGCTGGCGGGCATACTGCAGGCCGGTCGCTTGACCGAGGCGCGCGACATCATCCGGCAGCTGCAACTGCCGCCCATCGCCTGGGGTTTTCTCGCTTCCTGCCTGCAAAAGCACCAGGTCTCTGACGAGACCATCGAGGGTTTGCTGTCCTGACATCGACACGATGTCGCCCGGCGGCTGTGTCGGGGCCGGGTCGTGGCCGCCCTGGCCTGGTTAAGGGAACCTCTTCGCCCAGTCGACATCAGAGCACCATGATGCACCCCTGCTGTACAGAGGGTGCCGGTGCTGCGCGCGGATGATCGCAGCGGGTTCGTGCCCTGCGGGCATACACGGGAGAGAACATGGCTCAAAGCCTTTCCAGGTCGGCGCGTAGCCGTTCACAGGCGGTTACGGCGAAAAAGATGAAAAAGGCTGCAACGGCCGCAACCACGAATGAAGTGACACATATTGCCCCGCAGGAACGCTGTGCCCTGGTGTTGCAGGGTGGCGGTGCGCTGGGAGCCTATCAGGGCGGTGTATATGAACAGTTGGCTGCCCATGGGGTATTGCCGGATTGGGTGGCGGGCATTTCGATCGGTGCCATCAATGCCGCGCTGATTGCCGGCAATCCGCCTGAACGCCGCGTCGAGCGGCTGCGGCAGTTCTGGACGCTGATTACGGAGCGTCTGAGTTATATCGATCTGCCGGATCATTTTGGCGCGACGGCTCGTGAATGGCTCAACGAGAGCCGTGCGGCCTGGGTGGCTGGTGTCGGGATCGCCGGGTTTTTCCGGCCGCGCCTGCCGCTACCGTACCTGCAGGTGCCCGGCACTTCGGCTGCGCTCAGTTTTTATGACACCAGCGAGCTGGCGGAGACGCTTGGCCAGCTGGTGGATTTCGATCTCATCAATGACCGCCATTCACGTCATCACGTGCGGTTGTCGGTCGGAGCGGTCAATGTTCGCACCGGAGCGTATCGCTACTTCGATTCGGACGACCCTCGGGGTGGTGGGCCGTTGGGGCCGGCGCACATCATGGCCAGCGGTGCTCTGCCGCCGGGCTTTCCGCCCATCGAAATCGATGGCGAACAGTATTGGGACGGCGGGATCGTCTCCAATACACCCTTGCAATACGTGCTGGACCAGCCGCGACGGCACGATCTGCTGGTGGTGCAGGTCGATCTGTTCAGTGCCCAGGGTACCTTGCCGCGCCATCTTGGCGAGGTTGGCGAGCGTGAAAAAGACATCCGCTTTGCTTCACGTACCCACTACCACACCGATCAGGCCGCGCACAGCGAGCGCATGTGTGCTGCGGCCCACCGGCTGGCGGCCAGGCTGCCCAAGGGCTTCGAGAAGGATGCCGATCTGGCGGAGCTGCTGGCTTCTGGCTCGCCGGCTGCGCTGACGGTGCTGCATCTGATCTATCGCAGCAAGTATTACGAGACGCAGTCCAAGGATTACGAGTTTTCACGTCAGTCGATGCAGGAACATTGGGCCGCCGGAGCGGTCGATGTCCAGGCGAGCTTGGGGCATCATCGCTGGTGCACCCGCCCGCGCACGGGGCATCATGTCACCGTGCTCGACTGTCTCCAGCCCTGAACGGGCTGACTTTTACAAAGGAATACATCATGAAGCTACAGAATCAGGTCGCCATCGTCACGGGTGCGGCCAGCGGCATTGGCAAGGAGATTGCCACACGTTTTGCTCAGGAAGGAGCGCGGGTGGTCATTGCCGACATGAATCTGGCCGCCGCCGAAGCAGTGGCCGTCGAGCTGCGCGCGGCAGGGAAGCAGGCAATGGGGGTGGCGATGGATGTCACCGATGAAGCGGCGGTCAATGCCGGTGTGGCGGCCGTGGTGGCTGCCTGGGGGCGTGTGGATGTGCTGGTGAGCAATGCCGGCATCCAGATCGTTCATCCGCTGGAAGAGTTCAGCCTGGCTGAATGGAAGAAACTGCTGGCCATCCATCTCGACGGGGCATTTCTCACCACCCGCGCCTGTCTGCCGCACATGTATGCCAGCGGTCGTGGCGGCAGCGTGATCTACATGGGCTCGGTTCATTCCAAGGAGGCTTCACTGCTGAAAGCCCCTTATGTCACCGCCAAGCACGGCCTGATCGGTCTGGCCAAGGTCGTGGCCAAGGAAGGTGCGGCGCATGGTGTGCGGGCCAATGTCATCTGTCCGGGGTTCGTGCGCACGCCGCTGGTGGATAAGCAGATTCCCGAACAGGCTCAGGCTCTGGGCATCAGCGAGCAGGAGGTCGTCAAGAAGGTCATGCTGAAAGAAACCGTTGATGGTGAATTCACCACCGTCGCAGATGTGGCCGAAGTGGCCCTGCTGTTTGCCAGCTTCCCCAGCAATGCCCTGACCGGACAATCCCTGGTGGTCAGTCACGGCTGGTACATGCAATAAGCCGTCATGTCCGTTGCCGGCCTGATTCAGCTTTATGGCTATCCGGCGCTGGCGCTGGGCACTTTTCTCGAAGGTGAAACCGTGCTGTTCATCGCCGGTGTTGCCGCCAGTCATGGCCAGCTGGCCTTGTCTGATGTCATTGCCGTGGCCACCCTGGCCAGCCTGGCCGGGGATCAGCTCTATTTTTATCTGGGCCGCTGGTATGGGGATCGTCTGCTGTGTCGTTTCCCCAGCCTGCGTCCGCGCACCGAGCGGGTTCTGGCCTATCTTGAACACCACCACGTCTCTCTGATTCTTTCCGTGCGCTTCCTGTATGGTCTGCGCATTGCCGGCCCGTTGGCACTAGGCATGAGCAGCGTACCGGGCGTGCGTTATCTGTGCCTGAATGCGCTGGGTGCGCTGGTCTGGGCCAGCCTTGTCGCCAGTCTCGGTTATGGCCTGGGGCACACCCTGGGGCACTTGTTTGGCCTGCTCCGGCACGACGAACGTCTGTTGCTGGCCATGCTGCTGATTGCGGCCCTGCTATGGGGATGGCTGCGACGTGGGTTGCGGCGGATTGGCGAAGGCGGTGCCGACTGAGTGGCTGGCCCTTATTCCAGGTTTTGCACCTGTTCGCGGATCTGTTCGATCAGCAGTTTCATTTCCAGTGCGGCCGCCGTGACATTGGCAGAAACCGACTTCGAGGACAGCGTGTTGGCCTCACGGTTGAGTTCCTGCATGAGGAAATCCAGACGTTTGCCAACCGCGCCCCCGGCTTTGAGTGCCCGTTCCAGTTCCGACAGGTGGGCGGCCAGGCGCGAGAGTTCTTCGGCGACGTCGATCCGCACGGCAAAGACGCCGATTTCCTGGCGGATGCGGTCTTCGTCCAGGCTGGCCACGGCCTCGCGCAGCCGGCTGGCCAGCCGTTCCTGGTAGTCTTCCAGCGCACGTGGCAGCAGTGGTGCTACCTGGCTGACGAGTTCGCGCATGCGGACGACCCGTTCGAGGATCATGGCTTCCAGTTTTTCCCCTTCACGTGCCCGGGTGGCGATGAATTCATCGAGGGCGGTTTTGGCCAGAGCCAGACATTCCTGTTGCAAGGTTTCCTGGGGCAGGCTCTGGTCGCTGATGACACCTGGCCAGCGCAGGATGTCCGCCACACTCAGGGGGTGGGCACCCGGCAGGAAGTTGAGCACTCCGGCTTGTAGCTGGCTTAGTTGCGTCAGCGCATCGGGATTGGGTGTCTGATGGCGTGCGGTGCTGGTCGAGGGGCCGAGGCCGCCGCGACATTCCACCTTGCCGCGCTGGATGCGTGCGGTGACCAGTTCGCGCAGGGGCATTTCGAGGAAGCGCAGTTCTTCGCTCATGCGGAAATTGAAATCCAGGTAGCGCGAGTTGACGCTCTTGAATTCCAGATTCAGAACGACGTGCCCCAGATCGCGTTGTGCGGCTGCGAAGCCGGTCATGCTGTAGATCATGATGAAATCGCCAAAGGAAATGGGGAAGCGGATATGCAGGAGAATCAGGGCGGCGCAAAATCGCTTCCAGAGTTGACGAACGCCGCGCGAGGCAAGGACAATGCCCGCAACAGTGTACCCTTCACCCCATGTCACAACAACCGACACAGACCTTGCCACCCGGCTTTCAGCTGGGAAGTTACCGTATCGAACGCCAGCTGTCGCATGGTGGTTTTTCCATCGTCTATCTGGCGGAGGATGAACAGGGTACGCCGGTGGCCATCAAGGAATATCTGCCGGCGCGGCTGGCCCGGCGGGAGGCAGGCGAGGTAGTGCCTGTCATTGCCGAGATGAACCAGGCAGCGTTTCAGCAGGGCATGAAAAGTTTTTTCGAGGAAGGCCGCCTGCTGGCCAATCTCGATCATCCCAATGTCGTGCGTGTGCTGAATTTTTTCCGGGCCAATGGTACGGCTTATCTGGTGATGCGCTACGAGCGCGGGCGCACGTTGCAAGAGCACATCCAGCGTCATCCCGGCACACTGGGGGAAACCTTCATTCGCAACGTGTTTGCCCGGCTGCTCAACGGGCTGCGTGAAATCCACATGCACAAGTTGCTGCACCTGGACATCAAGCCAGCCAATATCTATCTGCGCATGGATGGTCATCCGGTGCTGCTGGATTTCGGGGCTACCCGCCAGGGGCTGGGCGAGCGTGATCCGACGATGGGGGCGGTGCATACGCCGGGTTATGCCGCGCCGGAGCAGATGGGCTCGGGCGAGGCGCAAGGGCCGTGGACGGATATTTACGCCATCGGTGCGACGCTGTATGCCTGCCTGGCCGGGCGCACACCCCTGTCCGCCGACCTGCGGGCGCAGGGGCAACGGTTAGAGCTGGCACAGGAACGCTGGCGCAAGGATTATTCGCTGCAACTGCTGGAGCTGATCGACTGGAGCATGCGGCTGCCGGTCAGCGAACGTCCGCAAAGTGTGTTCGCCTTGCAGAAAGTGCTCAATGGCGAGCTGCTCGATCTCGTTGATCCTTCCTGGTTCGAGTCGCGATGAAATTTTCCATATTCCAGGAAAGCCGCATCGGCAAGCGTCGCATCAATCAGGACCGGATGCACCATGCCAGCACCCGCGATGCCTTGCTGATGGTGGTGGCCGATGGCATGGGCGGGCATCAGCATGGCGAAGTGGCAGCGCAGATTGCCGTAGACACCATCACCAGCACCTTCAACCGGCTGGCACGCACTACCCTGACCAACCCCTTCCTGTTCCTGTCGCAATCCATCAGTCAGGCGCATCTGGCCATCAACCGGCACAGTGGCGATGTCGAGGCCAAGGATGTGCCGCGCACGACCTGCGTCGTCTGCCTCATTCAGGGCGGTGCAGCCTACTGGGCGCATGTCGGCGATTCGCGCCTGTATGTGCTGCGTGCCGGGCGTGCGTTGGTGCAGACACGCGATCACTCGCATGTCCGGCGCATGGTCGAACAGGGCTTGATCGACGAGACCCAGGCCGGCACACATCCGGCGCGCAATCTGGTGTACAGCTGCCTGGGTGGAGACAACCCTCCGGAGATCGAGTTCTCGCGCAAGCTGCCCTTGCAGCATCATGACCTCATCGCCCTGTGTTCCGACGGTGCCTGGTCGCCGCTGCATGAGGCGTTGTTTGTCAGTACCCTGTCTGGCCAGCCGCCGGCCGAGGCGGTGCCGCAGGTGCTCGATCTGGCTGAGGCCAATGCTGGGGCGCGTTGCGACAACCTGACTTTGATGGCATTGCGCTGGGAAGATGAGAGTGAAGGGTGAAGGGTGAAGGGTGGCGTAAAATTTCCACCTTCACGTTTTGACGTTCCCAGGTCTTTTTACGAGCATGAACATGACAACCAATACACGGCCTCGCGCTGCCGGGCGGCAGCCCAACCAACTGCGTGATGTGCGCATCACCCGCCACTACACCCGTCACGCCGAAGGCAGCGTGCTGGTCGAATTCGGGGATACGCGCGTGCTGTGCACCGCCAGTGTCGAAGAAAGTGTGCCGCCCTTCATGCGTGGCAAGGGCGAAGGCTGGGTGACGGCAGAATACGGCATGCTGCCGCGCGCCACCCACACCCGCAGCGCTCGCGAGGCCGCCAAGGGCAAGCAGAGCGGACGCACCCAGGAAATCCAGCGGCTGATTGGCCGCAGCCTGCGTGCCATCACTGACTTCAAGGCGCTGGGCGAACGTCAGATCACCCTGGACTGCGATGTTTTGCAGGCCGACGGTGGCACACGCACAGCCTCGATCACCGGGGCTTGCGTGGCACTGCATGATGCCGTCGCCAGCCTGCAGGCGGCCGGCAAGCTGACGGTAAACCCACTGCGCGATTTCGTCGCCGCCGTGTCGGTCGGGCTGGTGGATGGAGTGCCGTTGCTCGACCTCGACTACCCGGAAGATTCCGGTTGCGACACCGACATGAACGTGGTGATGACCGGCAGTGGCGGCATCGTCGAAGTGCAGGGCACTGCCGAAGGCACGCCGTTTACGCGCGCCGAGCTCGACAGCCTGCTGCAGCTGGCCCAGGACGGCATCGGCCGGCTGGTCGAGCAGCAGCGTGCAGCGCTGGCGATACGATGAAGCAGCTCGTCCTGGCCAGCAACAATGCGGGCAAGCTGCGTGAGTTTGCGCAATTGCTGGCACCGCTCGCCTTCGAGGTCGTGCCACAGGCGGCGCTGGCCATCCCGGAAGCTGAGGAGCCGCACGCTACCTTCATCGAGAATGCCCTTGCCAAGGCGCGTCATGCCAGCCGGCTGTCCGGTCTGCCGGCGCTGGCCGATGACTCCGGCCTGTGTGTCACTGCCCTCGCCGGTGCCCCCGGTGTCCATTCCGCCCGTTACGGTGGTGCGCCGAAATCCGATGCCCGCAACAACGAACGGCTGCTGGCCACCCTGCAGGGTCAGACCGATCGGCGGGCACATTACGTCTGCGTGCTGGTGCTGGTGCGCCATGCCGACGACCCGCAGCCGCTGCTGGCACAAGGCACCTGGCACGGTGAAATCCTGATGGCCGCACGCGGCGATGGCGGCTTCGGCTACGATCCGCTGTTCCTGGTGCAAGGGCATACCTGCACCGCCGCCGAGCTGCCTGCTACAGAGAAAAACCGCGTCAGCCATCGCGGCCAGGCCATGGCGCAACTGCTTGAGCAATTGCGCCAGGCCGAGCTGTAAGCCAGCTCAGGGAGCAACATGAGCAGACACGTCATTCCGCTGGCCCCTGTGACTTTGGCTGCAGCACCCGCCGGAAGCGGGTTGACGAGCCTGCCCCCCCTGTCGCTGTACCTCCACTACCCCTGGTGTGTACGCAAATGTCCCTATTGCGACTTCAATTCGCACGAGGCACGTGATCCCGTTTCCGAAGCCGCTTATCTCGATGCGCTGGTACGCGACCTCGAAAGTGCGCTGCCGCAAATCTGGGGACGGCGCATCGTCAGCATCTTCATCGGCGGCGGCACGCCCAGCCTGCTGTCGGCAGCGGGCCTGGAAAGCCTGCTGATGGCAGTGCGTGCCCGTCTGCCCCTGCTGGCCGATGCCGAAATCACCCTGGAAGCCAATCCTGGCACGCTTGAGGCCGGAAAGTTTGCTGCCTATCGTGCGGCCGGCATCAACCGGCTATCGCTGGGCATCCAGAGCTTCAACGACCGCCATCTGGCCGCCCTCGGACGTATCCACGATGCCACCGAAGCCTGCCAGGCCATCGAGCTTGCCCTGCGTCACTTCGACAACATCAACCTCGATCTGATGTATGCCCTGCCGCAGCAAACCCTGGCTGAGGCACAGCAGGACATCGCGCGTGCAGTGAGCTTCGGCAGCAGCCACCTGTCGGCCTATCACCTGACGCTGGAGCCCAACACACCGTTTCACCGTACCCCGCCGCCCCTGCCGGACGACGACCTGGCGGCCGACATGCAGGACATGGTCGAAGAAACGCTGACCGGGCAGGGCTTCGAACATTACGAAACCTCGGCCTACGCCCGTCGTGGCCGGCGCTGTGTGCATAACCTCAACTACTGGACTTTTGGCGATTATCTCGGCATCGGTGCCGGCGCACACGGCAAGATATCCTCACCGACCGGCATCGTCCGCGAAGTGCGCCGTCGTCATCCGCGTGATTATCTCGAAGCCGCCGCGCAAGGCAGTTTTTGCAGCGAACGCAACGACCTGCCGGTGCCGGATCGTCCCTTCGAATTCATGATGAATGCCCTGCGCCTGAACGAAGGTTTTGCTCCCGCCCTGTTTGAAGCGCATACCGGCCTGCCGCTGGCCACCCTGAGTGAGTCCCTGCTGGCCGCACAACGCGCCGGGCTGCTGACCATGACCCCCGAGCACATCGCCCCGACCGCACAAGGGCGGCGCTTTCTCAACGACCTCTTGACGATGTTCCTGCCTGTCCCCTGATGGTTGGACGGTGTTGCATGCCAGACTTTCCTGTTCTTTGCCTGCATGCCAGGTGGCTCAATCCAGGCGTACATCCAGGCCAGCTTCGGCCATTTCGGCGGCGCGTAGCAGGGCGCGAGCCTTGTTTTCGGTTTCCTGCCATTCGCTTTCCGGGATCGAGTCGGCAACGATGCCGGCCGCCGCCTGAACGTAGAGCATGCCGCGCTGGATGATGCCAGTACGGATGGCGATGGCCAGATCCATCTCGCCGGAGAAGCTCAGGTAGCCGCAGGCACCACCGTACAGGCCGCGCTTGACTGGCTCCAGCTCGTCGATGATTTCCATGGCGCGTACCTTGGGGGCGCCGGTCAGCGTGCCGGCCGGGAAGGTGGCACGCAGTACGTCGAGGTTGCCGATGCCGTCCTCCAGCAGCCCCTCGACATTGGAGACGATATGCATGACGTGGGAGTAACGTTCGATGACCATCTGATCGGTGACGCGCACGCTGCCGGTTCTGGCGATGCGGCCGATGTCGTTGCGGGCGAGGTCGATCAGCATGACATGCTCGGCACGTTCCTTCTCGTCGGCCAGCAGTTCCTGCGCCAGAGCCTGATCCTGCTCCGGGCTGGTGCCGCGCGGACGGGTACCGGCCAGCGGGCGAATGGTGACCTTGCGGCCTTCGGTGGTGGCTTCCTGGCGGACGAGAATTTCGGGCGAGGCACCGACGACCTGGAACTCACCGAAATCGTAGTAATACATGTAGGGCGAGGGATTGAGCGAGCGCAACGCCCGGTAGAGGGTCAGCGGGGCGGCGGCAAAGGGCTTCTTGATGCGCTGGCCGATCTGTACCTGCATCATGTCGCCGTCGGTGATGTACTGTTTGGCGCGTGCCACGGCCGCCAGATAATCTTCCTTCTTGAAGTCACGCTGGGCTGGGGCGCTGGCCAGCGGGTCGCTGTGCGGGATGGTCAGCGGGCTGCGCAGTTGCCGGGCGAGGGCGTGTAGACGTTCCTGGCCGTGCTGCCAGGCATCGGGCTGCATTGGGTCGAGATAGACGATCAGGTAGATCTTGCCGCTCAGGGTGTCTACGACGGCCAGTTCTTCGGTTTGCAGCAGCAGGATTTCCGGCATGCCGATTTCATCGGGCTGGTCGAAGTGTGCCAGCTTGTGTTCAACATAGCGGATGGCGTCGTAGCTGAAATATCCGGCCAGGCCACCGCAGAAGCGGGGCAGCCCCGCTGGGACGTGCACCTTGAAGCGAGCCTGATAGGTGGCGAGAAAGTCGAGCGGATTGCCCTCGTGCCGTTCGATGACCTGGCCATCCTGCACCACTTCCGTTGAAAAGCCACGTGAACGCAGCAGGGTGCGCGCCGCCAGGCCGATGAAGGAATAGCGGCCGAAACGTTCGCCGCCGACCACGGACTCAAGTAGGAAACTGTTGGGCTGGTTGGCCAGCTTGAGATAGATCGACAGCGGCGTGTCGAGATCGGCAAAGGTTTCCAGCGTGACGGGAATGCGGTTGTAGCCGGCGGCAGCCAGACGCTTGAATTCGGTTTCTTGCATGATGGGCGGTGGGGTCAGGAGCAAAGTGCCGGGGCGGCCACGATCTGGCGGGCAGCAGCGGCGATCGTCGGGACTATAGCATCGCAGTCTGTGGCGCGCAGCGGCTGGCCTTCGGTGTAGCCATACGGCACGCAGACCACCGGACAGCCGGCGGCGCGGGCGGCCTGCACGTCGTTCATCGAGTCGCCGATCATCAAGGCCTGCTGCGGCGCGATGCCGAACTGCGTGCAGGCGTGATGCAGCGGTAGCGGGTCGGGCTTGTTGCGGGGCAGGGTGTCACCGCAGATGATGAGGTCGAAGGCATCGTGCAGCCCGGTTTGTTGCAGCAGCGGGTGCACGAAGGCGGTTGGCTTGTTGGTCACGCAGGCCAGCTTCAGGCCGAGGCTGCGCAGGTGGGTCAGCCCTTCTGCCACCCCGGGGTAGACCTGCGCCTGGCGGCCATTGCTGGCCTGGTAGTGGCGGCGGAAGCCGTCGAGGGCCGAGGCCGGGGCATCATCCGGTGCGAAGCAGCGGCGCACCAGATTGACGGTCCCCCGGCCGATGTAGCTGCGCACCGTGGCGATGTCGAGTGCGGTGCGGCCATGTTCGGCACGCATGGCATTGACGGCGACGGCGATGTCCCGGACGGTGTCGACCAGTGTGCCGTCCAGATCGATCAGGACGGCGCGAACCGCGAAGGTGGGCAGGGTGAGCGGAGTGGGCGGAGTGGTCATGGGCGGCAGGGCGGGTGGCTTCAGACCTGCGCCAGCTGGTCACGCAGGGCGCGGATGATGCTGTCGTAGCGGTGCGGGTCGCTACCCTGGCCGGCACCGAAGACGGCGGAACCAGCGACGAAGGTATCGGCACCGGCGCGGGCGATGTCGGCGATGTTGTCGACCTTCACCCCGCCGTCGATTTCCAGCAGGATGCGGCGGCCGCTGCGCTCGGTGTAGGCATCGAGCCGGGCACGGGTCTGGCGCAGCTTGTCGAGTGTGGCCGGGATGAAGGACTGGCCGCCGAAGCCGGGGTTGACCGACATCAGCAGGACGACATCGAGGCGATCCAGCACATGGTCGAGGTAATGTAGCGGTGTGGCCGGATTGAAGACCAGCCCAGCCTGGCAGCCGTGTTCGCGGATCAGCGCCAGGCTGCGGTCGATGTGCTCGGAGGCTTCCGGGTGGAAGGTGATGATGTTGGCACCGGCGCGGGCGAAGTCGGGAATGATGCGATCGACGGGCTTGACCATCAGGTGCACGTCGATGGGTGCCTGGGTCAGCGGCCGGATGGCTTCGCAGACCAGGGGGCCGATGGTCAGGTTGGGGACGTAATGGTTGTCCATGACATCAAAATGAATCCAGTCGGCACCGGCGGCGATGACGTTGTCGACTTCTTCGCCCAGACGGGCAAAGTTGGCCGAGAGCAGGCTGGGGGCAAGGCGGTAGGCAGGGTTCATGGCAGTCCCGGGAATGTCGCAGGTGAGGTGGCCTGGGCTGGAAACAAGGGCGCAGGAAAGCACAGGATTTTACCGGCTGCGCCGGTCGCCCGGAAAAGTCATCCGGAAAAGTAAGCCGGGATTGCCATTGAGTTAGGTGCTTTGTCGTGGCGTGTTTTCGTGTGCAATGACGCCATGGCTGAAAGCAAAAAATACGAAATCACAGTACTGGTGAGCGCGCAGTTTTTACCGGAACAGTCCGACCAGGAAGCCGGGCGTTACGTCTTTGCTTACACCATCGACATCCGTAATACCGGCACGGTGGCCGCCCAGCTCATCAGCCGGCACTGGATCATCACCGATGCCGATAATGCCGTGCAGGAAGTGCGCGGCCTGGGGGTGGTCGGCCACCAGCCGCTGCTGCAGCCGGGGCAGAGCTTTGAATACACCAGCGGCTGTGCGCTGACCACGCCGGTCGGTACCATGAAGGGCGCATACCAGATGGCAGCCGAAGACGGCACCCGTTTCGATGCCCCCATTGGCGAATTCGTCCTCTCGGTACCGCGCGTGTTGCACTGAAGGATGGTGGTTTCCCTATCGGTTCTGTCGATGTGGTTGCCTGAATTTCCTGGTGCCGGCTGCTCCGGATCTCGTTTCCGTCTGGCAACATGAAGATTATCGACATACATCAAACGCATACACTGCCGCTGCTTCCAGCGGCCTCGGCCGTGGTCTGCATGGGGCAGCGACTGTTCCTGATCGGAGACAGCAGCCAGTATCTGCATCTCATCGACGAACAGGGGCAATCTCACCGTTTCCCGCTGCTGCCTGGGGCGCACCCTGCTCAGGAGCCCCTGTCCAAACAGCAGAAGGCCGACTTCGAGGGACTGCTGCTGGATGCCACCAGCGAGGCACTGCTGGTTCTGCCCTCCGGCTCGGAGGCGAACCGGTTGCGGGGGATGCGGGTGTGCTTGCCGGCGGTCACCGATGACGAACCTGCTCCGGGCATGAGTGCAGAGCCGGTCGACTTCGCGCCCCTGTTCGGGCGGGTCATGAATTACGCCCGGATCGACGAGGCAGATGTCAACATCGAGGGCGGTGGCAGCTGGGGCGCACAGCGCTGGTTCCTGCTCAATCGCGGCAATGGCCCGCAAGCCAGAAACCTGATCGTGATACTCGAAGGCCGTGATTTGCCCGATAGTCTGCCGGTTGCCCAGTACCCGCTCGAATTGCCCGTGCTCGAGGACGGGGCCGGGGGCAAGGGGGTACTGGCCAGCCTGACCGACGGCTGCATCGTGGGGGATAGCCTGTATGTCGTTGCTGCGGCAGAGGCTGGCGCGTCCACCTATCACGATGGTGAGGTGCGGGGCAGCCTGATTGCCCGTTACGATCTGACGCATTTTGCCTTGCAGGCATGGTGCCTGTTGCCCGGAACCATGAAATTCGAGGGCATCAGTCTGCGGGCAGTGTCCGCAGATGGCTCAAGAATCACCCTGGTGCTTTGTGCCGACAACGACGACCCCACGCAGGCCGGTGCGGTGTATCAGGTTGCTCTGGAGGTTCGGGCGACAGCACCGGCAGCCTTCCGGCCAGCGTGAGGTGCGGGCAAGCCGCAAAGGTTGCCCGTACCGGGGGGCGGAGTTATTTGCGCGGGATGGCGGTCTTGAAGACCTGACTCTGCCATTGCTGCTGGGTGTCTGATATGGCTTTGGCCAGTATCTTGACATCATGGCTGTCGATGGTCTCTGGCAGCACGTCCAGCCCTACCGAGTTATACACCCGACCCCAGGCCGCCTGGGCAGTAGGTGCGACCCGTGCGGTGCGACTTGTCGGGTGCTGGAATCAGCGCCAGCCGCGGTTGCTCATCTGCGTCAGGATGTCGTCGGCCATCTGGCGGTGGGCGTAGGGGGTGGGGTGGACACCGTCGGCGAAGGCGTAGTGGCTGATGTCGCCGGCAATGACGTTGGCCGGGGTGCAGAGGATGGAAGAGGCGAGCAGGTTGGGGACGGGTTTGGTGAGGTTGCAGGCGGTGTCGGTGAAGTTGCTGAAGCCGTAGGCGGTGGGGTTGGCGGCCCAGGTGTTGAAGCGCGAGAAGAGGTCAACTAGCAGGACGCGGTCGTTCAGGCTGTTGGCCAGACCGGCGGAGAGCTGGGCGTTGAAGGTCTGGGCGAGATTGGCACCGACGGCCTGGACGGTGGCGGAGCGGTTGTGCATCGAAGGGGTCTTGCTGGCGTCGGGCAGGTTGAGCACGACGACGCGGCGGGCACCTTTGGCGAGAATCTGTTCGTTGATCAGGCTGGCCAGCTGCTGACCGGCCTGTTGCATGGCGGTGAGGTAGGTGGGGGCGAGGCGGGTGATGGTGCGGTCGATGGCACCGGAGAGGCAGTTGAGGGCGGCTTCGTCGGCGGGGATGCAGGCGCCGCTGGCGATGTCGGCGTTGATCTGCGGGCGCAGGTTGGCGGCGATGTCGGCCGTCATGGTGTCGCTTTGCCAGAGGAAGTCGTTGCCACCGGCAAAGACGAAGACGATTTCGTTACCGGAGAACTGGCCACCGCTGCGAGCGAGGTGGTTGCCGATCTGCGTGGCGACGGGGACGGTGAGGTAGCCGACTTCCGGCTCGACGGCCTTGTTGCGCGGGCCGATCGGGTTGCTGACGCGGGCACCGCCCTGGGCGTAGTTGGTGCAGCCGGGGTGGTCGGCGATGGGGGCTGAAAGACCCAGGGCAGGGTCGCCTTCCAGACCAGTCTGCGCGGCACAGGGGGCGGGCAGACTGGTCTGGAAGGCGACCCTGCCCTGGGTCTTTCAGCCCCCATCGC
>JAGOSV010000033.1 GCA_018062105.1 Sterolibacterium sp. | reverse complement strand
GTGATCCGCTACAAGCAGATCGGCCCGCTGACGCCGGAGGCGATCGAGCGCAAGATATTGCCGTTGATCCGGGAGCTGGAAAAATGAGGCGACAGCAACGCTGCTGGCTGGCAGGTGGGTTTCTCGTGTTGGCTACTTTGATGCCGATAGCTTACGGTAACGAGGCAGCACCGCTGGCGGCAGATCCGCTGACGGAAAAGCGCATGGTGGCCATTTCCGAAGAGTTGCGCTGCCTGGTGTGCCAGAACGAATCACTGGCAGGTTCGCGGGCCGAGCTGGCGCAGGATTTGCGTCGTGAAATCCGCGAGATGATCCAGGCCGGCAAGAGCGATGAGGACATCATGCGTTTCATGGTCGACCGTTACGGGGACTACGTGCGCTACCGGCCGCCGTTGCAGGCAACCACCTGGCTGCTGTGGTTTGGCCCGTTCCTGCTGATGGCTGGCGGGCTTGGGGCGCTGGTGATGTATTTGCGGCGACGGGGAAGTGCGCGCCTGGTGGTGGATGAGTCGGTGCTGTCGGCAGCGCAGCGGCGCGCGGCTGAGGCCTTGCTGAGCGAGGCCGAAGGCCAGGGGCAGGGCGGGAACAGGGACGGAAACAAGGCATGAGTACGCTGATTTTCGCTGCAACCGCAGCGCTATTGACCTTGCTGGTACTGGCCTGGCTGACTTATCCCTTGCTGCGTGGCGGGCGGCGTGCCGCGGCGGCCTTGCGTACGCGACGGCTCATGAATGCCACCATCTACCGCGATCAGCTGGATGAACTGGCGCGTGACCGTGACAGTGGGGCGTTGGCCGAGAGCGACTTCGAGCAGGCCCGGGATGAGTTGCAGCAGCGCTTGTTGCAGGATGCGGCTGGAACGGCGGCTGAAGCCCCGGCAGAACCGGGCGTGGATCAAGGGACGACACCGGGAAAGCCCGCATCACGCAGTGCTTTGCTGTTGGCGTTAGGTTTGCCGCTGGCGGCGGTATTGCTGTATTTCTGGCTGGGCAATCCGGCCGCATTGCAGGTGGTGGCACCGCCACCACGCATGACGGCCGAGCAGATCGACGGCATGGTAGCCAAGCTGGCGCAGCGCATGCAGCAGCATCCGGATGATTTCAAGGGCTGGGTGATGCTGGCGCGTTCCTACAAGGCGCTGCGGCGGTTCGATGAAGCAGCCGAGGCTTACCGCAACGTCATGCGGCTGGGCGGGGATAAGGATGCTGATTTGCTGGCGGATTATGCAGACTTGCTCGGCGTCATGGCCGGCGGCCGGCTGGAGGGGCCGCCGCTGGCATTGGTGCAGCAGGCCCTGGCCCTGGAGCCGACGCATCTGACGGCGCTGGCGCTGGCGGGCAGCGCGGCTTATGCGCGTGGAGACTACGTAGCGACCCGCAAGTATTGGGAAGCCTTGCTGAAACAGCTGCCGGAAGATTCGCCAGAAGCCCAGCAATTAGCGGCGACCCTGGCAGATGTTCGGGCACATCAAACAACAAAAAAGGCGACAGAAGGGGCGACAGAAGGGAAGCCCGCTGCGGCCGGAGTTGCGGCTAGCCGCCCGTCATCGTGACACTTGTTTGCCTTTAGTCCTGGTCTTGGGCGTAATACACATAGGCAGGTTGCGCCAGCGCTGAGGCGCTGAGGTGGTCCATCTCGTCCAGACTTTGCGGTGCCTGATCCCACCACAGGCGGCGCCCGCGCAGCTTTTCGGTGGTTTGCTCAGGATGTTGCTGCAACCAGGTGCGCATGAACTGGGTGTGTTCGGATTCGTAGACTTTGGCCATGATGAGGTTCTCGTTCTTGCGTGTGAGAAAAGTGGAAGAAAAGGTTAGCGTTGACGTGAATGATTGAAATTGAATTGGCGAGCGGGGGAGCGGGCGTGCTGCCGGGGTTCAGATCCGGATGCGAGTGATCCGCGTCACTTCCGGCAGCCGTCGCAGGCTGCGCATGATACGGGCAAGATGGGCTCGATGGGTGACTTGCAGAGTGAATTGCAGGGTGCTGTAGGGGCCTTGTTCTTCGTCGATGTGGACGTTGAGGATGTCTGAATCGGCGGCCGAGATGGTGGCCGCCATGCGTGCCAGCACGCCTCGCCGGTTTTCGGCGACGATGCGCACCCCGGTTTCGAACAGGTGGTTACCTATGCTTCGATCCCATTCGACATCCACCCAGTTGTCGCGTTCGTGACGGGTGCGTCCGAGGCTGCGGCAGTCGCTGGCATGGACGGTGAGCCCCTGTCCCTTGCGGACGATACCGATGATGGGATCCCCAGGGATCGGGCGGCAGCAGCGGGCGAGTTGGACTGCAACGTTGTCGCTGCCGCGGATGATGATGGGGCCGAGTGGTTTGCGCCGTTCGACGGTGATGGCTGTGTTGTTTTCTCCTGCCACGGCAGAGTGTTCACTGGCGAGGCGACTGGCAACATCGGTGGCCAGACGTTTACCCAGGCCGATTTCGCTGAAAATTTCTTTCATCGACTGGGCCCCAATGCTGCGGGCAAAGCGCCCCCAGGCAATGGCATCCACATGGTCTGGTTGCAGGCCGAAGTCGTGTAGGGCCTGCATCAGCAGCTGTTCGCCCAGGGCGGTGGATTCGATATTCTGGTGGGTCTTGAGGTGGTGGCGGATATGGGCGCGGGCGCGGCTGCTCTTGACGTAGGATAGCCAGTTGGGATTGGGCAAGGCATGCGGGTCGCAGAGGATTTCGACCTGGTCACCGCTGCGTAATTCCGAGCGCAAAGGGGCTGGGTCACCGTTGACGCGGCAGGAGACGCAGTGGTTGCCGATGTCGGTATGCACTGCATAGGCGAAGTCGACCGCCGTAGCACCACGCGGCAGGCCGATGATTTTGCCCTTGGGGGTGAAGGCGAAAACTTCACCAGGGAACAGATCGACCTTGACGTGCTCAAGGAATTCAGAGGAATTGCCGGAGGCGGATTGCAGCTCCAGCAGGGATTGCAGCCATTTGTGGGTCTTTTGCTGCAGTTCGTTGAAGGTCTGTTCGTCCTTGTAGAGCCAGTGTGAGGCTACACCGGATTCGGCGACGTGGTGCATCTCATGGGTGCGGATCTGCATCTCGACCGGAGTGCCGTAGGGGCCGATCAGGGTGGTGTGCAGGGACTGGTAGCCGTTGGCCTTGGGGATGGCAATGTAGTCCTTGAATTTGCCGGGCACCGGCTTGTAGATACTGTGCAAGGCACCGAGGGCCAGATAACAGGTCGGCTGATCCTTGACCAGCATGCGAAAGCCATAGATGTCGAGCACCTGCGAGAAGGTCAGGTGCTTTTCGCGCATCTTGCGGTAGATGCCGTAGATGTGTTTTTCGCGTCCCATCACGGTGACATCGATACCCATTTCCGGCAGGCGGCGGCGCAGGGTTTCGATGATCTTGCCGACGACTTCGCGGCGGTTGCCCCGGGCGTTTCTCAGTGCTTTGTCGAGCACCTCGTAGCGCATCGGATGGAAGTTGCGAAAGGCCAGCTCCTGCAGCTCGCGGCTCATTTCGTTGAGCCCCAGGCGGTTGGCGATGGGGGCGAAGATGTCGAGCGTTTCGCGTGAGACGCGGCGCCGTTTGTCGGGGCGCAGGGCACCAAGGGTGCGCATGTTGTGCAGGCGATCGGCCAGCTTGATGAGGATGACGCGCACATCGCGCACCATGGCCAGCAGCATCTTGCGAAAGTTCTCGGCCTGGGCTTCTTCGTAGGACTGGTTTTCCAGGCGGCCGATCTTGGAGACCCCGTCGACCAGCTCGGCGGTGACCTTGCCAAAGCGTTCGGTGAGTTCTTCCTTGCCGACTGCTGTGTCTTCCATCACGTCGTGCAGCAGGGCCGCCATCAGGGCTTGCGGGTCGAGGTGCCAGTCGGCCAGGGTGTGGGCAACGGCCAGGGGATGGCTGATGTAGGGCTCGCCGCTGCTGCGCTGCTGCTCGCGATGGGCGTGAGCGGCGAAGTGGTAGGCGTCTTCGACGCGGTCGACCTCCCCCGGTGCGAGGTAGAGATGTATCTTGGCGAGGAAGGCCACGAGCGCTGTGGCTAGCGGGTCGTCAGATACGGCGGTGTGGGCTGCGACAGGGGCGGTCGTGGCTGTCTGCTGCGCGGGTGTGTGCGCTGCTAAAGGCGGGGCCGTAGGGTCGGAGGCCGGAGTAGGGGCGGGCATGGCGCAGGAGATGCCCGAAAATGTTCAGGCCTGGCCGCGGTTGAGGACTTCCAGGCCGACCTTGCCTTCGGCGATTTCGCGCAGGGCAATGACGGTGGGCTTGTCGTTCTGGGTGTCGATCTGCGGGCTGCCGCCGAGGGTAATCTGGCGGGCGCGGTAGGTGGCGGCCAGGGTCAGCTGGAAGCGGTTGGGGATGTATTTGAGGCAATCGTCGACGGAAATACGGGCCATGATGCAAGTCCTTAGTTGGGAAAAAGCAGGGAAAACAGCTCAGGGTGGTGATTGCGCTGGACAATCAGCCGCAGCCGCGAGGCGTGCACAGCAGCCTGCAAATCTTCGATGGCAGGCTGCAAGTCCTTGTTGATTATAACGTATTCGTACTCATCGACATGGCGCATTTCAGTCAGGGCGGCCAGTTGCCGGCGGGCGATGGTTTCGTCGCTGTCGGTGCCGCGACCCCGCAGGCGTGCTTCGAGTTCGGCCAGTGACGGGGGCAGGAGAAAAATGCCGATAGCGTCATGGAAGACGCGTCGCACCTGCTGGGCACCTTGCCAGTCGATCTCGAGCAGCACGTCATGACCGGCGCTCAGTTGCTGTTCCAGCCACAGCCGTGACGTGCCGTAGAAATTGCCATGCACTTCGGCAGATTCGAGGAATTCGTGCCGGTCGCGCATGGCGAGGAATTCGTCGATGCCGACGAAGTGGTAGTCGCGTCCTGTGACTTCACCGGGGCGGGGCTGACGGGTCGTGTGCGAGACCGACAGGTGGATGCGGGGGTCGCGGTTCAGCAGCTCGCGCACCAGCGTGGTCTTGCCGGCCCCGGAGGGTGCTGAAATGATGAAGAGCGTACCGGACATGAAATTCTCCTCAGGTTCGCTGGTCGGACAGTGCAGACATCGGTGGCATCTTCCCTGGTTCGGTCAATTGACGCCGGCGCGTTGCAGGAAGTGACCTAGATGCAGGTCGCTTTTGGTCATGTGGTTGATCTGCCAGTCGACCATGACCATGCGGATGAGGAACAGCAGGTAGAGGCGATTACGCTCCTGGCTGTCGATTTCCTGACGTAGCTGGCTGAAGGCGCGGTCGAAGGCCTGGTGCTGCTTCTGGTGATCGTCGATGAAGGGATAGCCATAACGCTCCATCAAATTTGCTTCGGAGCTGTTGAGCAGTGCGATGTGCTCGGCATAGGTATCGAGGGTCGTACCGGCAGCGGCATCGCCGTCGAGGATATGCTCCTCAAGGCGGGCAATGCAGTCGAGTTGTTCCTGGTGGCGCATGTCGATCTCACGGATGCCGACCGAGTATTCCTTGCGCCAGCCGATGTCCTTCTCGACCAGGACTTCATCTGCGGCGATGCCCTGACGCAGGAAGTCCTTGCAGCGTTCGAGGTAGACGCGCACGGCCCGGTCGTCTGGCGCAATGCGCAGGCAGTCCTGCAGCAGGGGCTGAGCCATGTCGGCATGACCCAGGTGGTAATAGGCCAGTGCTTCTTCGAAGGTGCGCTGGGTGGCCAGCTTGGCCAGGCGCAGCGGTTCCGGGTCGGCATCGAACACTTCATAGACCGACTGGGCCTGATAACGGCCTTTGATGCGCACGCGGTCGAGAAAGCGGATGTGATAGGCGCTGGTGCTGTCCAGGGCGTGCAGGGTGTTGGCGCTGATGACCAGCGGTGTGGTGTAGTTTTTGGTCAGCCCTTCGAGGCGCGAGGCGAGATTCACGGCATCGCCGATGACGGTGCTGTCCATGCGGTTGTGGCCACCGACGGTGCCCATCATGACGAGGCCGGTGTTGATACCGATACCGATCCGGATGGGGATGAAGCCAGCGTGTGAGCGGCCGATGTTGTAGGCCGCCAGCTGGTGCAGCATGTCGACCCCGGCGCGCACGGCATCATCGGCAGAGCCAGGGAACAGCGCCATGATGCCGTCGCCAATGAATTTGTCGACGATGCCATTGTGGCGGCCGACGACCGGCTCCATGGTGCTCAGGTAGGAATTGATGAAGCGGAAATTTTCCGCCGGCAGGATGGATTCCGACAGGGCCGTGAAGTCACGGATGTCGGAAAACAGCAGGGTCATTTCCTGTTCGACGTGATCGCCCAGTTGGACATCGACGATACTTGGGCGCTTGAGCAGACGCAGGAATTGGCGCGGGACGAAGCGACCGTAAGCCGTCTCGGTGGCGCTGAGCGGGCTCTGATCGTCGGGAACCGTTTCGTCACTCATCGGGGTGCCGGCAGGGGTGCGTAAGGTCATCTGGGACGGCTAGTATAAACGTGTTGCCCGTTACGGGTGCTGTCGGTTTGCTGGTTGGGTGTCAGGCGGGCTGTAGTAAGATGCCCTCCCCCTGAGCCTTCAGGATTTGTACGACTGATGAACATGGTTCCGCATCTGACGACGGCCCTGACCGGGCCGCTGCTGGCGCTCGAGCGCTGCTTTCTCGACAACGAAACCCGTATCGAGCAGTGGCTGCGTGCCCAGTGGCTGGAACATACGCCACCGTTTTATACCTCGGTGGATTTGCGTAACGCCGGTTTCAAGCTGGCACCGGTCGATACCAACTTGTTCCCCGGCGGGTTCAACAACCTGAATCCGGATTTCCTGCCGTTGTGTGTGCAGGCAGCGATGGCGGCCATCGAGAAAATTTGTCCGGAGGCCTGCAATCTGCTGTTGATTCCGGAAAATCACACCCGCAACCTTTTTTATCTGCAAAACGTTGCCCGGCTGGCAGCCATCCTGCGCCATGCCGGCCTGAACGTGCGGGTTGGTTCGTTGCTGCCGGAAATCACGACGGCCACCACGCTCGATTTACCGGATGGCCAGAGGCTGATCCTGGAGCCGCTCAAACGGCTCGGTGCGTCAGGCCGTCGCCTTGGACTGGATGGCTTTGACCCGTGTGCCGTGCTGCTCAACAATGACCTGTCGGCCGGGGTGCCGCCACTATTGCAGGACTTGCACGAGCAGACCGTCATCCCGCCGCTGCATGCCGGCTGGCATGTGCGCCGCAAGTCGCACCACTTTGCCGCCTATCGTCAGGTGGCTGAATCCTTTGCGGCTGCCGTCGGCATCGATCCGTGGCTGATCGATCCAGGCTTTGGTGTTTGCGGCAAGATCAATTTTCATGAGCGTACCGGTGAGGAGTGTCTGGCCGCCAATGTCGATGCCCTGCTGGAGCGGACGCGCCGCAAATATCAGGAATACGGCGTTGGCGAGAAGCCCTTCGTCATCATCAAGGCGGATGCCGGGACTTATGGCATGGGCATCATGACGGTGCATGATGCCAGCGAGGTCAAGGGGCTCAATCGCAAGCAGCGCAACAAGATGGCGGTGGGCAAGGAAGGTTTGCAGGTGTCCGAGGTCATCATCCAGGAAGGGGTGCCAACGTTTGAGACGGTGGATGATGGCGTGGCCGAGCCGGTCATCTACATGATCGATCGTTATGTCGTCGGTGGGTTTTATCGCGTCAATACCAGTCGTGGCCGGGATGAGAACCTCAATGCGCCAGGCATGCGCTTCGAGCCGCTGGCCTTCAATCCGGGCTGTCATCTGCCGGATGCCACCCAGGGACCGGATGCCCCGCCCAATCGTTTCTACGCCTATGGCGTGGTGGCGCGGCTGGCCATGCTGGCGGCTGCGCGCGAGCTGGAACAGACGGCAGACGCCGCATGAGTGCCGCACCGCTGCAGCTGGCTTTCCTCGTCGATCCGCTGGCAACACTGAAACCGGCCAAGGATTCCAGCATCGCCATGATGCGCCAGGCGGCGGCGCGGGGGCATGGGGTGCATGCTCTCCAGCGTGATGGGCTGATCTGGCGTGAGGGCGTGGTGAGTGCGCAGGCGACGCGTCTCGAATTGTCAGGAGATGTCCGCTGGTATGTCGAGCACGAATGCCAGCGGCTGCCCCTCACGCATTTCGATGCGCTGATCCTGCGCCAGGATCCCCCTTTTGATTTTGAATACATCACCGCCACCTGGTTGCTGGAGCGTGCTGAAGAGCAGGGCGTGCGCATTTTCAACCGGCCACGGGCGATCCGGGATCACAACGAAAAGATTGCCATCACCGAATTCCCCCGGTTCACAAGCCCCACACTGGTTGCCCGGATGGCTGCGGATATCGATGCCTTTATCGATGCGCAGGAAGATGTGATTCTCAAGCCACTCGACGGCATGGGCGGGAGTTCCGTCTTTCGCGTGCGGCGGCAGGATCCGAACCGCAATGTCATCATCGAAACCCTGACGGCGCAGGGCACGCGCAGCATCATGGCGCAGCGTTATCTGCCGCAGATTGCGGTGGGCGACAAGCGCATCCTGCTGATCGACGGTGTGCCGGTGCCCTATTGCCTGGCGCGCATTCCCAAGGCCGGCGAAACGCGCGGTAATCTGGCCGCTGGTGGCCGTGGTGTGGCGCAGGTGCTCTCTGACCGCGACCGTGCCATCGCCGAAGCGCTCGGGCCGGTGCTGGCGGCACGCGGGCTGCTCTTGGTCGGGCTGGATGTGATCGGTGATTGTCTGACCGAGATCAATGTCACCAGCCCCACCTGTTTCGTGGAGATCACGCAGCAGACCGGCTGTGATGTGGCGGCTCTATTCATCGATGCCGTGGAGCGGCGGGTCGCGGGGTAACCGTATGCCGGCTGTCGCTGCTCTGCGTCAGCTTCCCCGTGGTGCGGTCAGCGCCTCCACACGCAGGGCTTCGTTCAGCGTGTCCTCGTCCAGCAGCCCCATTTCCAGCACCAGTTCGGCCACGCCGCGGCCGCTGCGCAGGGCTTCCTGGGCGACGCGAGTGGCATTTTCGTAGCCGATCAGCGGATTGAGTGCCGTGGCCAGCCCGGCCGAGGTGCGTACACGTTCAGCCAGCAGCGCGGTATTGGCCGTGATGCCGGCGACGCAGTGGCGGGACAGCGTGCGGCAACCGGCCGTCAGATGCTGGATGCTCTTGAACAGGCTGTGGGCAATGATGGGCTCAAAGGCATTGAGCTGGAGCTGGCCGGCTTCTGCGGCAAACGAGATGGTCACGTCATTGCCGATGACCTCGTAGGCAATCTGGTTGACGACTTCCGGAATGATGGGATTCACCTTGCCCGGCATGATGCTGGAGCCGGCGGCGCGCGGCGGCAGGTGAATTTCGTTGAGGCCGGCCTGTGGCCCGCTGGAGAGCAGCCGCAGGTCGTTGCAGGTCTTCGACAGCTTGCAGGCGATGCGCTTCAGCACACCGGAGAGCTGGATAAAGGCGCCGGTGTCCTGTGTGGCCTCGACGAGATTTTCTGCCGAGACGAGCGGCAGGGCGCTGAGCTCGGCCAGATGGCGCACCACCAGATGACGGTAGCGGGCATCGGTGTTGATGCCGGTGCCGATGGCAGTAGCACCGAGATTGATTTCGTGGATCAGCCCCAGCGCTTCCTCCAGCCGTGTTTCATCCTCGCCCAGCATGATGGCGTAGGTGGCGAATTCCTGGCCCAGCGTCATCGGCACGGCATCCTGCAACTGGGTGCGGCCAAGCTTGAGCACATCGCGGAATTCGTCGGCCTTGGCCGAGAAGGCCAGGCGCAGCTCGGCCATGGCGGCCAGCAGCTCGTGCAGGGCAAAGCAGGCCGCGACACAAAGAGCGGTCGGATAAACGTCATTGGTACTTTGCGACATGTTGACGTGATTGATCGGGTGCAGCGTGGCATAATCCCCCCGGGGGCGGCCAAGCAGCTCAAGGGCACGGTTGCAGATCACCTCGTTGGCATTCATGTTGGTCGATGTGCCGGCACCGCCCTGGATGACATCGACGACAAACTGGTCGTGCAATGCCCCGGTGGTGATTTCCTGGCAGGCGGCGATGATGGCCTCGGCGTGTATCGCCTCCAGCTCGCCCAGATCGCGGTTGGCCAGGGCGGCGGCTTGCTTGACCAGCGCCAGGGCGCGGACGAGATCGGGGTAACTACCGATGGTCTGGCTGCTGATGGGGAAATTTTCCAGCGCTCGCAGCGTGTGTATCCCCCAGTAAGCCCCGGCCGGAACATCACGTTCCCCCAGCAGGTCGTGTTCGGTACGGAAAGCGTTCATGGCAGGGTTTCTCCGGGGGATATCAGGGCTTTGGACACGATTGTCTCGAACATGTTAGATAAGCAGATAAGCATTGGCACTCTATTCCATGAACAGCACATGGCAGTTTTTGCCGGAAGGCCGAATGCTGCAAGCAGTGTACCGGCTGTGGAAATCCATTGTCTGGTTGCAAGCCTCGCACACCTCACGGTCAGCATGGATTTTGGCGCAATGAGGCAGTGACCATGCCGGAAAAACGGGTCGGTTAGAATCGGCGGTTTTGTTTTTGGCCTCTTTGTGGACGGTGAGGATTTCCGACTCCGGGGCATGAGGGATATGCATGATGACGAGACATCGGAGCATGGCGGGCTTGCTGCTGTTTCTGGGCGGGGTGGTACAGGTGCAGGCGGCCGGGGTGGTTCCGGGGGTTGTTGCCGGGTATCCGCTGGGCGGGGTGCCGCTGGAGTTCCTGCTGTTCGGGCTGACCTTGCTGGGGGTGATGCTGCTGCACCGGTACACCTTTCAGGTGGCGCTTTCCGGTCTGCTGGCCATCACGGTGTACAAGCTGCTGTTTGCCGGGTTCCGCTTTGGTTCGGGATGGTCGGGGCTGTGGGCACATCTTGAGCATGAATGGGTGATCCTGGCCAATCTGCTGGGTTTGCTGCTGGGCTTCGAGCTGCTGTCACGGCATTTCGAGAAGAGCCGGGTGCCGGTGCTGCTGCCGCGTTATCTGCCATCGGGCTGGCCGGGAGCGTTTGCTCTGCTGGTCGTGGTGTTCGTGCTGTCGGCCTTTCTCGACAATATCGCGGGGGCCCTGATCGGTGGGGCGATGGCGCACCAGCTGTTCAAGGCTCGCGTGCATGTCGGTTATCTGGCGGCCATCGTGGCCGCTTCGAACGCCGGCGGCTCGGGTAGCGTGCTGGGCGATACCACCACCACCATGATGTGGCTGGATGGTGTCAGCCCGCTGGATGTATTGCATGCGTATGCGGCGGCGTTGAGCGCCTTGCTGGTGTTCGGGGTGTTTGCGGCACGCCAGCAGCATGCTCATTCGCCCATTCTGCGGACGGCGCATGAACGCGTTCATGTCGATTGGCCGCGCCTCATCATCGTGCTGTTGATACTGCTGGCGGCGTTGGTAACGAACCTGTTGGTCAATGGCGAGTACCGGGCGATGGCGGATGCCTTTCCCTTCCTGGGGGTGGCGGTCTGGCTGGTGTTGCTGCTGTCGGCCTGGATCCGTCGGCCGGACTGGGAGGTGTTGCCCGGATCTTTCAAGGGGGCGCTGTTTCTGCTGTGTCTGGTGACGGCAGCATCGATGATGCCGGTCGAGCACCTTCCTGTGGCGAGCTGGCAGACGACACTGGGACTGGGGTTCCTGTCGGCGGTATTCGACAATATTCCGCTGACGGCGCTGGCGCTCAAGCAGGGTGGCTATGATTGGGGCGTGCTGGCCTATGCCGTGGGCTTTGGTGGTTCGATGCTGTGGTTCGGTTCTTCGGCCGGGGTGGCGTTGTCCAACATGTATCCGGAGGCAAGATCGGCTGCCCTGTGGCTGCGTCATGGCTGGCACATTGTTCCGGCCTATGTCATCGGGTTTTTCGTTCTGCTGGGGTTGCTGGGCTGGCAGCCGCATGAACCGCACAAAACTTATCCGGGCGCTCCGCTGATCCAGGGTAGTGCGCTTCCTCCTACGCCGCTCCATGCTCCGGCAGCCGCCCCATGAAGGCCGTCATCCTGTTCGCTCACGGTGCGCGTGATCCGCGGTGGGCAGCGCCCGTTCATGCCATCGCTGAAGTCATGCGGCAACGTGATGCGACGGCAGCGGTGGCCTGCGCTTTTCTCGAATTCATCGAGCCGGCCTTGCCGCAGGCGGTCGATGCGCTGGTTGCGGCCGGTTGTCATGAGATCGTCATCGTCCCGCTCTTCATGGCGCAAAGTGGCCACACCCGGCGTGATCTGCCTGATTTGCTGGAGCAGTTGCGTGTCCGCCATCCTGCCGTGCAGCTGCGGGTGGCCGCGGCCATCGGCGAAGCCCCGGCCGTGGTGGCGGCCATCGCCGAATATGCGCTGATGGCCTGAACGCCGAAGGGCCAGGCTGGAGAATCGGCGAGGGCGGCTTTGTTGTTTTGTCGCAGAGATTGCAGGCTTGCCTGGTTTTGGTTTGGCCGATCAAAAAATCCATTTATCGTTATTTTCAAGCTAAAATAACCGCCCTTCCGACAAAATCCCTGCTTCTTGGTAGGGTATTTTCATGCCACTGCTGATCCTGCCGTCTTTTGTGCGATCGAGTGTTGCGGGGCCTGCTTTCCGGGTCTGCGGCGGGCTGCTTTTGGTCGGGCTGTTTCTGCTGCTTCTGCTAGTGCCAGCCGCGCGAGCGGCAGATTCCAGCGCTGCACCGGCACCGGCAGTGGCTTTTTTCTACGGCGAAGCCCCGCCCTGGGAGGCTTTGCAGGCTTTCGATATTGCCGTGGTCGAGCCGGATCATGTGCCGGAGACGGAGACGAAGACCTTGCCGGCTCTGACACAGACGCGCATTGCGGCCTATGTCTCGCTGGGCGAAGTACAGCCTTCGCGCAGCTATGCCCGCGATCTGCCGGCGGCCTGGCTGAAGGGCAAGAACCGGGCCTGGGGCAGCCACATCATCGACCAGTCGGTGCCAGAGTGGCCAGCCTTTTTTGTCGAGCGCATCGTGACCCCGTTGTGGGACAAGGGGTACCGCAGCTTTTTTCTCGACACCCTGGATTCCTACCAGCAGATTGCTCACACGCCCGAGCAGCAGGCGGCCCAGGAAGCCGGCATGATTGCCGCCATCGGCCTGCTCAAGCAGCGTTACCCGACGGCGCAGCTGATCTTCAACCGGGGCTTCGAGATTCTCGATCGCACCCACGGCCAGGCTGCGATGGTGGTGGCCGAATCCCTGTTCGAGGGCTTTGATGCCACCAGTGAGCGCTATCGTGCCGTCCCAGAGCAAGACCGGCAGTGGTTGCAAGGCCAGCTGCGGCGGGTGCGTGAGGAATACCGTCTGCCGGTGGTCGTCATCGATTACGTTCCCGCGGCGCAGCGCCAACGGGCGCGCGACACGGCGAAGAAAATCCTGGCGGAGGGCTACATCCCGTGGGTGGCAACCGGCGATCTGGCCACGCTCGGGGTGGGCAGCATCGAGGTCATGCCGCGCAAGGTGTTGCTGATCCACGGGCCGCTGGCCAATGAATTCGCCCTGCGGCAAAGTGATGTGGTGCGTCTGGCCAGCATGCCGCTCAATTATCTTGGTTATGCCACGGAGTATGCGGATCCGGCCCACCTGCCGGCACAACCGCTGGCCGGGCGCTATGCCGGGGTGGTGGTGTGGATGGATGACATCACGGAGGCCAAGGATGCCACCGTGCTGGCCAGCTGGCTGAAGCGGCGGGCCGAGGAGGGGGTGCCATTCAGCCTCGTCGGTCGCATCAATCCCTTGCTGGAGACACCGCTGGCGGCCACCCTGGGCTTTGAACGCAGCGCCCTCATGCCGGCTCCGGCGGCGGTGGAGATCGTGACGCGCGATGCCATGATCGGCTTTGAATACCAGCCGCTGCCGCAACCCTTCATCTTCTATCCCCTGTCGGTCCGCTCGGCAAAGCCCCTGCTCACCCTGGCCATGGGCCAGGCACGCCAGACGGCTGCGGCGGTGACGCCGTGGGGTGGCTATGTTTTGACACCCTATGCCAGCGTCACGCTGGCGAATGAGGGAGACATCCGCTGGGTCATCGACCCGTTCGCATTTTTCCAGGCCAGCCTGCGGCTGCCCGAGATGCCGGTGCCTGATGTCACCACCGAGAGCGGGCGTCGCCTGCTGATGGTGCACATGGATGGCGATGGCTTCGTCAGTCGCACCGAGCTGCCGGGCAATCCTTATGCCGGTGAAGTGGTGCGCGACCGGGTGGTACGCAAATATCCGGTGCCGATGACCATTTCGGTGATCGAAGCCGAGCTGTCACCACAGGGGCTCTATCCGAAACTGTCACCGCAACTGGAGCCGGTGGCACGCGACATTTTCCGGGCGGCCAATGTCGAGATTGCCTCGCACAGCTACTCGCATCCCTTCAATTGGCGCAAGGCCGGCATGGCAGGAGAGGATAGCGAGGGTGAGGGGGGCTATAACCTGGCGATTCCCGGCTATCGTTTCGATCTGCAGCGTGAGATCGAGGGCTCGATTCGCTACATCGAAAACCGCCTGGCGCCGCCCGGCAAGAAGGTGCGCATGTTCCTGTGGACGGGGGACTGCATCCCGGGGCGGGAGGCGCTTGAATGGACACAGAAACTGGGCGTACTCAACATGAACGGCGGGGACACGACCACCACCCGTTCGCACCGGACGATGACCGAGGTCGAGGGGCTGGGGGTGGCGCGTCAGGGACTGTTCCAGGTATTTGCCCCGAACCAGAACGAGAACGTCTATACCCATGACTGGACCGGGCCGTTCTATGGTTTCGAGCGGTTATTGGAAACTTTCGAGCTGACTGAATCGCCGCGTCGTCTCAAGCCGATGAATATCTATTTCCACACCTACATCACCACCAAACGGGCCGGCATGCAGTCGCTCGACAAGGTGTTCAACTATGCGCTGAAGCAGGAGAACACACCTGTCTTTGCCTCCGAGTATGCCCGCAAGGTGCTTGATTTCCGTCAGGTGGCGGTTGCCCGCACGGCCACCGGCTGGCGGGTGCGAGGCATGGATCAGCTGCACACCCTGCGCCTGCCGGTGACACTGGGGGTGCCGGATCTGCTGCACAGCACGGGTATTGCCGGCTGGCGGGTGCGGGCGCCGCAGGACGAAGTGGCACCGTATCGTTATCTTCATGTGGCCAGCCCGACGGGGGCGGCCGAATTGCAGCTGCTGCAACCAATTCCGGAATCGTTGGAATCGTCGAAATCGTCGAAATCGTCGGCTGCCCTGAATCTGGTTTCGGCCAATGGCCGTATCCTCGACAGCCAGTACCGCAAGACAGCTGACGGGACCGAGGCTCGCTGGACGCTGGCTGCCCATGTACCGCTCGAATTTACCCTGGCCCAGGAAGCGGGCTGCCGTGTGCGCCTTGCCGGGCGTTTTCTGACACCCGTACGTCGTGACGGGGTCTTGTCCCATTACCGGTTAACCGACCATGCTGCCCAGTCGCTCGAAGCGTTTTGTCAGCGTTGATGATGGCGATCTGCCGCGCCTGAGGCTGGCCGAGAGCTGGCAGCTGGTGCTGATCGCCCTCATCATGGGCGGGCTGTTCGTCGTCATCTTTCCGCGCCAGGCGCTGGTGGAAAAACTCTACAAGCAGCATGAACTCGACGAGCTGACCTTGTTCTACGTCGAGAACCTGCACCGCACCGATCCGCAGAATGCCGACCTGTCCATCCTGCTGGCGCGCGCTCGCCAGGAAAGGATGGATGTGGCCGGCATGGAGCAGCTGTTGCAGCCGGTCATCCGCTCAGGTGATGCCGTGCAGCGCGACGAGGCGCGGCAACTACTGCTGCACCGCTATGAACAGGCTTTTCTCGGGGCGCAGGGGGTGGAGCGCAAACAGCTCAGGGAGCGGCTGCGTGCCCTGTTGTTACCCATGCGCAAGGAGACTTTGCCGGCCGAACGTTTGCAGGCGCTGGCTTTCCTGGCCTTCCGTCTGGGCGAGATCGATCTGGGAACGGCGTTTTTCGAGCGTGCCGCTCAGGCGGGGGGCGGGGCGGCTGAGGCTCCCTTGACCCGGGTGCTGGTCGAAGCGGCACAGCAGGCACTAGGAGAAGGACAGCACGCCCTGGCGGCACGCTATTTTCTGCTGGCACGGGCACATGCCATGGATATTGGGCAGGCACGGACATGGTTTCAGCAGGGCATCGCTGCGCTGATGGCGGCCAGCCTGTTCCCGGAAGCGATGCAGGCGGCCCGGCAGGAGATCGGCAACCTAGCCGATGATTCACAGACCCTGCGCTACCTGACGCGCGCAGCATTGGCCGCCGGAGATCCGGCGCAGGCCTCGGCGTATGCCCGGCAGCTGATGTTCGGCGCATCCCGGACGGAGGGGGCGCCATGAACCTGAACCTTGTTCCGGATCGGCGGCGTTTGCCTCTGCGCCCGTTGCCGGCGGCGTTGCTGCTGGCCCTGTTGGCGGGCAGCCCAGTGCTGCATGCGGCAGCAGATGGCGCGATATTGCCCTCTGCCGCTGTGGTGGCGGCCCTGGCAGCAGGGCAGGATTACCAGTCCATCCAGATTGCCTCGTCGCCCTCGGTTACCGTGCTGGAGCGACAGTTTGCCCGTTACGCCGGCTTGCCCTTCCTGCGCATTGAACGCCGCGGAACGCTGCATGTGCTACGGGCCGGCTTCTGGAAAACGGTGGAAGAAGCCCAGGTGGCGGGGGCGGCACAATCAGCCCTGCTCGGCCAGAATCTGCTGGTTCGTGCCGCTACCTACCGGCCGGAGGCCATCGTGCGACACAACTGGTCGGGGGGGCAGGGAGGGCAAGAAAGGCCGGAGGATGCTGAAATTTCCGCGCCCTCCTCATCGGCGCCCCCGGTTCTGTCCGAGATTCCGGCGGCATCCTCCGCACGTCCGGCGTCGCGGCCTTCTCCATTGTCGCCCGGTGCTCCGGATTCCTCGGGTCAGCCGGTTCTCCCGTCGCCGGCCTCGCACAGCCGCCGGGCGGATGCTGGCGCACCCCTGCCTTCACCTCGCCCGGAGGTGGGTGCGCGTCGTCTGCCGGCAGTGGAGGATGCCCGCATGCGGCCTTTCGATGCCGAGGATTACGCACTGGCCTATACCGCGTTCCTTGGCAGTGGTGACCGCGAAAGCGCTTTCCGGGTGGCGAGAAAAGCCGTGGCCAGCGTGCCGGGGGATGCCGAATGGCGGCGCAAGCTGGCGCGTGTGGCGGAATGGACGCAGCGTCCGCTGGTAGCCTGGGAACAATGGGATGCCCTGTTCCGTCAGGGCGACCACAGCAGCGAGACGCTGGCGGCGGTGCAGCGTTTGGCACCGCTGGCCAACCAGTCCGGCGAGGCATTGAACATCTGGCGCATCCGTCTCCAGCAGCCGGCGGCGGCGCAGGCGCTGAGTGAGGCGCAATGGCGGGACATCTACGATCTGTTTCAGGCCGACTCGGCCGCGCTGGCGCTGGAAGGCTCGAAGTTCTTCGAGCAGCAGTACCAGCGTGGGCACAAGACCCTGCTGCTGGATCATGCCGCCCGGCTGGCAGAGGACGGCGGCGATGATGAACGGGCGCTGCGCCTGTACAGCGAGCGGGTGACGCTGGCACCGTTCTCGCAGACGGCGACATTGCGGGCGGCCATCCTCCTGCTACGCCGCGACCGTGGTCAGCAGGCGTATGAGTTGCTGCTCAGCCAGCGTCAGGCCGCCGGCAAGGATGCCGAGCCTTACTGGAACCTGTTCATTGCGCTGGCGCTTGATCTGGCGCACACGGAGACGGCCGAGCAGGCGATGCGCCAGCTGGCGGGCACGGCGCAGGCCAGGCGGCTCGACTGGCCACGCCTGATTGTCGAAATCCGCAGCACGCAGCCCGAGCGGGCAGCCGAGCTGGCGCTGGAGCTCTGGCGGCGCGAGCAGGATCCGCAACAGTTTGCCGATGCCTTCGAGTATTACGTCGATCAGGGGCGTATCGCGCAGCAAAAGCGCCTGTTGGCCGAGTTGTCGCCGCAGGCACTGGCCAGTCTGGAGCGGGACAGCCATTTCCGCATGTTGCGGGCGCGCCACTACCAGGCGCTGCGCCGCAACGAGGCGGCCTGGCAGGATATGCAGCAGGCTTTGATCCTGCGACCGGAATCGGATGAGGTGCTGGTGTCCATGCTCTGGTTCCTGATCGATCAGCACCGCATGACCGAGCTGCGCGCCCTGATGCAGCGTCTGGAACAGCGACTGGCGACTGCCCAGGCATTGTGGTTGCCGGCGGCCTCGGCCTATCACGCTCTGGATCAATACCGCACTGCCTTGCACTGGTATCGCAAGGAAATCACCCGCGACCGCAACAGTGAGGACAGCCTGCTGCTGCTCAATTACGCCGATGCTCTGGATCGGGCGCAACAGGTCGGCATGGCGGCGCGGGTGCGGCAGCATGCCTGGCTGAAATTGCGCGAGAAGATGCCGCAGCCGGAGCTGAAAGTACCGCTCGATCCACAGCCCGAGTTGTTGGCGCGGGCGCGTCTGGCGTTGCTCGATGCTCCGGGCGACCCGGCCCTGGCGCTGGTGCGCAAGGTGGTGGCCGAACTGCGCGGCCTGCCGGAACCGGAGGTACCCGCCGAACGCCTGGCCGGTGCGCCATCCGGTGTTGCCCCCGCCGATCTGCAAACCCGCGATCTGGTGCTGGGCTGGGTGGTGGGACGTGAGCAGCCAGCCGAGGCGCGCGCCTGGCTGTGGCTGAATGCCCTGCGCAGCCTGGCGTCTGGACGCAACGAACGCATGTTGCAGGTGCCGCTGGGTTCGCTGTGGGCCGAGTCGCAGACATCATTGCAGCTCAATGACACCGAACGCATGAACCGCCTGCTGCTGGAGCAGGGAGCGGCTTTGCCCATCTACAACCGCTACGATACTGCGGCAGCCCTGGAACACTGGCCACTGGCGCTCGACATTGCCTTTCAGGGCATGACAGCCAGCGATGTGGATGAGGAACTGTATGACCGCTACCGGCAACATGCACCGCGCCATCTCAACTACGTTCAGGGACGGGCGGCCCGCGAGCATTACGGAGCCTATGACGGGCGTACCGTGGAGGGTGAGCTGCATCTGGTGGTGGAACGCCGCCTGCACCTCAACCTGGGCTGGTCGCAGACGGCGCAATCCAGCAAGGATGTGATTGATGCCGTGCCGCCCCGTCAGCGTCTGGCCAGTGTCGAGGCGCAGTGGCTGGGGACGCGTGGTGATACGACCCTGAAGGTTTTTCGCCGCAGCGAGCAGGACAGTACGCTGGGCCTGCGTCTGGCACAAAGCTGGAACTGGGATGCACGCATCGGGTTGAGCGGTGAGCTCCAGCGCCGCGGCGAAGCCACGGACAGCCTGCCACTGCGCGTGGCTGGCCAGCAAGACAGCCTGCGTGCCAGCATCAACTATGCCCTCAGCCGACGCGAGTATCTTTCGCTGGGCGGCAATTTGCGCCGTTATTACACGCAATATGGCGATTACCTCGGCAGCGGACGGGGGCTCGATGTCGAGGCCGGCTACCGCATCCGTCTGGAATATCCCGACTGGCGCGTGCGGCTGTATGCCAGCAACCAGAATTTCTCCTACGATGGTGCGCCGGGGGCGCGTGCCCTGGCGGCCTTGCCGACGACGGTGCGCGATGCTATCACCATCGGTAGCCTGGACGGAGTACGCTACTTCCTGCCGCAGGGCAGCACCACGGTGGGTGCCTGTTTCGGCATGGGGGAAAATCTGGCTGGGCAAAATCTGCAGGAAACCTATACACGTGCCTGGCGGCACTTTTATGATCTTTGCCTGAATCACAACAATACCAACGGCGCCGGCTATACGGGAACGCTGGGCGTGGCCGGCTCGGTGAGCGGTGAGGATCATTTCTCGCTGCGCATGGAGCAGGCCGATGGTGGCACCGGTGCCGGCACCTTGTCGCGCGTTCTGGCCGCCCGTTATCGACACTATTTCTGAAGGAGACCTACCACCATGAAGCGCATGACGACCTTGTTTTCCCTGCTGGCGGCCTTGCTGCTGACCGCCTGTTCCACCACCAGCACGATATCCAGCGGTGGTGCGCTGGAGAGCAATGCCAAATGGGCGTTGCTGCCGCTGACCAATCACACCGATACGCCGCAGGCCGCCCTGGCCGCCGAGGCCATTGCCGAGCATCAACTGCGTTTGCGTGGGGTGAGCCAGCTGCTGCATTACCCAGCGACGCTGTCACGCGATTCGCTGTTCGAGCCGACGGAGCGCCGCGTAGTCGATGAGGCGCAGAAGTGGGCACGCGAGCAGGGCGTGCGCTATGGCTTGCAAGGGGCGGTTGAGGAATGGCGTTACAAGGTCGGCATCGATGGCGAGCCGGCGGTGGGCCTGACGTTGCAGGTGATCGACCTGAACAGCGGAGCCATCGTCTGGAGCGCTTCGGGTGCCCAGAGTGGCTGGAGCCGTGAAGCCCTGTCGGCGGTGGGCCACAAGGTGATCGAGAATCTGCTTTCCGGCTTGCCGGTCAGCGGCCGGCCTTGAGCCTGGCGACCATTGTTTCCTGACGGAACATTTTTATGGCGCACTCCAATTCTGCCGTAAAGCCCGGCGCACAGGCGCGCTGGCAGCAGCGTATTTCGGAAGGGATGATTGCGGCCGAGGCGAGCCACTACAGCAAGTGGATCGAGGCGCTGGTCATTCCGCTGCTGGCCATGGCGCTCACCTGGCTGGTCAATCCGCAGGATCCGCTGACGCGCAATGCGACGTTTCCCTGGCTATGGCTGGCGGCCTTGCTGGTAGCCTTGCGCTATGGGGTGTTGCCGGGGCTGGTCAGTGGTCTCCTGATATTGATGGGCTGGCCGGTCTTCAGTGCGGCGGGGCTGTACGCCACTGCGGGTACGGCGGATTTCCCGCGTGAGTTTTTCTTTGCCGGTGCCTTGCTGATTTTGCTGGGTGGCGAGTTCAGCGATGTCTGGCGTGACCGCCTGAACCGCATCGATGAGACCAACCTGTATCTGGTGGAGCGCCTGTCCGGCCTGACGCGCCGCCACCTGCTGCTGAACCTGTCGCATGACCGGCTGGAGCAGGAAATGTTGGCTCGTCCTGGCTCGCTGCGTGATGCGGTAGTGCGCCTGCGTGCAGTCGTCGTTACCGACAAGGAACCGCAGCATGTCCTGCCGGGTGTCAATGACTTGCTCAATCTGCTGACCCAGTATGTGAATATCGAGGCGGCGGCACTCTACCGGGTGCATAACGAAGGCCGCCAGCTGGTGCCTGGGGAGAAGCTGGCGGGTTTTGGTGAAACCCGACCGCTCCGGGCAGATGATGAGTTGTTCGTACTGGCCATGGAAACACAGGATCTGGCACACATCGCAGCCCTAGACCTGTCGCTGGAACGCACTTCGGATCAACTGGTGGTGGCGCCTCTGGTCAGCAGCGGTGGCGAGATGGTTGGTGTGCTGGCGGTCAGCAAGCTGCCGTTCTTCTCGCTCAATGTCGAGAATCTGCAGATGATGTCGGTGATCCTTTCCTATTATGCCGATTGCGTGACCGTGGCACCTGCAGTCAGTGAAATCCGGCAGCAGATCCCGATCATTCCACCGGTACATGCCGAGGAGCTGGGACGCCTGCTGCACATGCACCGGACCTTTCACATTCCCAGCCAGATTGTCGTGCTGACTTTTTGTGGCGAGCGACGTTTCGAGATGCCGGCCGAGCTGATGCGCATCAAGCGGGGGCTCGATCTGTACTGGGAAACCTCGGTGGCCGGAAATCCGTCGCTGGTGGTGATCATGCCCTTTGCTTCGGAGTCGGCACGCGAGGGCTTTCTCGAACGCATTGGTGGCTGGATGAAGACTTGCTTTGGCATGGATATGGAGGCGCAGGAGGTGGATGTGCGCACCATCGACTTTGCCAGTGGGGATCCGCTGGCGGCATTGGCCAGGGTCCTGCAGCCATGAAAATGCTGTATTGGGCCTGGGGTGCCATCCTCACCGATTTCGGGCTGTTCGTCAGCGCCTTGCCGCTTGAAAAGACGACGGCGGTGTTTCTCTCTGTCGTGTTGCTGCATGCCCTCTGCTGTGCGGTATTGGCGGCGGCGATCTGGATGTTGCTGCCCTTGCGCTACCGGCAGCCGCGTCTGGCCATCCTGTTGCTGCTGTTCCTGTTTGCCTTCATGGCGCCGGTCATGGGTGCGGTTGGTGTGTTGCTGATTGCCCAGACTACCTTGCGCCGTGACGGGCCGCAGGTGGCGGTGGCGATCCCGCAATCTCTGGTGCTGCCCAAATATGACGTGCGCTCCGAACAGACGATGCGGGTGGGGCAGGGGGCGGTGCGTGTGCGGCTGGGAACGCAGGTGCCTGAAAAAGTCCGGCTGAAATCCTTGCTGACGCTGGAGACCATTCCGGGGCGGGTGGCCAATCCGATTCTGGAGGAGTTGCTGGGCGATGAAACCGACGATGTCCGGTTGCTGGCATTTGGTTTGCTGGACGGTGAGGAAAAAAGTCTGTCCGAGCATATCCGCGTCGAACGTGCCGCACTGGAGCGGCTGACCGAGCGCGAGGCGCGTTATGAATGTCTGTGCCGTCTGGCCGAGCTGCACTGGGAACTGGTGTATGCCTCGCTGGCGCGTGGCGAGCTGCGTCGTTTCATGCTGGGCGAGGCACGGCGTTATGTCGAGGAGGCTCTGGCATGTGCCGTGCGGCAGGAGGCGGCGCTACATTTCCTGCGTGGCCGTATCCTGATGGCGCTGGGAGAATATGACGAGGCCGGAATCTCGATCCGTGAGGCCGTGGCGCACGGTCTGTCCGAAGTGTCGGCATTGCCTTATCTGGCGGAAATTGCCTTCCGTGGCCGGCACTTCGTCCAGGTGTATGACATCATGAAACGGCTGGCCGAGCTGGAGCTGTTCGGTCGCACTCAGGCGGTCGTCCATCTCTGGACGCAGCGCGCCGAGGTGGGACAGGCCAGCCATCTTTCGTCACGGGCGCAAGCCATCGTCGATCTCTGGACCGGGCGCGATCGCGCCAGCAATTACACTGACTATCGTGCTATCCATCACCTCTGAACCGGTTGATCCCGCCTTCCCCCGCGCCGACAGCGTCGATGTGCTGTTGCTGCTGGAGGGGACTTTTCCCTATGTTTCCGGCGGGGTTTCGAGCTGGGTGAATCAGATTATCCTCGGCTTTCCGGATATCCGTTTCGGTGCCATCTTCATCGGCAGCCGTCCCGAGGATTACGGCAACATGCGCTACGCGTTGCCGGACAACCTGGTGCATCTCGAAACCATCTACATTCACGGCGACGAGGTGTTCGACACATCCCATGCGGCCAAGGTGGTGCGACACATTCCCAAGGAAGTCATGGCCAATGTCGAGCGGATGCATGACCTGTTCGATGGTCATGTCGATCACCCCCAGTGCCCGCACCTGTTTGCTGCGTTGATGGACGAGGCGCGGCCGGGGGGTAAGCTCGACCGGGCAGTTTATTTGCGCAGCCCGGAGTCCTGGGATTTCATCAAGAAATCCTACCGGCGCAAGTCTACCGATCCTTCCTTTGTCGATTATTTCTGGACGGCGCGCACCCTGCATGCGCCGTTCTGGGCATTGAGTGCCGTGGCCGACCGGGCACCCCGGGCACGCATCTACCATGCCGTATCGACGGGCTATGCCGGCATCCTGGGGGCGATCCTCAAGCATCGCAAGCCAGCACCCTTCATCCTCAGCGAGCATGGCATTTACGTCAAGGAACGCAAGATCGATCTTTATCAGGCGCAGTGGATCAAGGATAACCGCAATGCTTTCGATCGTGATCCTTCCGAGATCAGCTATTACCGCCAGTTGTGGATCCGTTTTTTCGAACATCTGGGCTATCTGACCTATCAGGCGGCCGATGACATCGTGGCGTTGTATGAAGCCAATCGCCAGCGTCAGTTGCAGGATGGGGCACTAGAGGCGCGTACTTGCAACATTCCCAACGGCATCGCGATAGAGAAATTCCGCAGCCTGCGCCGTACGGCGGAGGATGCCATTCCGCCGGTGCTGTGCCTGATCGGTCGGGTGGTGCCGATCAAGGATGTCAAAACCTTCATTCGTGCCATCCGCAAGGTGGTGCGTCATCTGCCGCAGGCCGAGGCGTGGATTGCCGGACCGGTTGATGAGCATCCCGGCTATGCCGAGGAATGCAAGGAGCTGGTGCGTCTGCTCGACCTGGAGCGTCATGTGAAGTTTCTCGGCTTCCAGCAGATGACCGAGCTGCTGCCCAAGGTGGGACTGGTAGTGCTGAGCTCGATCAGCGAGGCCTTGCCGCTGGTGATACTGGAAGGCTTTGCTGCCGGTATTCCGACATTGGCGACCGACGTTGGCTCCTGTCGTCAGCTTGTCGAAGGGCTGCCGGGCGAGGATGCCTCTTTTGGTCATGCCGGGCGTGTGGTGCGTATCGCCGACCCTGAGGCACTGGCCGATGGTGCACTGGCGCTGTTGTCTGACCCACAAGCCTGGCATACCGCCAGCCGTGCCGCTGTGCAGCGGGTGGAAAAATATTATTCACAGGAACTGCTGTTCGAGCAGTACCGCGACCTTTACGAAAAGAATTTCGCATGGCGGGCATAGGCTTTGAGCTGAGGAAGCTGCTGAAGAAGCAGTCCTATCTGGGGCTGCTGGAGGCTTATACCTATGCTGGACTGATCGGTTCCGGGCCGTGGATCCTGTCCATCTTCGGCATCATGCTGGTGGGCGTGCTGAGCCTGGGCATTGTTGTGCCGCATCTGCTGATCGCCCAGTTCACGGTGACCGTGACTTATCTGTTCATGATCTCGCTCATCCTTACCGGCGTGGTGCAGCTGTCCTTTACCCGCTTCATTGCTGACCGGCTGTTTGCTGAGGATGATGCAGCGGTGCTGCCTAATTTCAATGGCTTGCTGCTGGTCATGACGAGTCTCAGCCTGGTGATTGCGCTGCCCTGTGCGCTGTTCCTGTTTCCTGGCCAGACGGCGCTATACCGCATCCTGTTCGTCATGGGGCTGGCACTCATGTCGGCCATCTGGGTGGCGACGGTGTTTCTCACCGGCATGAAGCAATATCGCGCCATCCTCTATATCTTCCTGCTGGGATATGGGGTGACGGTAGCGGCTGCCCTGGGTTTTCGTTATCTGCTCAACATGGAAGGCTTGTTGCTGGGTTTCGTCCTTGGTCATTTCGTGCTGCTGATGGGCATGATCTGGCTGGTGTATCGCACCTACCCTTCCAACCGCTTCATCGCTTTCGATATCTGGCAGCCGGGAGCGATGTATCGCAGCTTGATGGCGACCGGCTTCATGTTCAACCTTGGTATCTGGGTGGATAAACTGATGTTCTGGTATCACCCGGCCACCGGCCAGGCGGTCATCGGCCCGCTGCATGCCTCGGTGATTTACGACTTTCCGATTTTCCTCGCCTACATTTCCGTTATCCCTGGTATGGCGGTGTTCCTGGTGCGCATCGAAACCGACTTCGTTGAGTACTACAACCGTTTCTATGATGCCGTGCGCGAGGGTGCGACCCTCGAATACATCGAGCGCATGCGTAATCACCTCGTCTATTACGCCCAGCGTGGCCTGTTCGATATCGCCAAGATACAGTCGATTGGCGTGCTGGTGCTGTTCGTGCTGGGCGAGTCGCTGCTCAAGTGGCTGGGTATCTCCAGCCTCTATCTGCCGCTGCTGTTCGTCGATACCGTTGGTGCCGGTCTGCAGGTGGTGTTTCTCGGCATCCTCAATGTGCTGTTTTATCTCGACCAGCGCCGTATCGTCGTTCAGCTGACCGGGTTGTTTCTGGTCTGCAACATCGTCTTTACCGCCATCACCCTGAAACTGGGCGCCGCCTGGTTCGGCTACGGCTTTGC
>JAGOSV010000032.1 GCA_018062105.1 Sterolibacterium sp. | reverse complement strand
TTCGTGCTGGAAACCACAACCGTGATCCGGATGGCATGTAATGCCGTAGCATCAACCCCACTCGCGGGATTCGCTGATGCAATCTTGTTCCCCGCCGGCCCCAGCCCGTTATCAGCCGCCAGAGTAATCGTTGCCCAGTAGCCTGGTGGTGAAGCACCGATGCCGCTGAGATCCTGGACGATACTGGCATCATCATTGGCTGTCCCTAGCGTCCTGCTTGAACAGGTGATTGAATTGCTCGGTGCGTTGCCACAATAATTGGTCAGGTTGGTGAAATTTGCCCGAGCCTCGCCATCATTACCAAAACCCTGAACATTGACAGAACACCCCGCCCCCCCCACTGTTGCTGAAGTCGCCAGAGCAACCCGGACATCGCTCCCCTTGCAGAAGGTAAATGGGCGTAGCTGGATTTCATCCATCAAACCCTCGGCAATGGCCAGCATCTGCTTGCGGATGAGGGGATCGGCGCTCCTGGCTGTGGTCAGATTGAGCGTGCTCAACACCCCAGCCAGAGCCACGCCAACGATGACGACGAACACGATTACCTCAATCAGCGACATACCGGCCTGATCCTTGCGACACCCTGCCTGCCTCCGGGCGTCTTGGAGCGTCGTGGCACTAGTCGTGAACATAGCCGCTCCCCGTTTCCATGACAAACGTCATCGAGCTGGCCGGAGCCGTCACGGTGAACGTAGTCTTGGCCGTAGCGGTCATTCCAGCCGCATCGAACATGATGGTGGTTGCCGGAGAAATCGTGACTTTCTGGGGTGCCGTAATCACATTGCCACCCGCCGAAGGCCAATCGAGCGCTGTGTAATTGCAGCTCCCTGCATGACTTTCCGGCGCAACGAGCTCTGCTGTCAGGGTGACACTCGTTGTCTGGATATCCACACAGGTATAACGCCGCCTGCTGATGGCCGTCTTGCGGGCGTACTCGATTGCCGCTTTCACTTCCTCCTTGAAAGCGGCATCCTCGAGAGTATTGCCGGTAATCCTTGGCAAGGCCGTCACCGCGATAATACCGGTGATGATGATGACCACCACCAGTTCAATCAGCGTAAAGCCCGCCATCCCACGCTCCGGACGGAGCGTTGGGCCAGACATGAGGTTGCTTGAGCCTTCGTGAGTGTTCTTGATCTTCATCCGTCCTGAGCGCGGCGCACCAGGCGCCAACCAGCCAGTTAAGAAGCGGAACGATACAAAAAACCGGAAACGAGTCGCTGCAACACAGCTACCTTGCCAACCAGACTGACCAGAAGCATCACAGAAGCATCAGAAGCACGGCCAAGGTAATACTGTGCGTTTTATCACAACTGCAAAAAATGCAACCTGGAAATTTAACACAAAGGTGTGCGATGTGTCACATCATGGCAACATAAATCATTGCCCAGCCCGATGCCGGTGCATACGCGCGCCAGGGTGGTCGCCACCTGAATCAATCACCGGCCCCTGATCGCTTACCCCAACGTCAGTAGCGCCACGCTCACGCCCAGACCGGCGAACCAGATGATGGAACGGAGCGCACCCCAGTTCAACAGATAAGCGGCCGTGTAGAGCACGCGAATGCCGATGAAACTAAGCGCCAGGGCATTGATGGTGGCCTGATCGGCCTGTGCCTGCTGGGCCAGCAGTACGCCAGCGATGAACAGGGGCAGCGCTTCGAAACCGTTCATCTGGGCGGCATTGGCACGCTGCTGCCAGCCACTCAAACGCGCCCCCCACTGACGCGGGTTGTCATTGTCGTAACGCGCAGATTTGTCTTGTGAGCGAAAAGAGGCAGCTTTGGCCAGAGCGATGGTTGCCGAAGGGAGCAAACAGGCGATGAGGATGCAGGTGCTGGCAAGTGTCATGATGAGTCCTCTAAAGGTTATGAAGGGTTATCCATGACGGAGACGGCAAGGATAGATAGTCAGAAGTGCTCAAGGAAAAACCGCCCTGACCAGTATGCCGGCCAAGGCGGTTTGGGTTATTAAGGAAACACTGATCAAGTCATTCCCGCGAAGGCGGGAATCCATGGTTTCAACAACTTACTGGATTCCCGCCTTCGCGGGAATGACGAAATCTGGACTTCTTCAGCGTTTCCTTAAGTGCGCTGAAACACACCTCTATACTTGACATCCAGGATCCACCTGTCCGTACATTTGCACGCAATTGGTTATAGAGCGCACGCCCTTTCCATCAATTGATAGTAATGGGGATCAGGGTCGTGGCTCCAGAAGGTGCAGTGATTTTCAGATCAAATGACCCCTGAGGATACGTGCGATCCACCCCACCCGGACACTCTTTCGTCCCGCCATCAATCGTAAAGGAGTGCGTCGTGCCCCCGACATTCGTGGTATCCGGCACAGTGGAATTATTGATCGTGATGGTGGCAGCAGTCATCTCACCCGTCGACAGAGCCTGATAAATCACATATTCATTTGCCGTGCTGATGGTGGTACCTACAGGCATGGGGTTGTTGTTCATATCCCGAACATCCAGACTGAAGGTTCTGCGGCAACTATTTCCCATGGAGAACGTAGTCGTCGATGGCGTATCCGCATACGAACCCGAAAAAGTGACAATGCCCAGCCGACGCACATAGGCACGATTGGTACCACTAGTCATCGTGCCACTACAGGTGTTCGTCTTGCTCGGGGCATCACTATAGGCGTCAGGATAACTGGTGACGGTTGAGCCACCGCTCAGATGAGTACCGCAGGATTGCGTACCCGAAGCATAGGACCAGCTCTGTTCGCCACTATCCCAGGCATTGTCCTCATCGTTGTCAATGAAGGGATCGCCCAGATCATAGAATGTCTCTCCTGCATCCCAAGTATTGTTGGCATTGGTATCAACGAAGCTCTTTTCCCCTACAGCATAGGCAAGGATGGTCACCCGGCCATTGGCCGGTCGGGAGTTGGCACTCTTTAGAGTGAGACTGCAGTTGCCAGACTGGGTGGCACAAGTGGCTTGCCCTCCGGTCCCCCCTTGAATCTGACCACCTTCGGTCACGAAGTTGATGGCTGTACCATCGGGAACCGGGTTCCCCAGACGATCCGATGCAATGATGTTCAACTGTGTCGTCGTACCGTCGATATTCCAGCCTTCGATGTTATGCTTTGAAATGCTCAACGAGAGAAAATCCTGTGTTGGCAGGCCAGTAGTCACCGTCAAAGCCGTGGATTGACTACGGATGCTGGAATTCTCGGCCAGAGTAGCCACCACCCAGACCGGCGTGGGCACTGTTCCCGATGTCAAGGATACCGTGATAGTACCATCGGCATCGCTACTGGCACTGGTTGCCGACAGCGACACGCTGCCTGCGGCCAGATTGGGGGTCAGGGTAAGATTGACGAGCTTGCCGGCCACGCCATTATTGTTGGCATCGACCACCTTGAACTTGACGATGGAACTGGTCGGCAGCCCGGTACCCGTGATGCCGATGACGCTGGGAGCAGCCTCAACAAACTGCACATTGTTGGCCGCCGGTGCCGCGACGGCAACACTGGCCGTCGCCACAGCAGAAGTCCCGGCCACCGATGCAGTTACCGTGTCATTGCTGGCACAAGAGCTGGTATCTTTGTAAGTCGTCGTAGCCACACCATTGACGGTCGTGACCGGGCTGGTGATGCTGGCCTTGCCACTGCCCACACAGCCAGAAGTAAAGGAAACAGAAATGGGCACCGTAGCCGGACTGCCATTGACCAACACCGGAATACTGATACTGGTGGAACCATAGGCCGACACATTGGATGGATTGATGTTCAAAACACCAAGTGTTACCGCAGCACTACCAACTGCAAAACCGAGTGGGCCGCTCTCTGCGGTGTAGGACTTGGCATCCTTGCCCCAACTGGCAGTGGCTGAAACTGAGCCAGCTCCGGCCGCAGTTGTACCAATGGCGTCAATCTGGATGGACGCTTTCCCCTTTTCGTCCGTCAATGCCGTCGCCGCTACCGGCGTCGCGCTCAGCAAGGAGGCAGGCACAGTAAATGTCACCACTGCACCACTCACAGGTGTCCCCGTGCCCTCTTTGAGAACAATATTCAAATAGGCCGATGTACCCGCCGTTACCGTGCTGACCGTATCCGTCCCGCCACGCGTTGCGGTCATGGTTAAGACCAGTGTCGGTGATGGCGGTGTCGTGTTACCTGTATCCGTCGACGTAGAACCCGACGCACCACTACCCCCTCCGCATCCCGCGATGAGTGCTGCAATAAAGACCAGGACAGCGGCAAGCAGTCGTTGTGGATTCAGAATCAGCATATTGTTTCTTCCATGACGAGTTTGAGTTGATGCTGGTAAAGGTTACACAGTTAGTTATACAGTTACAGTTACGTTGCCACATGGTCACATATCGCGCGTGACGCATTCAGTCAAAACAATTCCCCAGATTCCAGCAATCACCAACGGCAGGAACACGACATCATAGCCTTCAATGCGCCAACGCCTGAACCTGTTCATCGATAATCTTGGGCGTGATGAATACTAGCAGCTCCTTGCGTGCCTGTGTGCGGGTGTTGCTCTTGAAGAGGTGACCGACCACCGGCAGGTCGCCCAGCAAGGGCACCTTGTTGGTCGTTTCCTGTTCGTTTTGCTGATAAACCCCACCCAAAACTACCGTGCCGCCATTCTCCACGGTGACTTTAGTCTTGATATTCTTAGTATTGATGGAGACACCATCCGCAAAAATTGCCCCAACCTCGTCATTGGACACATCCAGGTCCAGGATGACAGTGCCATCTGCAGTAATTTGCGGCGTAACATTCAGCTTCAGTACGGCTTTCTTAAACATGGTTACCGGCCCGTTGTTAGTCTGGACGGTATAAGGAATCTCCACCCCCTGAGCAATTTCGGCCTGGCGTGCATTCGCCGTTACGACACGTGGACTGGCAATCCCCTTAACCCGGCCATCAGTTTCCGCTGCCTGCAATTCCAGATTGATGAAACTGGCCAGCCCAGTCTTGAACAGGCTAACGGCAAACGTACTTGGGGCAGCGCCACCCATGATGGTCGCAGGTAAATTGACAAAAGTGCTTTGCGCCAGCGAGGGTGGAGAACCAGATGCCGTTCCACCCCCCTTGTCCTGCCCCGTCTGGGTATAGACTCCATCAAGCGTCCCGCCGACCGAGGAATAAGTACCGTTCGTCCCCGGCACCCGCTTGCCCAAACCCATTCCCGGCACGGTACCGCTCAGGTCGTTATAACCCAGACGCACGCCAAGGCTGCGGCCAAAATTATCTTCTGCACTAACGATACGTGCTTCGATCAATACCTGCTTGACTGGTTTATCCACCTGGGTAATGAGCTTGCGGATACGTTCGAGATACTGCGGATAGTCGGTGACGAAAATCTGGTTGGTGCGCGCATCCAGCGTCACCGCCCCCGAAGGAGACATGTAACTGCCCCGCTCGAACGAGCTGGCCGCTGCCGCACGCGCTTGCGCCTGCTCGCCGCCGGCGGTACCGGCCTGGCCTGGCGCATCCATGCCGGAAGCCCTCTGGGTGGAACCCCCCGTCAGCAGCCGGATGATGTCCTCTGCCTTGGCATAGCTCAGATTGAAGGTCTGTGTCTGCATCGGTTCAGCAATGCTCATGGCCAGCCGTGAGCGGGATTGATATTCGTCACGCTCGATGATTTCCTTGTCCGGCGCGATCCAGATCACGTTACCATTCTTGCGCATCCCCAGCCCCTTGGCCTGCAGGATGATGTCCAGCGCCTGATCCCAGGGCACATCTTTCAGCCGCAGCGTGACATTGCCGGCCACCGTATCGCTGGTAATGATGTTGTAGTTGGTGAAATCAGCAATGACCTGTAACACCGCACGTACTTCGATATTCTGGAAATTCAACGACAGCTTTTCGCCATGTGCCCCAGGGCCGTCCCCTTGCACCAGCTGATTGGGATTTTCTGCCACCTGCCGGATCTCGATCACGAACTGGCTATCGCTCTGGTAGGCGTTGTAATCCCAGGAACCGTGTTGGCTGATGCTCATCTGCACATCGCCACCCAGAGCCTGGGTATTGATGGCCGTCACGGGCGTGGCGAAATCCGTAACATCGAGGCGCCGGCTCAGACGGCTGGGCAGCGTCGCCCCCTTGAAATTGACCATCAGATTTTTGCCCTGCTTCTGCAAATCGATGCCAACGTTCGGGTCGGACAGATCGACGATGATCCGCGCCTCACCATCCCGGCCACGCCGGAAGCTGACCTCGCGGATCGACGACTTTTCCGGTATCTGAACCGCCGGAGCGAAGTGTGATACCGGTGCCACAGGTACCACCGCCGGGGATGTAGCAGTCGACCCACCCGTTGCGGTCTGAGCCGCCACCAGTGTGACCAACACCACCGCCCCTTCGGTCTTGATCTCGTAGGGCATCATCCGGTTGAGATTCAACACCAGACGGGTGCGATCTCCGACCTGAACGATATTGACGCTGCGCAGCTCGCCTTGATCCACCTGCTGAACATTACGCGCCAGACCATTGGCTGTCGCCGGAAAATCCAGGGCAATGCGGGCCGGCGCAGCAATGCTGAAGCTCCCCGGCGGGGCAGACAGCGCCTGCTTCAAGGTCAGCTTGAGGATGGTGACCCCTTCGGCATGATTGACCTGCAGCGCCGTGATACTGTTGCCGGCCGCCGCCACAGCCACCGAAGCGGCACCAGATTCCGTCGCTGCCACGGCACAGGAGGGCAGCCCCCCCATTGCCAGCCAGCCCAGCACGACCCCGATGAAGGACGTCCATCGGTAAAGATGGCTGTTCGCGCTCATTTTTTGTTCTCCTGTTCCTGCAGTTGCAGCGCCGCTTCGCGCTCCACCCATTCATCGTCCGAATCCTGCACCAATTCCTTGAGCTGGATTTCACTGTCGGTGATCCTGACGATCCTGCCAAAATTCTGGCCAATGTAATTACCCACCCGGACGGTGTACGCCGCCTTGTCTGCCAGCACGACCGCACTGACCCGGTTCTTTTCACGCAACACCCCGACCATCCGGAGCGCCTCAAGCGGATAAGCCTCCAGAGGTTCCCGGTAACGGTTCAAATCCGGCTTCAGGCCACTGCCCCCCGCACCTACCCGCTTTTCCGGCTCGATCTTGGCCGGGCTGAAAGGCTCCACCACGTCAGCAGCATCATAGGAAACCACCGGGAACGGCTTGATTTCCGGCAACGGAGGAATGTGTCCCTTGATATCCTTGCTGGCCTCTTGCATCCAGACCTTGAGATCCTGATGATCGTCCGTCACGCAACCCGAAAGCAGCACGGCCAGCCCCAGCCCAAGCCACAACCCCGGCCACCCTGCCAGTCCTTTCAACCTGATCCGCCGGCTCATTTCTTGCCACCCTTGGCCTGCGCCGCCTTCCCCTTCTTCTGCCGGGCGACTTCTTCTTCGTCCAGATAGCGGAACGTCTTGGCCACCATGGTCATCGACAGCAGATCATCCTTGACCTGACCAATCTCGATGTCGTTCAGCGTCACGATACGCGACAGCTTGGCGATATCGCCAGCAAACGCCCCCAGGTCATGATATTTCCCTTGCACCTTGATGGTGATTGGCAGCTCGGCATAAAAATCCTTCATCGCCTCACTGCCCGGCTTGAACAGCTCAAACTGCAAGCCGCGCCCGACCCCGGATTGATTGATGTCGACCAGCATGGATTCCATCTCCGCCTTGTTGGGCAACTGCCGCAGCAGATTGCCGAACGACCGGTCGATCTCGGCCAGTTGTTTGCGATATTCGTCCAGATTGACCGCCTGCTTCTTCTTCTCCAGCCACTCATCCTTGTACTTGACTTCTTCCTGCTGCTTGGTTTCCAGCTCGGTCAGCTGCTGGCTCCAGCCAAACCACCAGCCAGCTGCCAGCAACAAAACAAACAAACCCAACAAGATCACAACCCGTGGTGCCAGCGGCCACAACCCCGGATCTTTCGGGTCCAGCGTCTTGAATTCCTCAGCGATTTTGGCAAGATCAATCTTTGGTAAATTGACCTTTGGCAAGGCGGCTTTCGATAATGCGGGCGATTTCATTTTCATGGCTTCGCCTCCTTCGCAGCCGCCGGCGCTCCTTTGCCCTTCTTGTCGTCTTCGGTCGTCTGCCGGGTGAAATAAACATTGATGCTGAACTGGTTCAGGCGATGGTTCCCGACCATGACCGACTGGATTTCGACCAGATCCGGGCGCTCCAGCAAAGGTGAAGCATCGAGGTTGCGCATCATGGTCGAGACCCGGGCATTGCTCTGTGCATAACCCGTCAAATTCACCATCTGGTTGGTCTGCTTGATGCTCTTCAAATACACCCCGGCCGGAATCTGTTTGGCCAGCTCATTGAACAGATGCACCGTTTCGGCCCGGTTGGCCTGCAACGACTCGATGATACGTTTGCGTGACAGCAAGGCATCCGTCTGCTCCTTGAGACGCTTGATCTCCTCGATATCCTTGTCCAGCCCATCGATCTGGCTTTTCAGGAAGGCATTCTTGTTGTCCTGCACACCGATGTAGCCGTTGATGACGCCGTAGCCAAGAAACCAGATCAATCCCGCCAGCACGGAAATCAGGCCAGCCAGCGCATAAAACTGCTGGCGGCGGGCCGCCCGCTTTTCCTCACGATGCGGCAGCAGATTGATGCGTATCACTGGTCAAACCTCCGCAAGGCCAGGCCGCAGGCCACCATCAACGAAGGCGCATCCGCCGCCAGCTGCCGGGGGCGAATACGCGGTGACAACTGCATGCCGGCAAAGGGATTGGCGACATGAACTTCGATCTGGGTGCGTTCCTTGACGCTCGCATCGAGCCCCGGAATGACGGCACAACCACCGGCCAGGACGATCTGTTCCACCACCCCGACTGATGGCCCGGAGGAAATGAACAATTGCAGGGCACGAGAGACTTCCAGCGCCAGATTGTCCATGAACGGCCGCAGCAGCTCAGCTTCATAATTTTCTGGCAGGGAATGGGCGCGCTTGGCCGCCTCGGCCTCTTCATAGCTCATGCCATAGACCCGCATGATGTCCTGCGTCAGCTGATTGCCGCCAAAGGCCTGCTCACGCGTATAAATCGTCTGCCCATCCCGCAGCAGGGTGACATTCATGGCATGCGCCCCCACATCCACCAGGGCAATCAGCAGATTCTTGCCCGCTCCGGGCAACTGTCCCTCAGTCAAGGCAAAGGCCGCCTGCATCGCATACGACTCGACATCAACCACCACTGCCTTCAGACCGGCCGCCTCAGCACACGCCACACGATCTTCCACCTTCTCCTTGCGTGACGCGGCGATCAGCACCTCGACCTCATCCTGACTGGAGGGCGCAGGCCCGAGAACCTGAAAGTCGAGATTGACCTCATCCAGCGCAAAGGGAATGTATTGATTGGCCTCCGATTCGACCTGGATTTCCATTTCCTGCTCACGCATACCCGCCGGCAGGATGATTTTCTTGGTGATGACGGCCGCCGCCGGCAAGGCCAGTGCAGCATATTTGGTGGAAGAACCCAGGCGCTTCCACACCCGTTTCATCGCCTCGGCCACCTGATCAAAATTGGCAACATTGCCTTCCATCACGGCATCGCGCGGCAAAGGCTCGATAGCGTAACGTTCGATCCGCTGAGCGCCCTTGCCCGCGTCCCCCAGCTCCACCATCTTGACCGCCGAGGAGCTGATATCCACGCCGATCAAGGGCCGCGCCTTGGGGTTAAAAACCGACAGATCAAAGTCGATGCTCAAGAAAAGTCCTTTAGAAATATCAAATTATGCTGAACATAGATAATTTACATTAGATGCTAGCAACAACATAGCCGGAAGTAAAGATTTTTTCCATGCCGTTTCACTGCAAAGTTTCTTTGACGCAACATCTCCGGCAAATCACCGATGCCCAGCCAAAATGACCACCCCTGTATCCGCTTATAATGCCCGTTTGCCTCTTTCGGGCCGCTCCCTTGCACCCTCTACTCCGAGTTTTCGCCTACCTGTTCCTGCTGCTGGCCGGTTCCGTGCTGGCCGCCGTGGCACTGGCCGGCATTTTCGTCGTGCTGGCCTGGCCACAGCTGCCCTCACTGGAGGTTCTGACCGACTACCAGCCCAAGGTGCCCTTGCGCGTCTATAGCGCCGACGGCTATCTGATCGGTGAATTCGGCGAGGAGCGGCGCGCCGTAGTTTTGCTCAGCGAAGTTCCAGCCGTCATGAAACAGGCCATTCTCTCGGCCGAAGATGAACGTTTTTACCAGCATGGGGGCGTCGATACCCTCGGGGTATTGCGTGCGGCCTACGCCAACCTGGTCGGTGGCGGCAAGCGCCAGGGTGCCTCGACCATCACCATGCAGGTGGCGCGCAACTTCTTCCTGTCGACCGAAAAAACCCTGACACGCAAACTCTACGAAGCCCTGCTCTCCTTCAAAATCGAGCACAGCCTGAGCAAGGACGAGATTTTCCAGCTCTACATCAACCAGATCTATCTGGGACAACGTGCCTACGGCTTTTCTTCGGCAGCCCAGATCTACTTCGGCAAGCCGCTCAAAGACCTCACCGCCGCCGAAGCCGCCATGCTGGCCGGCCTGCCCAAGGCGCCCTCCGCCTACAACCCCGTAGCCAATCCCAAGCGTGCCCGGCTGCGGCAAATGTACGTCCTGCGCCGCATGCATGAACTCGGCGCACTCAACGACAGCCAGTTCGATGCCGCACAAAACGAACACCTGCTCATCAAGCACGACAGCAACGACTTCGGCATCCATGCCGAATATGTCGCCGAAATGGCACGCCAGATCGCCGTCGACCAGTTCCATGAAAGCGCTTATACACGCGGTCTGAAGATCGTCACAACCATCGTCAAGGCCGAACAGGAAGCCGCCTACGCCAGCCTGCGCAAGGGTGTGATGGATTACGACCGGCGACATGGCTATCGAGGTGCCGAAGCCTATGTCGAGATGGGCGATGGCACCGACCAGGACGAACACCTCGAAGACATCCTCGCCGAACGTGACGACATCGACAACCTGCATGCCGCCATCGTCCTCGATGCCCAGCCAGCCCGGCTGCGTGCCTATCTGCGCGGTGGCGACATCATCACCCTGAGCGGCGAGAGCCTCAAGTTTGCTGCCCGCATGATCGACGACAAGGCACCGGCCAACAAGCGCCTGCGCCGTGGTGCCATCATCCGGGTCTCTCTCGATACCAAAAAGCAATGGCAGATTTCCCAGCTACCGGAAGTCGAAGCCGGCTTCGTCGCCGCCAGCCCGATCGACGGTGCCGTGCGTGCGCTGGTCGGTGGTTTCGACTTCAACCGCAACAAGTTCAACCATGTCACACAAGCCTGGCGCCAGCCGGGCTCCAGCTTCAAGCCCTTCATCTACTCGGCCGCGCTGGAAAAGGGCTACACCCCAGCCTCGATCGTAGCCGACGAGCCCTTCACCGTCCCCGCCTCCGAAACCGGCAGCCAGGCCTGGAGCCCGAAAAACTACGATGGCAAATACGAAGGGCCGATGACCCTGCGCACCGCCCTGGCCAAATCGAAGAACATGGTCTCCATCCGTCTGCTGAAGGCCATCGGTGCCCAGTACGCCCAGGACTACGTCACCCGCTTCGGCTTCGATGCCGACAAGCATCCGCCCTACCTGACGATGGCGCTGGGTGCCGGCTCCGTCACCCTGTGGCAACAGCTCACTGCCTACTCGGTCTTTGCCAATGGCGGCTACCGCATCACCCCCTTCGTCGTGCGCCAGATCCTCGACGACAAGAACAATGTACTGGCCGAAACCCGCCCCGCCATCGCCGGCAATGAGGAACTGCGCGTCATCGACGCCCGCAATGCCTACCTGATGGACAGCATGATGCATGACGTCGTGCGGCGCGGTACAGCCACCAAAGCCATGGCACTCAAACGCAACGATCTGGCCGGCAAGACCGGCACCACCAATGATTACATCGACGCCTGGTTCTGCGGCTACCAGCCGACCGTGGTCGGCATCGCCTGGATCGGCTTCGACCAACCGAAAAAACTGGGCAGCGGCGAAACCGGCGGCGCTGCAACCCTGCCCATCTGGATCGGCTACATGGGAAAAGCCCTGCAAGGCATCTCGGAGAGCTTCATGGAAGAACCCGAAGGACTGGTCACCGTCCAGGCCGACGGCACCACTGGCACCAATGGCACCAGTGGACAGGGCAAGGCAACCGATTACGTCTACAAGGAACACCTGCCGGAACCCGAGGAAGGCGACAGCGAAGCCCCCGCCCCCCTCTCCCTGCCAGCCACCGTGGCACCGGGGCAGTAATCCCACGACGGCCCTACGGCTCGAAAACGATCTGCGTCCCCGCCTGCTCGCTCATGCAGCGTGCCAGCACATCCAGCAACTCCGCCCCGTCGCGCGTCCCGACCCAGCGCCCGGCCTGCTCCGGATCCGGACGAAAATGAAACCCGCCCGACCGGGCCGCCAGCCAGATTTCCTGTGCCGCCGCATGGCGATTGATGATGATCTGGCTGCCGCCGGCATGATCGAATTCGATCTCGATCACTCCACCCGGCCGGATTTCATAATCCATCGCCTCCGCCTCGCAACCTTCCAGCAAAGCCTCGATCCGCGCCAACATTACACTGGCCCTCTCATCGAATTCACGTGCATCCATCAATCTTCATCCTCTTTCATTCTGCAACCATCTCATCTTCAACACGTTTTCAACGCGCCCGCAACAACTCTACTGCTGCAGGTTCACGCTAACATAATGAGTTCCTCAATGATCGTCTGTTTCAACGATTATCTGCTCCAGCGACCATTATTAACCGCCCCAAAAATCATGACCCCGCGCCCCGCACGCCTGTTACTGTCCCTGCTATTGCTTCCGTCCCTGCTTGCACTCACAGCCTGCGGCACCAAGACCCCGCTGGTTCGACCGCCTGGCCCGGCACCGGCACCGGTCCTGGGTATGCAAAATGCGCCCTTGTCCGGAGTCCGACACGCTGCAACGCATCACGACCATCACGAATCTGCCCGGAATACCTGATGCCATGAACCACCCTGCCCCCACCCGCGTCCACTACCGTAACGGTCAGCTGCACCTCGAAGACTGTTCGCTGGGCGACATCGCCCGGCGTTTTGGCACGCCCTGCTACGTCTATTCCCGCGCCGCCCTGACAGTGGCCTACCACGACTATCGCCAGGTGCTGCAAGGCCACGACGCGCTAATCTGCTATGCCGTCAAGGCCAATGCCAATCTGGCCATCCTCAACCTGTTCGCCCGTCTGGGTGCCGGCTTCGACATCGTTTCCGGAGGGGAACTGCAACGGGTGCTGGTGGCCGGCGGCGATCCGGGCAAGGTTGTTTTTTCCGGCGTCGGCAAAAGCCGGAGCGACATCGAACAGGCGCTGCGTGCCGGCATTCACTGCTTCAACGTCGAATCGGCCAGCGAGCTGCGCCGCCTCAACGACATCGCCGGCCAGCTCGGTTACAAAGCGCCCATCTCATTGCGCGTCAACCCCGATGTCGATGCCAAAACCCATCCCTACATCTCGACCGGGCTGAAGAACAACAAATTCGGTGTAGCGCATGCAGAGGCTCTGGCGCTGTACCGGCAGGCAGCCAGCCTGCCTCACCTGCACATCCGCGGCATCGACTGCCATATCGGCTCCCAGCTGCTCGACCCGGCGCCGGCTCTGGAGTCCGCCCGGAAAATCCTCGATCTCACCGATGCCCTGGCAGAGACCGGTATCACCCTCGACCACATCGACCTGGGCGGCGGACTGGGCATCCGTTATCACGACGAAAACGTGCCCTCTGTCGCGGACTATCTCGGCCCCATCCTGGCGCTCTTTGCCGGTCGCAAGGAAAAACTACTGGTCGAGCCGGGGCGCTCGCTGGTCGGCAATGCCGGCTTGCTCCTGAGCCGTGTCGAAATCCTCAAGCCAGGCAGCGAACGGAACTTCGCCATCATCGATGCCGCCATGAACGACCTGATGCGCCCGGCCCTGTACGATGCCTGGCACGACATCCTGACCGTCCACGAACGACCAGCCGGTCCTGCCCAGCGTTATGAAATCGTCGGCCCGGTCTGCGAAAGCGGCGACTTCATCGGCCACGACCGCCTCCTGAGCCTGGCCGAAGACGGCCTGCTGGCCATCCTGTCGGCCGGTGCCTATGGCATGAGCATGAGCTCGAACTACAACAGCCGCCCCAGGGCTGCCGAAGTCATGATCGACGGCACGCAATGCCACCTCATCCGCCCGCGCGAAGACATCGCCCAGCTCTATGCCGGCGAGACCCTGCTGCCGGCCTGATCCTGCCCCGCCGCCCTCAATGAACGTGGGCATGTCCTGCGGCATGTTCCGGGGCCGCAGCATCGCGCCCGGCTGTCACGCCGCGTACTTCCGCCTGTACCGCCACACGGGACACCTGGCCGTCCCGCCCTTCGACCTGCAAGGTCAGCGGCAGCTTTTCTCCTGCCCGCAGCGGTACCCGCAATGGATGCAGCATGAGGTGATAACTGCCCGGTCGCAACACCACGGTCTGCCCCGCAGGCAGCGCCAGACGTGCCCGGGCACGCATCTTCATCACCCCGCCATCCAGCACCATTTCATGCAGCTCGACCTGCGTACCGGTCGGGCCGGATGCGCCCAGCAGAGCTGCCGCCTCAGATGCCGTGAGCGACAGATACACGCCAGCCGTCTGCTGCCCCGGTGCCGACGCTCGCGTCCAGGCCTCATGCACGACCACCGGCTGCGCCCAGACCAAAGCCGCCAGCCCCAGCCCCATCACAAGCCCAACCCCTTTGCACCAACGCCCTGTTCCTGCTGCCATGTCACCCCTCCTGAATCACCCCCGGCAGCATAACCCGAAGCACCGCGCCATGACTGGCCCTGACCATAGAGCAATCTCATAGGGCAATCGCATTTGGATTTCCTGACAAGTTTCAATAAGCACCAAAGGATGAACAACGCACCCTTTTCCCCTTCTGGGTTGCCGAGCGATGTTCTTGGTGGGCGGGGAAGTCCGGTGGTGCTCGGGGTGTTGTTTGAGCCACAGGCGAGTGGCACCGCCAGTCACAGAGCCGGCCCCGGAAATTCGGACAGAAGGATAAGTGATAGCCTTACCCAACCGACGGTCGCCCCCATGTCCACCGCCGATGCCCCCAGAGTCAAGCGTTCTCAACCAGTCCCTCCTGCCCGCGCAATGAGCCCAGCCCTGCCACCCACCGCCTCCGCTGCCCCTGCCTCCACACCGGACATCCGCCACGATGACCTGCGCCGTCTGCAATGGCTGCGCGATTTTGCCATCGCCGGGCTGGTGGTCGTTGCCCTGCTGGCACAACCATTGTTTTACACACGCCTGCCCCTGCTGCCGGTATTTTTGCTGCTCGGCCTGTGGGCTGTCCTCAGCCTGCTGACCTGGCTGCGCCTGCGCCGCCCCGCCGCGGTTAGCCCGCAGGAATTCCTGACGCACCTGATCCTCGACCTGCTGTTCCTGACCACACTGCTGGCCCTCTCTGGCGGCCCGGCCAATCCACTCACGGCCCTGTACCTGCTACCGGTCGCCATGGCCGCTGCCGTGCTTTCCCTGCGCCAGGCCGGGCTCATCGTGTTGCTGGCCATCCTGGCCTATTCCGCCCTGTGGTGGGTCAGCCTGCCGCTGACTGTCGAAGACGTCGATCGCGCCATGCAGATGCACCTGTCCGGCATGTGGCTGACACTGGCGCTCTCGGCCCTGCTGATCGCCGGCTTTATCGGCCAGACCACACTGGCCCTGCGGCAGCGCGAACGCCAGCTGGCCACCGCCCGCGAACAGGCGCTGCGTGACGAGCGCATCGTTGCTCTGGGCAACCTTGCCGCCGGTGCAGCGCATGAACTGGGCACCCCGCTGGCCACGATGGCTGTGCTGGCCGGCGAACTGGCCGAAGATGCCACACTGACGCCGGCACAGCGGGACGACCTGCAACTGCTGCGCCAGCAGATCGCCGCCTGCAAGGACATCATCAGCCACCTGGCCGAACGCACCGGCATCCAGCGCGCCGAAGCAGGCAAAGCACTCGCCTTCGACCAGTGGTTGAGACAACTGGTCGACCGCTGGCAAAGCCTGCGCCCCGCCATCGTGCCTGTGTTGCATTTTGAACAAGCCACCTCAGCTGCCCCCCGTATCTTCATCGAAACGACGCTGGAACAAGCCCTGCTCAACCTGCTCAACAATGCCGCCGATGCCAGTCCGCAGGAAGTCATCCTGCTGGCCAGCTGGCCGGCGGATCTGCAGAGCGCGGCAATGCTGCGAATCGACATCCTCGACCAGGGCCCGGGTATCGATGCCGATTTACTGGCGCAGGCCGGACGCGAGTTTCTCAACACCCAAAGTGGCGGCCAGGGCATTGGCCTGTTCCTCGCCCATGCCGCCATCGAACGGCTGGGCGGACGCATCACCATGACCCGGCGCACCGATGACGGGTACAGTGCAGGCACCCGAACCCGGGTGGAAATTCCCTTGTCCCCACGGCTGGTGGAAAGACACAAAGACCATGAATGACGTGCTTCATCCAATACTCGTCATCGACGACGATGCCACCTTCAATACCGTGTTATGTCGCGCCCTGTCGCGCCGTGGCTACACCATCCATAGTGCCCACAATGCGGCCGAAGCGCTGGCGCTGGCCGAGCGCGAACAACCCGGACGCATCATCCTCGACCTCAATCTGGCCGGCTGGGGGGCGCATGAAAACGGCCTGTCGCTGATTGCGCCGCTGCGCGCCCTCTGCCCGCACAGCGCCATCGTCCTGCTGACCGGCTATGCCAGCATCGCCACCGCCGTTGATGCCATCAAGCTGGGGGCAGCGCACTATCTGGCCAAACCCGTCGATGCTGGCACCTTGCTGGCAACCTTCGAGGCCGTCGAAGCCGCCGCAGCCGGCAGCAGGATCGGGACGGGCGCACCTCATCAACCTCCGCCCGAAGAACCGCTGTCGGTCGGCCGCCTCGAATGGGAACACATCCAGCGTATCCTGCACGAACACGACGGCAACATCTCAGCCACTGCCCGCGCCCTGAAAATGCACCGCCGCACCCTGCAGCGCAAGCTGGGAAAACATCCGGTACGGGAATGAACGAGGCTGAACCCGCACCGGCGCGGGTTGCACCCGGCAATCCCGCCGCCCCTTACAGCACGTAACGCGACAGGTTCTCGCTCTGGACGATGTCCTTGAGACGGCGGTCGACCATGGCGGCATCGACAACCACTTCTTCCTGGCCGTACTTTTCCGCCTCGAAGGAAATTTCCTCGAGCAATTTTTCCATCACCGTATGCAGCCGCCGGGCACCGATGTTTTCGGTGCGCTCATTGACAGCATGTGCCACCTCGGCCAGTCGCGTGATGCTCTCGTCGCTGAAGCGCAGATTCACGCCCTCCGTCGCCAGCAGTGCCTGATATTGCCGCGTCAGGCAGGCATCCGTGGCAGTCAGGATGCGGGCGAAATCATCGACGGACAAAGCAGACAGCTCGACACGAATCGGGAAACGTCCCTGCATCTCGGGAATCAGGTCGGAAGGCTTGGCCAGGTGGAAGGCACCGCTGGCAATGAACAAGATGTGATCGGTCTTGATCATGCCGTACTTGGTCGACACCGTCGTGCCTTCCACCAGTGGCAGCAGATCACGCTGCACGCCCTGACGCGAGACATCGCTGCCCTGTGCCTCCTGGCGGGTGGCGATCTTGTCGATCTCGTCGAGGAAGACGATGCCGTTCTGCTCGACATTACGCACTGCCTCGGTCTTGATTTCCTCATCATTGACCAGCCGTGCCGCCTCCTCCTCGGTCAGCAGTTTCAGCGCTTCGCGGATTTTCAGCCGGCGCGTCTTGCGTTTGCTGTTGCCCATGTTCTGGAACATGCCCTGGATCTGCTGCGTCAGTTCTTCCATGCCCGGTGGGGCGAAGATTTCCATGTGTGCGCCGGCCACCGCCACCTCGATCTCGATTTCCTTGTCATCGAGCTCACCTTCACGCAGTTTCTTGCGAAATTTCTGGCGCGTCGCCCCCTCATCCGCAGCGTGCCCGGCGGTCTCGTCCGCTGCCATGAACCCCACCGGCCGCGCCGCCGGCAACAAGACATCCAGCACCCGATCCTCGGCGGCATCCTCGGCACGGTGCTGCAAGGCACGCATGGCCAGCTCCCGCCCATCCTTGATGGCCGTTTCGACCAGATCGCGGATGATGGTATCGACATCACGCCCGACATAGCCCACCTCGGTGAATTTTGTCGCCTCGACCTTGATGAACGGCGCATTGGCCAGCCGCGCCAGCCGCCGCGCGATCTCGGTCTTGCCCACCCCGGTCGGGCCGATCATCAGGATGTTCTTCGGCGTGATTTCATGACGCAGCGGCTCAGCCACCTGCGCCCGCCGCCAGCGGTTGCGCAAAGCAATGGCCACGGCTCGCTTGGCCGCCGCCTGGCCGACAATATGCTTGTCAAGTTCCGAGACGATCTCGGCGGGAGTCATTTGGCTCATGGATTCGACAGGAAATGAAGAAGAAAAAGAATCGACAACGGAACACCGCCCGCAGACTTCATGCCCCGGCCTTGCGCGATTTGCGCTGTTCCCGGCATCAATCGAGCGTCTCGATCAAGTGATTCTGGTTGGTGTAGATGCACAGATCTCCGGCGATGGCGAGAGATTTCTTGACGATCTCGGCGGGAGCAAGCTCAGTGTTTTCCAGCAGGGCACGAGCAGCGGATTGGGCATACGCCCCACCACTGCCGATGGCCACGATACCCAGTTCCGGCTCCAGCACGTCACCATTGCCGGTGATGATCAAGGAGTGTTCGGCATCGGCGACCGCCAGCATGGCCTCGAGACGACGCAACATGCGATCGGTGCGCCAATCCTTGGCCAGCTCGACCGCCGAGCGCAACAGATTGCCCTGGTGCTTTTCCAGCTTGGCCTCAAAGCGTTCGAACAGGGTGAAAGCATCCGCCGTGCCGCCGGCAAAGCCAGCCAGGATACGCTCGTGATACAGGCGGCGCACCTTGCGGGCTGTGGCTTTGATGACGATGTTGCCCAGGGTAACCTGGCCATCACCGCCCAGGGCAACCTGTTTGCCCCGACGAACCGAAAGGATGGTGGTGCCGCGATATTGTTCCATGGGTGAGGAGTGAGGGTGAGGGATGAAGAGTGAAGGGCAGATGATGGCAACCGGCGGGATTTCAAGCCCTGGCAGCTGCCTTCGCTCAGATGCGTGTCTGCAAGACCTGGGCCAGCAGACCGACGCCAGCCATTTCAAGCAGGGCAGCCACCAGCGCGTTACAGTTCAGCAGACGCACCTTGCGACCGGCCGGCGCGGCCTGCAACACACGCTGCAAATGCTGCGCCATCGGCACGTCGAGACGGCGCAAGGACGCCAGATCAACCGATAGAACATCCGGTTGCGCTGCCGCCAGTGCGGCCGACAAGGCAGCAAAGGGCTGCGCATCCATGGTGCCATCCGTCGCCAGCACCTCACCTTGCAAACCAAAATCCCCTGCCTCGGGAGATGAGGCAGCAGCGCGGGATGCTGACCGGGTCGGTGCATCGTCAGCCGCTTGTGAGGAAACCTTGGGCACGTCCTCCCAGGATGGCGGCGAAACCTCGAACGTGATGGCGTAATCAAGAGCGGCTTCGTCGAAGGATTCCGGCCGGCCCAGCCGCTGGTAGAGCTCCAGCAACAGTAACCAGCTCGGCTCATGTGTGCGCTCCCCTGTCACCAGCTGCGGCGTCATCAACGCCACCAGATGCTCCATGCCCGTCAGCACCAGAGTGCTGCCGGATTTTTTCATCTGGCGCAGCAAGTCCAGCAACAACGCGGCACCGCCATCATCGACCGACTTGATTTTTGTCAGATCGACCTGCAGCAGCGGGCGGGTCTTGGCCACCGCCACCAGCTTGGCAAACTGCGGCGCACAGCGTGCATTCAGCATGCCCGTCAAGGTCACCGAGGCTCGTCCATCCCCCGTCGCAGCCTTCTGTTTCTCTTCATCCATTTGCCAGGCGGGCGGGGATTTCTCGAAACGCTGGGCAAATGCCAGGGCCAGCGGCTCAAACAGTGCCCGCTCATGCATCAGACGATACAGATCGAGCAGCATTGCCCAGACTGGCTCGGCCGCCGCTTCGCCCGCCACGGCCTCTTCCAGCGTGCAACGTGCTACCGCCAGCTGACCGGCCGCGTATGACAGCGCCGCCTCTTCCAGCGGCGCGTCGAGCCGGACACAGGGAAAAGGCGACGATGATGGCGGTGTCACCGCAGACAACAGGGAAGAAGGCTCAGACCCGGAGGACAAGGACAAAAGCGAGAGCGAAGAAGATGGCTGGGGCTGGGGTGACTCGGCCGGCGTCATCGTCGACAACGGCTCGAGCGACCACTCCAGCTTAGGCGCTGCCTTGACCGGAGCTACCGGCGGCGGTGGCAGCGACGTAAAGTCCAGCGAGAACAGATCATCCTCCGCGGTGGCCGCCGCAGAACTCCGACTCGCAGCATCTTTGGTGGATGAGGACAAGGAAAGGTCTACCCGTGCATGGTTCAATGAACTGCCTCCCCAACAACTGCTGGCCTGCGTTCCACACACGCCCCAGAATTCCGCAAATCACGGACTGGAAATGGCGGCAGAAAGACACCAGCAGCCGAGGGAAGCCGTGAGGGTTTCTTTTAGCACATCACCCCATGCCGCGCAACGATGGGGGTCAAGGAAACCAGCAAGGAAAGCCGCCATGAATCAAAACCCGGGGAAACTCCGGCACCGGCCTTCCCGCCAGACCTCAGCCGCACCCTGTCTGTGACACGGCCACGCCGACAAAGCTGTCGAGAATGCGTTCTGGCCCGACATGATCCTCAAACCCGGCCGGTACGATGTAGCGCACATAGCCATGCGTGCGCGATACCGACAGATCGACAGCGTAACCTTCCCCCACCAGCAGGGCTTCGATCTGCTGTTTGTCGGTCGGCAGATAACGCACCGGCTCCCCCACCAGGGCAAACACCAGGGTCGAGGCCGCCGTGATCTTTTGCTGCCAACGGGCTCCGCCGAGCACGAAGTAGGTAAAAAGGTAGGTCGAGCCCGCCGCCGAAATTTCCCTGAATGATTGCAACGAGGCACGAATGGCGGCCTCGTCGAGATAGGGCCAGACGCCTTCGACCACGGCCACAGAGGGCAACGATACCTGCCAGGTGTTGCCCAGCTGCGTCTGTAACTCCTCTTCAAGGGACTGGTGGCGGAAATCGACCGCAACAAACGCCAGATTGGCCGGCAGCTGCCCCGCACACAGAGCCATCACGGCCTGCCGCTTGAGCACCTGGGTATTCTGCTGATCAACTTCGACAAACAGCACCTGCGGATGACGACTGGCCAGTTGCAGACACAGCACATCGAAGCCCGCCCCCAGCATCACCACCTGACGGGCACCCTGCGCTAGGGCAGCCTCGACTTCATCGTAAAAAATGCGCTTGCGCAGGGCGCTGTTGAGATAGTGCCGGTCATCAAAAAACAACCGCAAGGACAGCCGGCGCAACAGCCCCGAAACCTTGCGCACCTGCAACAGACCACGAAAGAAAAACGGCAGATCCGGCGACAGATGCGCTACCAGCCGTGCGGTGAGAGCCACCGTCTGAGGCGGCATCAGGGTCTCGAAAATGGTATGCAGCCGCGCCGGTGCCCAGGACGGCAAACCCTCGGCAATGTCGCAAGCCATCATCCGTGCCGTCCAGCTGGGCGGCTTGCGGGCGATGGCGGCAGCAATCTCCGGGGTCTTGTTCATCCTGTGTTTTATGGTTCGTCAGAAAAAAGAAGCAGGATTATGCCCGCCTCTTCCTTCCCGGCGGGTGCTTTTCAACGATGCGGTTACCACACGGGAAGCCCGGCACCACGCTGCCGGAGCTCCTGACGCGCAGCCTGCCAATCCGGCAGCAGACTCGCCACCACCGCCCAAAAACGTGGACTGTGGTTCATTTCGACCAGGTGTGACAGCTCGTGGACGATGACGTAATCAATCAGGCGCAACGGCAGGTGGATCAGTCGCCAATGAATGCGTATTCCTGTCCGGCTGTTGCAACTGCCCCAGCGGGTGCGGGCATTGGACAGGCTCAAACGCGCCGGAGCACGCCCCAGGCGGGCGGCATAATGCGCCAGACGTTCCGTATAAAGTGCCAGGGCACGATGCTGCAGGGCACGGCGGGCAAGCATCGCCGGATCGGTGCCGGCACGCAGCTCCAGCCAGAGTTCGTTGTCCTGCCAGCGAATACGGTTATTACCCGTCACCACACGCAGCCGGATGTCACCATCGAGCAGGGGCAGACTCAGACCATCATGGATGGCCAACAGATGTCGTCCCTGGCTGCGTGCATATTCAGCGTATTCCGCCAGTTTCCCGAGCACCCATCTGTCATTGGCACGAATAAAGTTCTCGATCTCACCCAGTGTGATGCGCCCCGGTGCCCCTACCCGCAATCCGTGCTCATCGATGGTCAACGACAAGCGACGACGACGTTGCCCCTGGCGCAACCGATAGGCCACGATCTGCGCCCCCAGATGGATATGGCGCACTCCTGCGCCTCCCGGCTGCGGCCGGAAAGGCGCATTGCCGGCTCCGTCATACGGCTCAGCCGTTGCATCAAACAGCTCAAGCTGCTGCCGGGCAGACTCGTTCATGCCGTGTAGCGGTGCGGACTGATGCGTACCATCTCGGCCTCGATCCAGGCTTCGGCGCGGGCATTGACTGCCGTGGCCTTCATGCCAGTCGTGTCGATCAACGGGCCGATGCTGACGGTCACCGTACCGGGCTTCTTGAAAAAGGCATTGCGCCCCCAAAATTCTCCGGAATCAAGCGCCACCGGCAACACCGGCACACCGGCCTCGACCGCCATCAGTGCACCGCCAACCTTGTAGGGACGACGCTGCCCCGGCGACGTTCTCGTGCCTTCCGGAAAAATCACGATGGAATAACCCTGCCCCAACCGCAGCCGACCCTGGCGCACCAGGTCACGCAGCGCTTCACGGCCGGCATTGCGATCGACGGCGATCATCGGAATAACGGCCAGGGCCCAGCCGAAGAAGGGAATCTGCCAGCGCAATTCCTTTTTCCAGACGAACAACGAGAGGGGGAAAACCTGCTGCAATACCACCGTTTCCCAGGCCGACTGATGCTTGGCCAGGATCACGACCGGCCGATCCGGCAGATGTTCCTGGCCGATCAACCGATAGTCGATACCCAGCAGATGCCGGATCAAGCCACTCGTCAGCGCTACCCAGGGCACGGCCGAATAACGACGCCAGCGGTGCGGCAAGGGAAAGCAAAACAGCATCAGCAAGGCGTAAGGCGGCGTCACCAGCAACATCACCAGCAGGAACACCAACGAACGCAACACGTTCATCACTGTACGTTCACGCCGTCAAGTGGGCCGCTGCCGCAGCCAGATCAGCAAAAACCGGGGTTCCTGCCGGCAATTCGGGGTCATGAACCGTCTTTTTGCCCTTGCCCGTCAATACCAGGATTGGCTGTGCCCCGACTGCCACCGCCGCCTGCAGATCACGCAGGGCATCGCCGATGACCGGAACACCGGCAAGATCAGCATTGAAGCGTGAGGCGATTTCCTGCAGCATACCCGGCCTGGGTTTGCGGCAGGAACAATCATCCGTCTGCGTGTGCGGGCAGAAAAACACCGCGTCGATGCGTGCCCCTTCCTGCGCGGCACATTTCATCATTTTCTCGTGGATGCTGTTGAGTGTGTCCATCTCGAACAGTCCCCGCCCGACTCCGGACTGATTGGTGGCCACCACCACACGGTAGCCCCATTGATTGAGGCGGGCAATGGCCGCCAGGCTGCCGGGGATCGGCCGCCACTCTTCGGCAGATTTGATGAACTGGCTGGAATCATGATTGATGACCCCGTCACGATCGAGAATGATGAGTTTCATGGGTTCCCCGATGACAAGGCGAGCCGTGTGCGGCAGGGCGACAGGCGATACGCCCCGCCCCTCCAGCAAAGGTCGCGTGCTTTGCGTCTCACAGCCTTGAAATGTCCGCCACCTGATTCATCAGGCCGGCGAGCTGGTTGAGCAGGGCCAGGCGGTTTTGCCGGATCAGGGGTTCTTCTGCCATGACCATGACCTCCTCGAAAAAGCCATCGACAGCGGCGCGCAGCCCCGCCAACGCCGTCAGGGCGGCTGTGTAATCCTCAGCAGCCATCAGCGCATGGATACGCGGCGTGATGGCATTCACCTGATCAAACAGCACCTTCTCGGCGGCCTCCTGCAACAGACCGACATCGGCCATGGCCAGCGCCGCCGCCCCCTCGTTCTTGCGCAGTATGTTCACGATCCGCTTGTTGGCTGCAGCCAAAGACGCCGCTTCTGGCAGGCGGATGAAGCCGCGCACGGCAGCCAGTCGCGGTGCCACGAGATCGATGCGGCTGGGCTTGTGTGCCAGCACGGCCTCGACGACATTCTGCTCATGCCCGGCATCACGCAGCAGGCCGCGCAGACGCTCCTGCAGGAAATCGAACAATTGGGTTTGCGCCTCGGCACTGCCCTTGTTGAGACGAATCGCCTCGGCCAGCAGGCCATCGAGTGGCAGTGGCAGCGGCGTTTCCAGCAGGATACGCAGCACGCCCAGCGCAGCACGACGCAGGCCGAAAGGATCCTTGTCGCCCGTCGGGATCTGGCCAATGGCAAACAGGCCGGCCAGCTGGTCGAGCTTGTCGGCCAGGGCGACCGCGCAGGCGACATTGCCCTGCGGCAGGCTGTCACCAGCAAAACGGGGACGGTAGTGTGTTTCGATGGCCTCCGCCACCACTGCCGGCTCGCCATCATGCAGCGCGTAATAACGCCCCATGATGCCTTGCAGCTCGGGGAATTCGCCGACCATGTCGCTGACCAGGTCGGCCTTGGCCAGCAGCGCCGCACGCTCGGCCTGCGCTCCATCCATCCCACCCGCCCCCAGCATCCCGGCAATCTGCCCGGCCATGCGGCACAGACGCTCGATGCGCTCGCGCTGGGTACCGAGCTTGTTGTGATACACCACCCGACCAAGCTTCTCGACCCGGCTGGCGAGGGTCGTCTTGCGGTCGGTGTCGAAGAAAAACCGGGCATCGGCCAGACGGGGGCGCACCACGCGCTCATTGCCCCCGATCACGGCGGAAGCATCTGCCGGACGGATGTTACTGACGATGAGGAAGCGGTTGCTCAGCTTGCCTGCCGCATCGAGCAGGGGAAAATATTTCTGGTTGGCCTTCATCGTCAGGATCAGGCATTCCTGCGGCACCTGCAGGAACTCCTCCTCGAAGCACCCCACCAGCACATTGGGACGCTCGACCAGTGCCGTCACCTCATCGAGCAAGGCGGCATCCTCGACCGGGCGCAAGCCAACGGATTCAGCCGCCGCCGCCAGCTGGCGGGCAATATCGGCACGTCGGCTGGCAAAGGCCGGAATGACGGCGCCTTCTTCCGTGAGCTGCCGTTCATAGCTGTCCGCATCACGAATGACGACAGGATCCACCGCTGCCTCAAAACGATGGCCATGCGTCACACAGCCCGCCACCATGCCCAGCACCTCGATCGGCACGATTTCGGCACCATGCAAGGCCAGCAAGGCATGTACAGGGCGGACAAAATTGACCGTCGTCCAGCCATCGGCCAGCTGATAGGTCATCACCTTGGGAATGGGCAACCGCACCAGCGCCTGGCTGACAGCCTCCTGCAAGCCCTGCGCCAACGTCGCACCAGCGCGGGTACTGTCCAAATACAGCGTCTCGGCCTTGCCTTCGCCTTCACGGCGCAGCTGTGCCACCGTCGTCTCTGCAAACCCCAGCGCTGCCAGTTTCTTCAGCAGTGCTGG
>JAGOSV010000100.1 GCA_018062105.1 Sterolibacterium sp. | reverse complement strand
TGGCGACATTGACGCCGCTGGAGTTGCCGCCCCACTGTGCCAGTTTGGTGCGGAGGTGCGCTTCGCGTTCGGGGAAGTGCTGGCGCACCCAGTGCAGCAGGTAGACGCCGTCGGCATCGTTGTTGCCAGTGGTGAATTCTTTTTCCACGCCGCGTTGCAGGTAAGACAGGCAGGTCTCGAACAGCAGATCCATCGCGACACGGGTCATGCGGTGCTGGGCATCGTCTTCGCGGTGCTTGTTGCCACGGCCGGCGTAGTTGAGATGGGAAAAATAGAAGCGGTCGATGTCTTCATCGCCGATTAGTTGCAGCAGCCCGGCCAGGTCATGGGCATTGTCCTGGGTCAGAGTGAAGCGCACGCCGACCTTGAGGCCGAGGTCGCGGCACAGGCGGATGCCGGCCAGTGAGGCGTCGAAGGCACCCTCCATGCGGCGGAATTTGTCGTGGGTGGCACGCAGGCCGTCGAGACTGACGCCGACGTAGTTGAAGTCGCATGCCGCAATCCGGTCGATGTTGTTCTTGTCGATCAGTGTGCCGTTGGAGGACAGGCCGACATAAAAGCCCATGCGTTTGGCACGCTGGGCGATGTCGAAGATATCGGGGCGCAGCAGCGGCTCGCCGCCGGAGAGAATCAGCACGGGAACGCGGAAGTGCTTGAGATCATCCATCACTGCGTAGATTTCCTCGGTCGTCAGCTCGCCGGGGAAGTCCTTGTCGGCCGAGATCGAGTAGCAGTGCTTGCAGGTCAGGTTGCAGCGCCGGATGAGGTTCCAGATGACGACCGGGGCGGGTGGGTTGCGCTTTTCGGCCAGGGGTGTCGGGTTGAGGACTTCCTGCAGATACTGGGTGATGCGAAACATGATGGGATCCTTTTCAGTCCGGGTCTGGCCGCGTCTGGCCGGGTTTGGCTTTGGCTCAATCCTGCAGGCGCAGCCCGGTTTTTTTCAGGATGCGCGTGCTGTAGAGCACGTCGTGTGCGCGGCAGGCAGCATCGAGCAGGGCTTTGATCTGTGCCACTTGCGTACGCACTTCGTCACGGTCGTGGCCGTGCACCATGGCAAAGAGGTTGTAGGGCCAGTGGGGTAGATGGCGCGGGCGGCGGTAGCAATGGGTGACGAAGTCGAGCTGGCCAACCTTCATGCCCAGTGCATCGACACGGGCATCGTCGACATCCCAGACCGACATGCCGTTGGCGGTGTAGCCGATGGCGTAATGATTGGGAACGGCACCGATGCGCCGGATTACGCCGCTGTCCAGCAGGTGTTGTAGGCGGCTTTGTACTTCGTGGCCGCTGATGCCGAGTGGCCCGGCCAGTTCGTCGTAGGGACGCGGAACCAGCGGAAGCCCGGCCTGGGTGGCCTTGATGAGGGCGCGGTCGGTGGCGTCGATGAGTGGGAGATTCATGCCTGCAGTTTCATTTCGACGAAATATTCGGCTTCTTTTGGGAAGGCGTGTACGGCCAGGCGGGTATCGGCTTCGATGCGTTCGATGACCTTCTGGATGCCTGCCGGTGTTTCGGTGGCGATGACAAACCACATGTTGAGGGCATGTTCGCGCCGGTAGTTGTGGGCGACTTCCGGCAGTGCGTTGACCTGCTGTGTGACTTCCTCAAACCGTGCTTCAGGGACGGCCAGGGCGGCCAGCACGAAGGCTCCACCCATGCGCTCGACCTGAACCATGGGGCCAAAGCGGGTCAGGATGCGCTGGTCGAGCAGGCGTTGCAGGCGGGTCAGTAATTCGGCCGCGCTCAGTCCTAGCGAACCGGCGACTGCCTGGTAGGGCTCGTCGCACAGCGGAAAGCCGCCTTGCAGGGCATTGATGATGCGCCGGTCGAGTTCATCGAGATCGGGAGCGGGAGGAGCCATCATGAGGTCAGAAGCCGAGACGGGCGGCACGGCTGGTGAAAAAAATGCCAGAGGGCGCCTGCAACGACAATTCGTCCAGGCGATTGAAGTTGGCCGTGTCGTAGATGACGACCCGGTTGTCATCGCGGGCAGAAACCCAGACGTTTTCGCCGCGCGGGGTGAATTCCATGTGCAGCACGGCCTTGCCGGGGCTCAGTGTCTGGAGGATGCTCTGGTTGAGGGTGTCGATGACCTGGACTTGGCCGTTGTCCGGGAAGGCAAAGTTGACCCACACCTGACGACCGTCCGGCCGTGCCATGACGAACACCGGCTGACCTTTGACGGAAATGCGCATCACTTCCTGCCAGGTGGTCATGTTGACCACCAGCACTTCATGGCGGCCGATGGCCGGCAGGTAGGCGTGATTGCCGGCCACGGCCCAGCCGCGCAGGTGGGGCATCTTGTAGACCGGCAGCGCCTGTTCGCCGCGACCGTAGCCGCTGAGGATCTTGCGGGCGCTGCGTTCCGGGTACCACAAGTCGATGAGGGCGATGCCATCCTCACCAAACAGGCCGGCCAGGTAGTGGCGTCCATTCGGGGTGACCAGGGCATCATAGGGTTGGCGGCCGATATGATGATATTTGGTGATCTTGGGCTGTTTTGGTTCGGCCAGATCGGCGATCCAGATTTCGCCGGCATCGAACAGCGAGTAGATGAAACGGTTACCCGGCAGATCGGCCAGCCCGACGACTTTGGAGCGGCGGCCTTCGTTGCCGTAGTTGGCGGGAATATCCGCCAGCAGCTCCAGTGTCCGGGCATCGAACACCTTGATGCCGCCCGGGTCGTAATTCTGTGCCACCACCAGCCGGCCATCCTGGGAAATGGCGCCGCCGATGCTGTTGCCGGCCTGCATCACCCGCTGGTCGATGCGTTGCAGCAGCAGGTCGACCTTGCTGAGACCACCATCCCGGCCGAAGACGTAGGCGTAACGGGCATCGCGTGAAAAGACCACCGAGGCATGTGACAGATCGCCCAGTCCGGCAATGCTGCCCAGTACCGTGCGAGTCGAGGTGTCGATGACGCTGACCTGGCCGTTGGCACGTTCGATGACCACCCCCAGGTCGCCCGTGCCGCGCAGGCTGGACGTAGCGCAGGCGGTCAGCCACAGAGGGAGGAGCAAGGTGGCCAGCAGGCCAGGCAGGAAGCGAGGGAATCTCATGTCATTTCTCCGGGAAGCCGTCGAGCAGTTGCTGCACGATCCAGCGGGCTTCGGCTTCATTGAGGAAGGTCTGCCACGGCGGCATGGCCGTTCCAGGCCGACCATTGAGCAGGGTGGCAACCAGACTGTCGACTGGCTTGTCGTGCAGCGCTTGCGGGGTCAGGGGGTTGCCCAGCCCACCCTTGAGCGTGCGGCCGTGGCAGGAGCCACAGTCTTCGCGTACCAGCCGGATCAGCTCGCTGCGGCGTGAGGGATCGGGCGACATGACGTGCATTGCCGGTACCTCGGTTTGTGCCCAGGTGGGTGCCGTGAGCAGCGCGGGGAGCAACAGCATCCGCAGGTAACCCGTGAGACGCGCATGGTTCATGGGAATATCCAGCGTTGAAAAAGCGACGAGCGTCGGCGGTCACGCCGACGCTCGCAGGAGAATGAACCGCTCCGGCAGGCCGCTTATTGCTTGGCGGCGGTGATGTCGGCCTTGGCGTCGATACCCAGGGTGTAGCCCAGCGAGACATGGTGGAAGCGTCCCAGGGTGCTGTCGTCGTGAATGGCAAAGCCGAAGTTGTAGACCTTGCCGGGCGCCATGGTGATATCGCCTTCCCCGCCGCCGGCCAGCTTGCGGGTGAAGGTGACCGTCCAGGTATCGCCCTTCTGTTCGCCTTTGGCGTCGACCAGGCCCTTGCCACCTTCCATGACACGCTTGTCGGCGACATAGCCATCGCTGGCCTTGCCCTTGCTCTTCCACTGGATCAGGTCGTAGAACTTGCCCGCCTTGACGTCGCCGCCGGGAACGTACTTGGTCTTCTTGTCGTCCTTGGCATTGGGCATGGTGCGGGCATCACCGTGACAGGTCTCCCAGCAGCCGCTTTGCGAGGCGCGCTCAACCTTGTTGTCTTCCAGCATCACCGCCAGCTTGACGGGAACGTCCTTGTCCATCTTCTCGCCGCCGCCAGCAGGCTGCTTCCAGCTGAAGCGCAGATAGAGGTTTGTGCCATCGTTGGCGGCCTGGACGTCAACCGGGATGCTGCCAGCCTTGCCCTTGATGGGCTTAGGTTCATTTTTCTGGCCGCTGGCTATCTTCTTGCCCATGTCGGCGGCTTCGTCGCTATGGCAATCAACGCAGCGTTCGCCTTTCTTGAAGGCTTTGGCGCCACCGTGTTCCGTGCCCTTGGTGATCCACTCCATCGGGGATGCGCCGGGGTAGAGCAGAACGATTTTCTTGCTCGGCACCTTGCTCCAGTCGGGGGCGGCGGCGGTAGCATAGCCCGCACTGAATGCCAGGATGAGTCCGATGGCGGAAGAAGTAATCAGCGAACGTTGCATGTGAAAGCTCCTTTGAATGGGGTTCGAATTTTGACGTATTTCAAGGAAGAAAGGTTGGTCAGGTCTTTTTTACTCGTCGTCTTCTTCCTTCATGCCTTGCGGCTTATGGTGTGCGATGCCCTTGTGGCAGTCGATACAGGTCATCTTGTCGCGCTGGGCGTTTTCATGTTGCTTCTTGGCGCGCTGTTTTTGCGCATCCGGATTCATGCCATCGAAGCTGTGGCAGTTGCGGCATTCGCGTGAATCACTGCTCTTCATGCGGTCCCATTCATGCTGCGCCAGGGTGAGGCGCTTGGCTTCGAATTTTTCCTTGGTATCGATGGTGCCAACCAGCTTGCCGTAGAGCTCCTGCGAAGCCTGGATCTTGCGCATGATCTTGTGCGTCCAGTCTTTGGGCACATGACAATCCGGGCAGGTGGCGCGGACACCCGTTCGGTTGGAATAGTGAATGGTCTGCTTGTATTCCTGGTAGACGTTGTCGTGCATCTCGTGGCAGGAGATGCAGAAGTCCATATTGTTAGTGGCTTCCATGCCGGTGTTGAATGCGCCCCAGAAGGCGATGCCGGAAATGAAGCCGATGACCAGCAGGGTCAGCAGGGAGTATTTTGCGCTGGGGCGTTTGAGGATGGCCCAGAGTCCAGATTTTTGTTCGTTCGCGCCGCTATTCATGTTGCATCCTGTTCATTCATCAAAAAAGGGCGGGAAACCCACGTCCCCCGCCCTGTCATTGCTACTGCATCAATAGATGTCGTGCTGTGTGTTGTAGACGTTGAACTTGCCGGTCGGGGTGATCATCTTGGGATCGGTAATCACCTTCTTCACAGCGAGTGTTTTGTCGTCATATACCACGATGGCGGACTGGTCGGCCTTGCCACCCCACAGCGAGATCCACACCTCTGTGCCGTCGGCGCTGTATTCCGGATGCACGGCGCGCTTGATGGCCTTGGTTTCGGGCAGACCGGAATCCTTGGCAACATTGATGACCTTCACTGGCTTGCTCAAGTCGTCCATGTTCCACACGGCCACGGATTCGGCCAGTGCCTTATCCGGGTTTTGCGGCGCATCGGCCCAGAAATGCTTGGACTTGGGGTGGGTCTTGACGAACAGGTTGCCAGGGACGTGCTTGATTTCCTGGACGACCTTCCAGTTGTTGGCCTTGTACTTGGCAAACTTCTTGTCATCGGAAGGCGTCGAAATCAAGGTCACCACATCAGCCCCCAGATGGCCTGTTGCCCACACTGGACCAAACTTGGGATGGACGAAATTGGCACCGCGACCCGGATGGGGGATCTTGGCAACATCGACCAGGGCGGCCAGTTTGCCCAGCTTGGTGTCGACCGCTGCGATCTTGTTGGAGGCGTTGGCAGCCACCAGGAAGTAACGCTTCGAAGCATCCCAGCCGCCGTCATGCAGGAACTTGGCAGAAGCGATGGTGGTGGTTTTCAGGTTTTCGATGTCGGAATAATCCACCAGCAGGATCTGGCCGGTTTCCTTGATGTTGACCACCCACTCGGGCTTGATGAAGGAAGCGACGATGGAGGCCACACGCGGTTCCGGATGGTACTCGCCATCCACCGTCATGCCGCGGGTCGAGACGACCTTGCGTGGCTTCAACGTGTCGCCATCCATGATGACGTACTGGGGCGGCCAGTAGGAGCCGGCGATGGCATATTTGTCTTCAAAGCCCTTGAACTTGGAGGTGTCCACCGAGCGGGCATCGAAGCCAATCTTGACTTCGGCCACGACGGCAGGTTTCTCCATCCACAGGTCGATCAGGGAGAGACGACCGTCGCGGCCGATGACATAGACGTAACGACCGGATGCCGACAGGCGCGAGATATGCACGGCATAGCCGGTCTTGACGATGGAGCGGATTTCCTTGGTGTCGCCGTCGATCAACGCAACCTCGCCGGTGTCACGCAGGGTGACCGAGAAGACGTTGTTCAGGTTGATCTTGTTCATCTGCTTCTTCGGCCGCTGGTCGACTGGTACCATGACTTTCCATGATTCCAGCGTTTCCTTGAAGCTGTACTCGGGTGGTACATCCGGTGTGGTCTGGATGTACTTGGCCATCAGGCCGATCTCTTCCTTCGTCAGAATATCGTCGAAGTTCACCATGCCGCCTTCGGTGCCGTAGGTCAGGATTTTTTCAAGACGGTTCTGGCCGAG
>JAGOSV010000099.1 GCA_018062105.1 Sterolibacterium sp. | reverse complement strand
ACCCGGGCTTTTTTGAAAGCGTCAGCAAGGCAGCGGTTTCTACCAGGTGATGCGCTTGCAGCCATTCACGGAAGGGAATGGCCACCACCTGGACAAGGTGGATGCTCAGGTTCCAGCGCGTCCCTAAATATTGACATTCATCAATGATAAAATCAAAACATACACTGAGTATATTTCCACACCATAGTCATGGTGTTATCCTGCCGCTTTCATCTGTAGTTCCTCAACCTGCCAAGGAGTTTTTTAATGATCAAGTTGTCCTCCTCTTCCATTCTGTCCGTTGCCGGCGGCCTGGCGGCCATCATCCTGAGCAGTGCGGCATCTGCATCGCCCTACGGCGTGCCTTCCACAGATCCCAGTAGCCGTCCGTTCGAGGGTGGAGGCTCCGCAACCGGCATCCCCTCTCCCTCGACCCAGCCTGGCCCCGTGGTTTCGCCCCAGGCCGTCCAACATGCCTTGACAGAAACGGTCTCAACCCAGCAAATCAGCAGCACCTCGCTGCAGCAGATCGTGACCATTTCCAATGCCATCGGCTTTCGCATGAGCTCACTGCAGCCGCGCCCGGCACACCTGACCTCGAACGAGTCGCTGTCCGGAATGGCCGCCGGTGGCCAGAATGCCTGGAACACTTGGAGCAATCTGACCAACAACAACAACGAGTACAAGAGCCTGTCGCAGAATGTCGTCGCATCCACCGTGGGTTTCGACTACGCCCTCAACCCGGCGCTGGTAGTAGGTGCTTCGGTTGCTGTAGACCGCGCTTCCGGCTCGCTGCTCAACGCCACCACAAAGGGCTACTCGGTCGCGCCCTACATCGGCTGGCAGATCAGCAAGGAATTCTCCCTGGACGCATCTGCCGGCTGGGGTGAGTCCAAGACCCAAGCGGGTACGGTCGAATTCAAGCCCGAGCGTTTCTTCTACGGCGCCAACCTGAACTACACCCAGTGGGCCGGCAACCTGCAGTTCGCTGGTAAAGCCAGCTATCTATACGGTGAAGAAAAGTACGATGCTACAACGCTGAACACCAAGAACAAGATCGACCAGTGGCGTTTGGGCGGTCAAGTCAGCTACTGGCTGAGCGGCGGTGCCATGCCGTTCGTCGGCGTGTCTTACTCGCACGACAAGACCAAGACCGCGCTCATCACCACAAACGATCTAGGCAAGAACGCCTGGCTCTGGTCGGCCGGGGTCAATGTGTTCTCGCTGAAGGACAACCTGTCGGGCGGCATCGTCTTCAACCGCGAGTCCGGTCGTTCAAACAGCAAGCGTGAATCGGTGATGTTGAACCTCAACTACCGCTTCTAATGCCGTTCCGGAGATTTTTCTCCTGCAAAGCCGCGCGATTCTGCGCGGCTTTTTTATCGTCAGGCTGGCTCGTCACCCTCTCCGGCTGCGCCAGCCTGGGGCAGGTGGAATCCCTCTCCGCCGCCCAGACCCGGGCCCAGGCCGCCGGATATATTGCCCAATCCCTCACCGCCGGCCGCTTTCAACTGATGATCTATCAGCCGGCACAGCCTGCGCCCGCCACCCGCCTCACCCTCTACATCGAAGGTGATGGTGCCGCTTGGCCCGGCCCTTACCATCCTCCAGCAGACCCGACACCACGGCATCCGGTTGCCCTGTCGCTGGCTCTAGCTGACCCCGATGCCGATACCAATGCCGATGCCACCGTGATCTATCTGGGGCGTCCCTGCCAGTATCTCGGCGAACCGGCATTGGCCAACTGCGACGCACGCTACTGGACCGGATGGCGCTTTGCTCCGGAAGTCATCGCTGCCTACGACCAGGCACTCGACACCCTGAAGCAGCGTTACGCAGCCCGCCACCTGCGTCTGGTGGGCTATTCCGGCGGCGGTGTCATCGCCGCCCTGCTCGCCGCCCGGCGCAGCGATATCGAAAGCCTGCTGACCGTCGCCGCCCCGCTGGCGCTCGAAGACTGGCGCATCCGGCACCAGATCAGCGCGCTGACTGGCTCCCTGGATCCACTCAGCCAGCCGCCCCCTGCTGCCACACTTCAGGGTCTGCACCTTTCAGGAGAACGGGACAACGTTGTCCCACCGGACATCATTGCAACCTATGCCCGATATAGCGGTGGTACGATGCTGACCGTTCCTGGATACAACCACGAATGCTGCTGGGGCCGCGACTGGCAGCGTCTGCTGGCATGTCTGCCCCCTCAAGAACACAAGGAACCCCGCGATGAACAAAATCTACAGAATCCTGTTTTGCTCGATCATTGCCTGCGTGCTGTACGGCAATAATCCCGCCCTGGCGCAACGTCCGCCAATGATGCCGCCAGCCTTCATGGGCGGGCCTCCCGGCATGATGCAGATGCAGGCCATTACGATGCAGCGGCACCAGGCACGCACCCTGCTGTACCGTGAAGCACTGGAAGAACTGCGCAAGAACCCGCAGGCCGCCGATGTCCCGACCTGTCCGACGATCGCCGCCAAAACCCGTACCCTGTGCATCCGTCGCCCGGCAACGAGCAGCGCCAATAACGCCACCTCGCCGGACAGTGCGCCCCGGAAAACTACCAGTGGCGCCCTGGACGAGCCCATCTCCCTATCCCCCGACCGCCACCGGCGCGCTCTGCTGATTGGCAACGACGCCTACAGCCAGCCCATTCCAGCACTCAACACACCCATCCACGATGTCGATCAGATTGCCGAAGTCCTGCGCCGCCAGTTTGGCTACGAAACCCGGGTGCTCCACAACGCCAGCAAGGAAGAAATCGTCGAAGCCTTCAATACCATGGCCGATCAGGCCAAGCCAGAAGACAGCGTCCTGCTCTTCTACGCCGGCCATGGCTACCTGATCGAAGACACCGGCATGGGTTTCTGGATTCCCGTCAACGGCTCGACCAAAACCGCCGCCCAATGGATCTCCAACAGCGACATTTCCAAACTGCTGCAAGCCATCGCCGCCCGCCAGATCATCCTGGTTTCGGACAGCTGCTTCTCTGGCTCATTGACCCGTGAACAAAAACTATCCACCGGTTTTGCCGCCAAATCTGCCGACGCCCTCCGACAACGCTCCGTACTGGCCTTCTCGTCCGGTGGCGAAGAACCCGTCTCCGACGAAGGCAAGGGTGGCCATTCCATCTTTGCCTGGCACCTCATCAATACCCTGAAATCCGTCAGCGGCAACCAGCTGGGGTTCGACATCTACCGCAGCGTCCATGATGCCGTCAAAAAAGACTTCCCACAGGAACCTCAATACGGCGGTGTCATCACCGCCGGCCATACCAGCGGCGGAGAATTCCTGTTCGATCGCAGAAATAACTGACTAATGCTCTGGATTGATGCACATGACCAAAGCGAGTGGTCATAAGTGGTCATGTGCGGTTCCCGTGAGTCTCAACAGCCTCGGGGCAGAGGCCGATCTGACCGATCTAGCGGATGTGGCGGATGGGTATGAAGAAGTTTTTACAAAAACCGTTTACCCAGCCACCAGGCCATCGCGGCGATCAGGGCGCTACAGGGGATGGTCAGCAGCCAGGCCCAGACGATGGTGCCAGCCACGCCCCAGCGCACGTTGCCAATACCATTGGTTGAGCCAACGCCAACAATGGCGCCGGTGATGGTGTGGGTGGTCGACACGGGGATGCCCAGGGCAGTGGCTAGGAATAGCGTCAGTGCCCCGCCACTTTCGGCGCAGAAACCGCCGACCGGCTTCAGCTTGGTGATTTTCTGCCCCATGGTCTTGACGATACGCCAGCCACCAAACAGGGTGCCACAACCCATGGCCAGATAGCAGCAGACGATGACCCAGGTAGGCGGCATCGTGTCCGTGCTGGAGGCATAGCCGCCGGCAATCAGCAACATCCAGATGATGCCCATGGTTTTCTGGGCATCGTTACCGCCATGCCCCAGGCTATAGAGCGAAGCAGAGATCAGCTGCAGGCGACGAAACCAGCGATCCACACGGCGCGGGGTCGAGCGGAAGAACAGCCAGGATACCGCCAACATCAGTGTCGAACCGAGCACAAACCCCAGCAGGGGAGAAATCAGGATGAAGGCCACGGTCTTGCCCACACCAGACCAGACCAGCGCACCGCTGCCCGCCTTGGCCGCACCAGCCCCCACCAGACCACCGATCAGGGCGTGAGATGAGCTGGAAGGAATGCCGTAATACCAGGTGATCAAGTTCCATGAAATGGCGCCGATCAGAGCCCCAAATATGACGTGATGATCCACGATGGCCGGGTCGATGGTGCCTTTGCCGATGGTGCCGGCAACATGCAACTGGAAGATGAACAGTGCCGCAACATTGAAGAAGGCAGCGAAGGCCACCGCCTGGTGCGGTTTCAGCACACCGGTCGACACCACCGTGGCAATGGAGTTGGCGGCATCATGGAAGCCATTCATGAAATCGAACAGCAGTGCCAGCACCACCAGCATGATAACTACCAAAAGGCCTATATCCTGCGCATGCATGGGGAACAATCAGAAAACCGGGGTCATGGGATGAAACGGAGAGGGGAGTCCAGGGAGGCTGATGGAGAGGTGCGCCTGTGCCTGTGGTTACCCCGCTGCTTCAGGAATTTTCCAGCACGATGCCTTCGATGATGTTGGCCACGTCGTTGCAGCGATCCGTCACGGTTTCCAGCAGCTCATACAGCGATTTCAGCTTGATGACCTGGCGCATGTCCGGCTCCTCGCGAAACAGACGCGAGATGGCAGCACGCATGACGCGGTCGGCATCCGATTCAAGCTGGTCGATTTCGCGACAAGCCTTGAGGATGGTCTGAGCATGCTCCATGTTGGGCAACAGCTCGACCACAGACTTGACCCGTTCGCAGCAGGATTTGCAGATATCCGCCAGATGGCGCGCCTCAGGCGTGATGGTGCGGATGTCATAAAGCACCAGCGACTCGGCAACATCCTGGATCATGTCCAGAATGTCATCCATGTTGGAAATCAGGTGATGAATACTGTCGCGGTCGAACGGAGTGATAAACGTCCGGTGCAGCAGCGTCACGGTTTCGTGCGTAATGTGATCCGCCCGAGTCTCGATGGTATCAATGACCTTGGCATGCTCATCGGCGGTTTGCAGGGTATCCCCCAACCGGTTCAGCAGCAGTGCCAGCTCGCGTCCCCCGGCAACCACCTGCTCGGCATGCGCATTGAACAGCTCGAAAAACTTGCCCTCCATGGGCATGAAACGTCCAAACATCGTATTCTTGTCGTATTACGAAAGGCGCGATGTTACCAATTAACAGCCCCTTTACGCCACTATGCGCCAGATTAATTTTCGCCCCCGCTCCGATGATAGAATCGCTGGTTCAGAAATATCCTACCGCCCCAAGGCGTACCGCATGAAACGAACCCGTCGAGCACGCCCCGCGCGCCCCGGCCCGGATTTTGAACAAATCCTCCAGCTGGCCACTGGTTTGGGGCTCTCCTGCTGCCGCGTCGAAGATGCTTACTGGGAAGCCCGGCTGACTACCCTCGTCGACCATATCCTGACCGAAGGGGACGAGGCTGTTCTGACGACCGCCCTCGACCATCTCTACAACGCCCGCGATCGTTCCTACGATGCCCTGGCCGAAATACTCGAATATCGCTGCGAAACCCGTCTGCACCCGTCCTCCCCTCTGTCGGAGGGGAGCACCCAGAGCCAACTGCTGCTGTTCAATGCGCCCTTGCTGGCCTGGTCACGCTACCGCATTCCGGCCGGCCCCATCCCCGCGCCCATACTGACCAACCTGCGTACCCAGCTGCTCGCTCATGTCTTTGCCGACGGCGTCAAGATCGGCCTGGCCGATTTTCTCTACAGCCCCGACCAGCTACCTGCCGGATACTGCGAAACCGCCACCCTCACCGACAAGCTGGGCCAGGCCGCCCTGCACCAGCGCGACCTCCACCTCGATCCGCACCAGATGCCGGAAACGGCTCTTTTCCTGTCCGACACCCGCCATCTCCTAGGGGTTGTGGCCGTTGCCCACGGAGCCCCCATATTCCGCTGGCAGGAAGAAGGCCGCACGACCCTACGCGACGAAGCGCTGAACCAGTGGAGCCGTCAGGGAGGGGAGGTACTACGCCCCTTCCTCACCGGCTGTGCCAGCGAACTACTGCTGCCACAGTCCTATCACACCGCCTGCCGCAATGCCGATCGTCTGTCGCGCTCCTATTCACTGCGTGCCTCGGTGGCCTTTCTCGACACCACGCTGAATCTGTCCGCCGGTGAGCTGCGTGCCGTGATTGCCCCGTTCTACGGACAGGAGCTCGAAGAGTACCGCATCGGCTTCACCGCCCGAACCTCCCCGCAAGTCATCCACGGCGTCGTCTGGGCGCTGATCGACAATGAAGAAGACAACGGCGATGTCGCGGCCCAGATCGAAGCCGAATTGCGCGGTCTTGGCATCGGTGAAATCCTTCACATCGACCACCGCCTGCCCGTCGAATACTGCGACGACTGCGGCACCCCGCTCTACCCAAACCCGGAAGGCGAGCCAGTGCACGCGGAAATGCCCGAAGAGCAGGCCGAGGCCGCTCCCCGCCACCTGCACTGAGTGTGCCGAATGTGCCGAATGTGCCGAATGTGCCGAATGTGCCGAGTGTGCCGAGTGTGCCGAGTGTGCCGAGTGTGCCGAGTGTGCCGAGTGTGCCGAGTGTGCCGAGTGTGCCGAGTGTGCCGAATGTGCCGAATGTGCCGACTCTACGCTGACCGCACCGATCCCTCCGTACCGTGGCCAAGCTGATCCGCTCTGACGAAGAATGGCGCCGCCTGCTTACACC
>JAGOSV010000098.1 GCA_018062105.1 Sterolibacterium sp. | reverse complement strand
CGTCAATACTTCATCCAGGCGTGCCGCATCGAAACCAACCAGCACGGTTTCCCCCACGACCACCACCGGCCGCTTGATAACGCTTGGAAAATCCCGCATCAATACCACTGCCTGAGCCTGTGTGGTGATGTCCTGCTGCGCGGGGGACAGCTTGCGCCAGGTCGTGCCACGCCGATTCACCAGCACCTCGAAACCCACTTGCCGGCACCAGGCTCGCAGATGTTCCAGCGGCACCCCCTGCGTCTTGTAGTCGTGAAAGGTGTAGTCGATGCCCTGCGCGGCACACCAATCAAAGGTTTTCTTCATGGTGGCGCAATTCTTGATGCCGTAAATCGTGATCATCGTTTCCTTCCTGCAAATCATGTCCAGGTTCCCGCGCCATTTTCCCCATCCTCCATGTGTGGAAAGACGACGATCTCATCCTGCGCCAGCAGGTAATTGACGGTCAGGCTCGACAGCGCCACCAGCAGGCTGACCAACACCGCCCGCCACAAGCCATCGACATGAAATCCCCGTACCAGCCAGGTGACCAGCTTGACCATCAGACCATTGATGACCAGCAGGAACAGCCCCAGCGTCACCAGCGTGAATGGCAAGGTCAGCAGAATCACCAGCGGCCGCACGAATGTATTGGCAAAACCCAGCAGCAGTGCTGCCGCCAGCAAGCTGCCAAAGCTGTCGAAACGCACCCCGCGCATGAGATGGCTGGCCAGCCACAAGGCGGCCGTCAGCGTTGCCCAGTGACAAAAAAATTCCATCAACCCATCGAACATGCATCCTCCCCGACAATGCCCCGACTACCGCTGCAACTGTGGCTACGGCTGCGGCCCCGTCCAGCCAGGGTGATCAAAAAAACGGGCATAGTTGCGCAACACCTGTGCCAGCGCCAGAGCACCGGCGTGCTGGACTTCCGCCTTGTCCCGCTGCATCAGCAGCACGGCCTGATTCATGTCGGCCAGAAGCTCATGGAAAGCATTGTCGGCCCGGGCATCGAGCTTGCAATTCTGGATGATCTGCCTCTTTCCGGCATCCACCTGGCGCGCCAGCTCATGATAAGCCGGCGTTTTCAGCCGCCGGGCCTGTATCTCCGGCCAGAGTTGATCGAGCTCTACCGCCATGCGTGCCATACCCTGACGCAACACCTCATCGGTGGCAAACTTCTTTGCCGCCACGGGTGCGGCAGCGGTTGCGGGCGATGCGGGCGATGCGGATGATGCGGGCGGCGCAGCCTGCGCTGCACCAAGCGGCAACAGCATGGCCGCCATCAACAACCTTGGTAAATACCTCGCCCCTGCCGGACAGAAACGAGCCTTCCGAAAAATGCGCAACATCCCAGGCTCCTCGCAAAAGAAGCAATTTTACAGGGCTTCCGTGCCCATTCATTCGTTCATTCGTTCATTCGCTCCATCCCTACCTGTGAGGTCACGCGAACCCGCTAAAATCCTCCCTTTTCCTTCCCGACCCGTTGCCGCATGAACCAGAACGAACTCAAGCAGGCCGTTGCCCGCGCTGCCAAAGATTATGTCGCCCAGCATCTGCCCGACGGTGCCCTGCTGGGTGTGGGCACCGGCTCGACGGCCAATTGTTTCATCGACGACATCGCCACCATCAAGGAGAAAATCGGCGGCTGCATCGCCAGCTCCGAAGCCACCCGCCAGCGCCTGGCCAGCCACGGCCTGCCTGTTCTCGACCTCAACGAAGCCATCGCCCAGGAGCTGTCCCTGCCGATTTACGTCGATGGTGCCGACGAAATCGACGGCCGGCTGGCGATGATCAAGGGCGGCGGCGGGGCGCTGACGCGCGAAAAAATCGTCGCGGCAGCTGCCACCACCTTTGTCTGTATCTGCGATGACAGCAAACGGGTCGCCACCCTGGGCAAGTTTCCGCTGCCCATCGAAGTCATCCCGATGGCGCGTGAACAGGTGCGCCGCGAACTCATCCGCCTGACCGGCGGCGAGCCCCGCTTGCGCCACGGCTTCGTCACCGACAACGGCAATGAAATTCTCGATCTCCACGGCCTGGCCATCGATGATCCCGTAGCCCTGGAAAGCCAGTTGTCGCAGGTCGTCGGCATCGTCTGCAACGGCCTGTTCGCCCGACGCGGTGCCGATGTCCTGCTGCTGGCAGGTGCCGGTGGGGTAACGACGCACCGCCGCTAAACGGCGCCAGGCCACCACGACATGACTACCGCCGTTCAGCGGTTGACCAGCAGCGGCATCGCCGCCATGCCCGGCTGCGCGGCAACCCGGCCGGCGGCCGTGGCGACCTTGCGGACGTAGCCATTGCTCAAGCCGGCGGTGTGATTGCCGGTGTTGTAAGCAGAAATGGCTGCCCGTAATGCATCCTGGCTGTCGGCATATTTGTGACTGGCCTGGGCGTAGTTTTCCATCAGTATCCGTGCGCCAACGGCGATATTGGTGCACGGATCAAACAGCATCGATGCCGGCAGGCCAAAGCGTTTCAGGTGACGCGAATTGACCTGGGCCAGCCCCAGATCGACGGAATATCCGCGCGCCATCAGCCAGTCCGACCACGCCAGCGCCTCGACCAGCGAAGCCGGCTGACGTGCCAGGCGCTGCTTGCCATTGACGTTCATCGCCAGCGGATTGCCACCGGACTCGACCCGGACGATGGCCAGCATGGTGACGGGTGCCACCAGTGGCGCACATTGAGCGACAAGCAGCTCCAGTCCGGGCAACATGAGTACAGAGGCTGTTTCAGGAAAGGGTCAGGGGCAATCTGGGGGTAGGCTTGCAGACCCACCTGCAAGCCTTATTGCGGCTTACCCAGCAGGGCATCCTTGACGGAATCCTGGACGGGGCGGTTGCCCAACCAGATTTTCATCATGGCGCGGTAGAACTCCTCGCCACCGATGTCCTTGCCCACGGCCTTGCCGTTGAGCGTCAGCCGCATCCCTTGAGCCGGCAGCCAGTCGATGTTGATGACATCACCCTTGCGGGCAGAGCCGATCGACAACATGCTGGCCTTGAGTTCTTCGAGACGCGATTTGAGGGGCTCGGCATCGGCGTTGTCGTTATTCTTGTGGAAGGACTCGACCAGTGCATCGACGAACTGCGTGGCGGTCAGATCACGCAGCAATTGCAATTGCAGACGCTTGGCACCCGGGGCAGCAAGCGTGTCGCCCGAATTCGTCTTCTTCTCGCCCAGATACAGGCCGATAGCATAGACATTGATGAAGAACCGGCTGCGCACCCCGGCACCGTTGAGCTGCAGCTCGCTGTCGGCCACCCGGCTCTTGTCCTCGAAACGAACCCCGCCCACCTCGACCGCAGCCTGGGCAAAGCCAGCCAGAATGAAATTCAGCAGAATGACGAGCAGCAGACGTTTCATGATATCTCCCTGAGGATGAGTTCGGATAAGTTCCGGAACGGCCATTATGACCGGATTTCACCATTGCCGAACACCACCCATTTCTGACTGGTCAGCCCTTCCAGACCGACCGGGCCGCGGGCATGGACCTTGTCGGTGGAAATACCGATCTCAGCGCCCAGGCCGTATTCGAAGCCATCGGCAAAGCGCGTCGAGGCATTCACCATGACGCTGCTCGAATCCACCTCACGCAGGAAGCGTAGGGCATGCGTGTAGTTCTCGGTGACGATGGACTCGGTGTGTTGCGAGGAATAGCGGTTGATGTGCTCGATCGCCTCCTCCAGCCCCGCCACCACCTTGACGGCGATGATGGCAGCCAGATATTCCTCGCGCCAGTCCTCCTCCGTGGCCGGCCGTGCCTGCGGCAGCAGGGCGCAGGTCTGCGGGCAGCCGCGGATCTCGATGCCTTTTTCACTCAGCATGGCACCCAGTGCCGGCAACAGCGTCTCGGCCACCGAACGGGCGATCAGCAGGGACTCGGCAGTATTGCAGGTGCCCAGCCGCTGGGTCTTGGAATTCTCGACAATCCGCAGCGCCTTCCGGGCATCGGCCGAGTCATCGACATAGACATGGCAGTTACCGTCCAGATGTTTGATGACCGGCACCCGCGCCTCCTGTGAAATACGCTCGATCAGCCCCTTGCCGCCGCGCGGCACGATGACATCGACGTATTGCGGCAAGCTGACCAGCTGCCCCACTGCCGCGCGGTCGGTCGTCCCGACCACCTGCACGGCCGTCTCGGGCAGCCCGGCCGCCTGCAGCCCGGCTCGCACACAGGCAGCAATCGCCTGATTGGCCTGCAATGCCTCCTTGCCACCGCGCAGGATGGCCGCATTGCCGGATTTCAGACACAGCGCGGCTGCATCTGCTGTCACATTCGGCCGTGCTTCGTAAATGATGCCGATCACCCCCAACGGCACACGCATCTTGCCAACCTGGATGCCGCTCGGGCGACGCTTGACGTCGGTGATTTCGCCGACCGGATCTGGCAACGCTGCCACCTGCTCCAACCCCTGCGCCATGGCTTCGATACTCTTGGCCGACAAGGTCAGGCGGTCGATCATGGCTGCCTCCAGACCATTCGCCCGTGCCTCGGCCAGGTCCCGGGCATTGGCAGCCAGCAGCACTTCCTGCTGCAGGCGGATCTGACGCGCCATTTCCAGCAGTGCGGCATCCTTCGCCGCCGTCGAAGCTGCCGCCGTCAGGCGTGACGCCGCGCGTGCCGCCTGCCCCAGGCCGGCCATGTACGCGGCAATATCCGTGATCGGTTCCATCGCTATCTCCCTGGCATGCATCATGTTCGTCCCGCTTGCGACGCCTGTCGCGACTGCGTCAGGCGCAGCGTCCATTGCAGGAGTTCGTCCCACAAATCCCCCTTCACCAGCCCCTTGATCATGCGATCTATCCGCGCCGCATGCAGCAAGGCTGCGCGTAACAGCGCCGTCGAACAACGCTGGCTGGCATTACGGTAAGGTGCCTGTCGGGCACTGAAAATCTTCAGGCTGCCGCAGGCCGCATCGAAACTGATGCCGCGATCGAGCTGTGCCCGCAACTGCGCCAGTGTACGTGCTTCCTGTGCCAGCGCCCAGAGGATCAGCGGCGGTGCCGTATCCTCGGCACGCAAACCTTCTAGCAGGCGGGCACAACGTGCGCCATCGCCGGCCAGCAGCGCCGCCCGCAGCTTATCGATGTCGAAACGGGCGACATCGAGCACCGCATCTTCCACTTCAGCGCAAGTCAGCTTGCCGGCGGGATACAACAGCGCCAGCTTCTGGATTTCCTGGTGCGCTGCCAGCAGGTTGCCTTCGACGTGGCTGGCGATGAATTCGAGCGCCTCCGGCTCGGCAGTCTGTTGCTGGCGGGCCAGACGTTCGGCAATCCAGCCGGGCAGCTGACGCAGCGGCGGTGCATTCAGCTCCATCGTCACGGCGGCGGCTGACAGAGTGACGAACCAGGCAGCCTTCTTCGCCTGCCAGTCGAGCTGCGGCAAGGTCACCAACGTCAACACATCCGCCATTGGTTTCTCGACATGGCGCACCAGTGCTTCGCCCCCTTCACGCCCCGGACGGCCATTGGGAATCCGCAGGTCGATCAGCTTGCGGCCACCAAACAGCGACAGATTGCCTCCCGCCTGCGACAGCTGTTCCCAGCGAAATCCGGCACCGGCCACCAGCACTTCGCGCTCGTCATAGCCCTGGCTGCGTGCCGCCCGGCGAATGGCATCGGCCGCCTCCAGCACCAGCAACGGCTCGTCACCATGCAGCAGATACAAAGCCGCAAGCGGTTTGGCCAGATGCGCCGTCAGTTGATGGGCAGAGAGCTGCATGTTGCCTGCTCAAGGCTGACGGGGGGTAGATGGGGATGTGGCAGCAGGCGCAGGAAGCGGAGCGCGGGCAGCGGCCAGCCGGCGCAACACCTGCTGCACCAGGTCATTTTGCATGTCACGCCAGAGCAGTGCTTCTTCGGACTCCTTGGAGAGCACCAGATCATCATTGAAGGTGATGTCACGATGGATGCTGATACGACTGGGCGGCAGCCATTCCTGCCCCTGGCCATCAACCAGACGGAAGCTGAACTGGCGCACCAGCTGGTACTCCCGCGCCCGGCCAGCCGCCGACAGGCTGAGGATATTCTTCGAGGTCTGATCCCCCAGTACCTGCAACACGACCTGCGCCGGCGGTGTCGCCTCCGCACCCGTCACCTGTACCGCGCTGCCAGCCATGAGGGAACGCCGTAGCTGGGCATATAGCTCGCCTGTTTCTGGCAGGGCAATGGCGATGCTGTCGAATGGCAACACATAGGCACCGCGCAACTGGAAACCACAGGCCGCCAGCAGCAAGGTCGCAACGACAACGAGGAGGGCGGAGCATGTGGGAAGTGAGCGTTTCATGATGAAGGTCAGACCACAATATTGACGAGACGACCCGGTACGACGATCACCTTCTTCGCAACCTGGCCAGCCAGATATTTCTGCGTCATGTCCGTAGCCAGCGCCGCGCTTTCAATGGCTTCTTTCGTTGCCCCCGCCGGCACACACAGACTGCCGCGATGCTTGCCATTGATCTGCAGCACCAGCTCGACCTCATCTTGTACCAGCGCCTCTGCCAGAGGCTCCGGCCAGGCGGCCGCCAGGATGTCCTCGCCATAACCCAGCGCGCACCACAAGGCATGGCTGATATGCGGCGTAATGGGAGAAAGCAGACGCAGCAGGATGGACAAGCCCTCATGCAGCACGAAAGCGGCGTCCCCTTCCTCGCGCGGCAGCTTTTCCAGGGCGTTGAGCATTTTCATCGCCGCCGACACCACCGTATTGAACTGCTGCTTGCCCAGGTCATAGCTGGCCTGCCTGAGGTTCAGATGCACCTCACGCCGCACTGCCGCCAGCGATCCGGCGAGCTTTTCCGGTGCCGCAGCAGACATCGCGCCCTGCAGCAGGGGTTGCGATACATGCGCCAGCGTCCACAACC
>JAGOSV010000031.1 GCA_018062105.1 Sterolibacterium sp. | reverse complement strand
TATTCGCAATATTTGCCCGCTTTTCATCTCGTTCAATGCCTTTTTGGTACGCAATATAGGCAAGGGGCAATTCAAGCCGCGCGCATCCAGTTCCCTGTTGATCTGCGTTGTCATCGTGACTCCTTCAACACCACAAAATTACGAACCACAGCACGCATTCCCCACCGGGGAGGCAAGCCAGTGACCGGATTTTCCACCACTTTTCTCAACAAGGCCGAGGTCGGCGATATACATGCCCCGATCCACCGCCTTGCACATATCATAAATTGTCAATAACCCCACGCTAGCAGCCGTCAAAGCCTCCATCTCAACCCCGGTACGCCCCCAGGTCTCTGCCGTCACCGTACAGGAGATGGTACTGTGCGCCTCATCCACAGAAAACTCGGCAGCCACTCGCGTCAATGCCAGGGGGTGGCACAACGGAATCAAATCTGACGTGCGCTTGGATGCCTGAATGGCCGCAATGCGGGCAATTCCCAGCACATCCCCTTTTTTTGCGTTGCCCGCCTGTATCAGGGCCAATGTGGCCGGCTGCATATGTATCCGGCCTGCCGCACGGGCAATGCGATGCGTCTCGGCCTTCTCGCCGACATCCACCATGTGGGCCTGCCCGGCCGCATCAAAATGCGTGAAGCCTGTGTCCTTGGCACTCATGATCCTCATTTCCCGCAGCAATGTACCGCAACCTGCCATCATGACAGCGGCGGCAGCCACGTCTTCCAGAATCGGGAATTATCTCACAGCCCCCGTAAGCCGCGGCGAGTGCAGCGCATACCACAATGCCGCACTGCCACGCCGGTGCGACACTCCATGCTCGCTCCCTTCGCCAGGATTAGCCACGATTAGCTATGATTCGCCACGATCTGGAACATTTACAGACTGGCCTTATCATACGCAGCATGAAGCTGAAATCCCTGCTCCTGCTGGCCTGCCTCCCGCCCTTGCTGGCTTTTGCCAATGGTCTGCCAGATATGGGGGATCGCTCCCAGGTCGATTTTTCCCCAGCCGTCGAAAAACGCACCGGCGAGGCTGCCATGCAGGACATTCGCCTGCACGACCCCAGCTACCTCAACGACCCCGAAATCAACGGCTATCTCAACCGGCTCGGTGCCCGCCTGGTCGCACAGATCGAGGAAAGCCACCCCGATTTCGACTTTTTTGCCCTGCGCGACAGCACGCTGAACGCCTTCGCCATGCCTGGAGGCTACATCGGCGTGCATACGGGGCTCATCCTGACCACCCGCTCTGAATCTGAGCTCGCCTCGGTGCTGGCCCACGAAATTTCCCACGTCACCCAGCACCACCTCGCCCGCCAGCTCAGCACCCAGAGCCAGGCGCAACTACCCATGCTGCTGGCGCTGGCCATCGCCGTTATCGCCTCGCGCAACCGTGCCGATCTCGCCCAGGGTGCCCTGATGACCGGACAAGCGGCCGGCATCCAGACCCAGCTCAACTATTCCCGTGATTTCGAACGTGAAGCGGACCGGCTCGGCCTACAGCTTCTGGAACGCAGCGGATTCGATATCCGGGCCATGGCCGACTTTTTTGTGCGTCTGCAAAAATATGGCCGCCTCTACGAAAGCAACGCCCCAGGCTATCTGCGCACCCACCCGCTGACCAGCGAGCGCATTGCCGACATGGAAAACCGTATCCAGTCACGTCCTTACCGGCAGATCACCGACAGCCTCGATTACCTGCTGGTACGCGCCAAGCTGAAAGCCGGCGAAGGAACCTCGCGCGATGCCGTCACGGATTTTGCCTCGCAACTGCGTGAGCACAAATACACCAGCGAAATCGCCACCCGCTACGGCTACGCCGTCGCCCTGTTCCTCGACCAGAACTACCCTGCCGCAGAGCAAGAACTCCAGGAATTGCGCCGCCTCAAGGCAGAATCACCGATGATTGAACATCTGGCCGCTGAACTACGCAACAAGCAAAAGGATGCCACAGGAGCCCTCAAAATCCTGCGGGCCGCCCTGTCGCGCTATCCGCAGGAACGCGCCCTAGCCTACGCACTGACAGACACCCTGCTCACCGCCCGGCAGCCTCAAGAAGCCCTGAAATTCACCCAGGACGACCTGCTGGATTTTCCCGGGGATGCCCGCATGCACGCTCTTCAGGCGCGCGCCTACGCCCTGCTGGGGCAACGCGTGCAGGAACATCGTGCCCAGGCCGAGGCCTATGCCCTGCAGGGACAACTGCTCATGGCCATCGAACAGCTACAACTGGCGCAAAAAAGTGGCGATGGCGACTTTTACACCCTGTCGCGGGTCGATGCCCGCTTGCGGGAGCTCAAGCAGCGCCATGCCGACGAAGTGAAAGAGCAGAAAAAGTCCGGCTCATAGCCAGGAACTCTCACAAATGACACCGTCGCGTTATAAATGCGAGCAACTGCTCGGATTGGCGTAAGGTTGGAGTAAGACTCATGCGATTGCCCTGTCCGACCAGAAAACAGCTCGAAAACTTTTTCATATTCCGCTAAAGTTCGGGAAAGACCTGCCGTTAATCAGCGTAGGAGAACTGCGCAAAAGGATGATGCCATGAAGATCGACAGCTCTATAAAAACACTGGGGGGGCTGGCCGGACCAACAGGCAAGGACAACCCGAAATCGGCCAACGTCCCACCCAAGGCAGGTGCCCGCCAGAGTGCCGAGGTTGAGCTGTCACCGCTATCTGCGCGCCTGCAGGAAACCGAAGGCAGCCGGGGCGTGGATTCCGTGGTGGACAGCGACCGTGTGGCCGCCATCCGGGCTGCCATCAGCGCCGGTACGTTCAAGATCGACACCGGCCGCATCGCCGATGGCCTGATCGACAGCGTGCGCCAGATGCTGGCAGCACAAAAATAACGGCCGCATAGCGACGAAAGCTGGGCGTGCAATCCCCACCCGAAACCCGGCTGGCCACGTCCTTGCGTGATGAACTGGCCACCTTGAGGTCTTTTGTTGCACTTTTGCAACAGGAACAAGATAGCCTGGGAGCCGGGGAAATCGAGCAAGTGATCGCCCTGGTTGCGGACAAATCCCGTCTGGCCGACCAGTTGGCCCGCCACTCGGACGAGCGCTGCAGGATGCTGCAAGCCCTTGCGCTGACTCCGGATGCCAAGGGAATGGAACAATGGCTGCAAAAGTCGGTAACGCCACCGACGCCACCAACATCCCCCGCACCGACGCCCCCCAGAATGTGGGCGGAAATCCTGACGCTGGCAGCGCAGGCTCGCGATCTAAATGCGCTCAATGGCAAACTGATCGCCATTCATTTCCAGCACAACCAGCAAGCCCTCAATACCCTGCTAGCGGCCAGCAACCAGGCTTCTTCCCTCTACGGCCCGGATGGCCAGACCCACGCCCGGATGGGCAAACGCCTGTTTGGTGCGGCCTGAAGCCGAGCCGTATCACCGCGCCCGGCGCCTCTGCCAGCTTGCAACCTGACCCGGCACCTAGTATCCCCGGGGACCCCGCTGCCTTCAGCGCGTTGCTGGAAGTGGTGCCACGAACCGTGCTCATTGTGCTCATTGCGCCGGGCTGACTTTGACGGCACCCTTGCCGCCATTTGGCGTGTTTTGCAGGACATCCAGAACCGTCGCCCGCTCATCCGGGTTTTTGAAGTCCACCGTGATCGACACCCGCCGGTTGCGGGATCGCCCGTCCGCCTGATGATTATCCGCCACCGGACGTTGATCGGCATAGCCCGTTGCTGTCAGGCGAGACGCCGCCACACCATTGTCGATCATCAGACGCACCACGCTGGATGCACGCGCCCCGGAAAGCTCCCAATTTGACGGAAACTGCGGGTTGGCAATCGGGATGTTATCGGTATGACCTTCCACCGTGATCGGAAAGACCGTGGGTGCCAGGATGCGCGCCACCGCAGACAACGCCTGGGCTGCACCGTCATTCAAGCGGGCATCGCCCGGCAAAAACAGCACGCTGGCATTGATGTCGATGGTGATGCCATGAGTACCTTCGACGATCCTGACCTGGCCGTCCTTGACCAACTTATCCAGCACACTGCCGATCTTCTGCGCCACGCCACGTATCTGTTCGCGCATCTGGCGCAGGTTCGCATTCTCCTGCGAAGGCCTGGCCACGATGAGCGGAGGCTGCGGGGCAATCGATGGCACAGACACGACCCGTCCCGCACCCGCAGCGGGAGAAATGCTGATCTGCGCACTCCCCAAACCATCCGGCGTGCTGCGAAAGGCCACCAGCAGCGAGTCGGAAATCACACGGTATTTGCCCTCATTCACCGAAGAAATCGCATACATCACCACAAAAAACGCAAACATCAGCGTGATGAAATCCGCATAGGAAATCAGCCAGCGATCATGAGGATCATGCTCTTCGCTACGACGTTTGCGGCGCGACATGGTAACTCCTGCAGCAGATCAGACACATCCCGGGCGACCCCATTCACACCAGATGGCCACGCATACGTCCCTCGATGACGTGAGGATTATCGCCATTGGCAATGCCAACCAGGCCATCAAGGTACAGCTCACGCGAGATCAGAAACTGGTTGATATTGGTCTGCAGCTTGCGCGCAATCGGCAGAAAAACCAGATTCGCCAGGCCCACCCCGTAAATAGTGGAAACAAATGCCACAGCCACACCAGCCCCCAGTTTGGCTGGCTCGGTCAGGTTCTCCATGACCTGGATCAGCCCCATCACGGCACCCAGGATACCGATGGTTGGTGCGTAACCACCAGCAGCCTCCCAGATGCGTGCCGCCAGCTTCATCCGGTGCTCGTCACCATTGATGTGGATTTCCATCACCTCGCGCAAACTCCCCGGATCCGTACCATCCACCAGCAGTTGCAAGCCCTTGAGATGGTAGGGATCATCTATCTGCGAAAACTGCCCTTCAAGGGCCAGCAGGCCTTCACGGCGCGCAATATGGCTCCAGATGAGCACGCGCTCAATCAGCTCCTCCATTCTCACCGGCTGGGCTACGAACACCCAGCGCAACATGTGCATCCCTTCCCGGAAAGAGGACGCCGGACTCTGCAGCATCACCGCCCCCAGGGTTCCGCCGATGACGATGAGAAACGCCGTGGGCTGCAACAGCGACGCCAGATGCCCGCCTTCCAGAACCTGCCCGGCGAGGATGGCTCCGACCCCCAGTATCAAACCTGCAATGCTGATCCTGTCGATGAGCGCCATGTCATTTCCGCCCTGCAGTAGTCGCTGCTGCTGCACGGGTACGCCCCGCCTTGCCGCTGCCGGCAGACCCACCCAACAGATGCGCACGCAATCGGGAAACCGCCTGCGTATGCAGCTGACAGACCCGTGACTCGGTCACCCCGAGCACCTGACCAATCTCACGCAGATTCAATTCTTCATCGTAATACAGCGACATCATGAGTTTTTCCCTGTCCGGCAAAGCATCGATGGCGGTCATCAGCGCACTGCGCATATCCTGATCCAGCAGAAGCATCAGGGGATCCGGGTGACTGGAGGCCAGATGACGCTCGAGATAGGCCTCATCCTCGTCTCCTTCACCACTGCCCAGATCCTCGAGATACACCAGTTGATGACCACGCGCCTCCAGCAGCAATTTCTGGTATTCCTCCAGTGTCATCCCCAGCGCCGCCGCCAGCTCACCCTCCAGCGGTGCGCGTGCGTAACGCTGTTCCAATGTAGTGATGGTGGCCTCGATCCGCCGCATTTCCCGGCGCAGGCCGCGTGGCAGCCAGTCGTTTTCACGCAGACCATCCAGCATGGCACCTCTTATGCGCTGCACGGCATAAGTTTCGAACTGGGCCGGCCCCTCGTCATAACGCGACATAGCGTCGAGCAGTCCGATCATGCCGTTCTGGATCAAATCATCCACCTGCACGCTAGGCGGCAATTTGACCATCAGATGATAGGCAATCCGCTTGACCAAAGGTGCATACTGGGAAACGAGCTGCTCCTTGTCCGGGATGCCACGTGCGTTATACGTCATAGGGCTACGGGCAAGCGATGGTCACGAAACTATACCATCGTTTCCGGCTGCCCCGTACCGTGACCGCTGCGCCCCAGGCTGCGAACCGTGGTGGATGCCACGCCTGCTGCCGTGGTCAGGCTCGCCTGCCGGGTATCCATGCCCGCAAAACCACTTTCATCGAACACCGGGGGTAACTGCCGGACCAGCGCATTGGCCAGATTTTCTGACGACGGAGCCATGGATGCCCCCAGATATCCCAGGCTGATGCCCAGCTGATCGCGCGCCAGGCGCTGCATGTTGTCAAAAATCGCCTGCCCTTCTTTCAATGTCCGGGGATGGGTAATGGCCACCTGGAACCCCTCCCGGCCACGTTCCTGGGCTATTTTCTTGATCATGGCATAGGCTTGCGTGATGGCCGTGCTCTGGGCAGCCACGATGATGGCCATGTGCCGCGCCGCCAGTGCCAGCGGTGACAAGTGCCCCCCCCGGCGCACCGCCGTATCCAGCAGGATGAAATCCACCTCCCGTTGCAGGCCACGAAGACAAGGCCCCAGCTTTCCCCAGGCCGCTGCCGCACTACGGTCTGCATGCTCCAGCTCGCGAGCCGCCCGAGCCGCTGGCAGGATACGCAACGAAGGATTGATGCTCAGTACCGCCTGCTCCAGAGCCTGCTCACCACGCAACACCTGGAACAGATCTCCCCGGGGCTTCAGGCCAAAGCAGGACAGGGCGTTGTTGGCCGCCTGGTTTTCATCGACGATCAGCACCCGCTGCCCGGTTGAGGCCAGGGCCACAGCCGTCTGCACCACCAGCGTGGTACGACCACAACCCCCGCGTGCTGCGGTAAACGCCACGACCTGCGGGGCCCGCCGGCCGAACATCCGGCGCAATCCGGCAGCCTGATCCCCCATGCCCTCCTCCGTAGCGGGGCCAGCACCGCGCAACACCTCAGCCATGTACCGCTCCGGCCACCTTGCGTGCCGCCACGGAAAGCGGCATCACCAGCCCCGTCTCGCTCTCCTGCAAACGGTGCGGCGAAGCCTCATCCGAAGTTTTGAAGGCACGGTGCATGAGGTAATTGCGGTTGGGCAAGTGCATATCTTCCGGTACACGCTGGCCATTGGCAACGTAGCACAGCAACAATCCATGACGGATTACGACATCCAGCACCGGAGCAATGGAGGCCGTCTCATCCACCTTGCTGAGAATGACCCCGGCCAGATCATCTCCAGCATAAGCACGCACCACATCATCCAACGTATCGCCCCGGGTCGTAGCATTCAGCAGCAGCAGGCGATTGATCTCGCCGGCCCGCATCAGCATGGCCGCCTGCTCGGCCACCATGCGATCACGCTGGCTCATACCCACCGTATCGATCAGCACCATATGCTTGTCGCGCAGATCAGACAGGGTATGGCGCAAATCCTCACCATCCCGTACCACATGAACCGGCACGCCCAGGATGCGGCCATAAATGCGCAGCTGCTCATGCGCTCCGATACGGTAGCCATCCGTCGTCAGCAGAGCAATCCTGTCCGCCCCGTGACGCACCACACAACGCGCCGCCAGTTTGGCCGTGGTGGTCGTCTTGCCAACGCCGGTCGGCCCCACCAGGGCATAAATCCCGCCCCGGTCTATGATGTCGTTGTCACTGCTCAGCGTCCGCAAATTGCGGTTCAGCGCCCCTTTCAGCCATTTCAGCGCATCTTCCATACCCAGTTCGGATGGCATCTCATGACACAGCTTGCGCGCCAGCTGCCCGGAAAACCCGGCATCCAGCATTTCCGCCAGGGCCAGCGCACGCACCGGCGTCTCGCGCGACATTTCTCCCCAGGCAAAACCCGCCAGCTGACGCTCCAGCAATGTCCGAATGTCCTGCATTTCCCCCATCAGGCGAGAAACCTGCTGCTGCATCTGAACTTCCTGTATGGACGGACTGGCAGGCTTCGCCGCAGCCGGGCCATCACCACGCCCGGTTCCCAGACCCTTCATCGCCCCCCCCGAAGGAAGCCCCGCCGCACTGGTCGCCGGTGCCGACGCAACCGCTCGCTCACGCCCCGGCAGCGGGCGCAAACGCGAAGGTTCCTCGGTCTGGCTGGCCGGCTCCGGAACAGACGGGCGTGACGAAGACCACGGCGATGCGGCGGGTGACAGCAAAGGTGCCTTGCGCCCTTGCGCAGACAGATTGACGGTGTAATCACTTTCCGCAGCCACCTGATGCACCCCGCCGGCGCTCTCTGCCTTCAGGGCGGCACCAGCAGCATAAGCCCGGGTCGCCACCCCACCGCTAGGCGGCACGGCAGGGCGCGGGGTGGATTCGCGCGACGGTGTTTGCCGTGAAAATCCCTCGAACTCTTCCGAAGTCATTGCCAGAATCTCGATCCCTCCAGGAACCTGCTTGTTGGAAACGACTACAGCCTCGGAGCCCAGCTCTTCCTTCACCCGGCGCAAACAATCCCGTGCAGTCGGCGCCACATATCGCCTCATGCCCATACAGCCTCCTTGAAATCCATATTCATTCCCGCACCCGGCAGGTTCTGTCGTCTCGGCCAGCGTCCGAGGTACCGGGATGCAACATCAAAATCGCTCATGACCGTGCTCCAATGATGGCGGTTACGCGCACCGTGCGGGCATCGGGAATCTCGGCATTAGCGATGACCCGCAGCGTCGGTACGGCGCGACGCAGAAAGCGTGACAACAGCCAGCGCAAATGATTCGGCACCAGCAACACCGCCGGCAAACCGGCTTCTTCCTGACGCTGGGCCGCCAGTGCCGTTTCCTGCAGCAGCGTATCCGCCAGGCCAGGCTCGATGGCCCCACCCTCACCCCCACCTTGCACGGCCTGACCCAGCACACGTTCCAGACCAGGGTCGATACTCATGACATCCATCTCGACATTGCCCGGGAACAGCTGCTGGGCAATGGCACGACCCAGCGCAATGCGTACCTGCGTCGTCAGCTCGAGCGTATCCTGAATGCGCGGCGCATACTCAGCGAGCGTCTCGATGATGGTATGCATGTCGCGGATATTGACGCCCTCTTCGAGCAGATTCTGCAAGACCCGCTGCACCACCGTCACGGAAATCAGCTTGGGCACCAGATCCTCGATCAGCTTGGGGGCATCCTTGGCCACATGATCGAGCAAAGCCTGGGTTTCCTGGCGGCCCAACAGCTCGGCGGCATGTGTCAGGATGATGTGATTGAGATGGGTCGCCATGACCGTACCGGCATCGACTACCGTATAGCCCATGCTCTGGGCCTGTTCACGCAATGCGGCATCGACCCACACCGCCGGCAGGCCAAAGGCCGGATCCACCGTTGCCGTTCCTGACAACTGCCCCGTCACCCGCCCTGGATTGATGGCCATCAGCATGCCGACATAAGCCTCACCCACTCCGACCTCCACCCCTTTGAGGGTCAGGCGATAACCATTTGGCTTGAGCTCGAGGTTGTCACGGATATGAACCGGCGCACAAAGAAAGCCGATATCCTGGGCAAATTTCTTGCGCAGGCCACGGATGCGTTTGAGCAACTCACCTTGCTGCCCCTTGTCCACCAAAGGAATCAGCCGGTAGCCCACTTCCAGCCCCAGCACATCAACAGGAATGACATCCGACCAGCTGGCATCGGAGCTTTCCTGGGCTCCCGCCTGCTCGGCAGCAGCCTCCGCGGCCACCGTCGCTGCCGCCGGCGAAGCCTGGCGTTTCAAAGTCCACCAGCCAAAACTACCGATCACTGCAGCCAGCAGCAGGAAGACCAGATTCGGCATACCGGGAATCAGCCCCAGCACGCCCACAATGAAAGCCGTCAACAGCATGACCATGGGGTTGCCAAACATCTGCGTCGACACCTGCTGCCCAATATCCTCCTCGGTCGTGACACGGCTGACCATCAAACCGGCCGCCGTCGAGATGATCAGTGCCGGAATCTGCGCCACCAGACCATCTCCAATGGTCAGCAGGGTGTAATTCTTGGCCGCATGGGCAAAGTCCATGTCATGCTGCAACATGCCGACTACTAGGCCGCCGATGACATTGATGAACAGGATGAGGATGCCAGCCACCGCATCGCCGCGCACGAACTTGCTGGCACCGTCCATGGAACCGAAAAAATCGGACTCCTGAGAAATGGTGGCACGCCGTTTACGTGCTTCATCCTCGCCGATCAGGCCAGCATTCAGGTCGGCATCGATGGCCATCTGCTTACCCGGCATCGCATCCAAGGTGAAGCGCGCCGACACTTCGGCGATCCGCCCGGCACCCTTGGTGATGACGACAAAGTTGATCACCACCAGGATCACAAACACAACGATCCCCACCGCGTAATTGCCGCCAACCAGGAAGTGACCGAAAGCCTCAATCACCTTGCCGGCAGCATCCGGCCCGGTATGCCCTTCCAGCAAAACCACCCGGGTCGAGGCCACATTGAGCGACAGCCGCAGCAGCGTGGTAACCAGCAACACCGTCGGAAAGACCGAGAAATCCAGCGGTTTCATGGTGTACATCGCCACCAGGATGACCATCACCGAGACCGCAATATTGAAGGTGAAGAATATATCCAGCACGAAGGGCGGCAGGGGCAGCACCATCATGGCCAGGATCATCACGATCAGCAGCGGTGCTGCCAGCTGGCGTGGGTTGATACGGCCAAGCACTTCCCGCAAGGTCAGGGTATCGTTCATCGCCTGACCTCTTCAGCCATCCCGGCCGCCTCAGACGACCCGGCTGCCTCATCCACAAGCCCGCCAGGGTCCATATCCGCAGGCACCTCGAGATGCCCTGGAGGCAGGGGCAGCGACATACCGGACTCCCGCCCCTGCGGCGATTGATATTGACGCAGCTGATACACATAAGCCAGCACTTCCGCTACTGCCGTAAACAACGGCCCCGGGATCTGCGCGTCCATGTCGCAGTGGCGATACAAAGCTCGCGCCAGCGGCGGTGCCTCGAGCAGCGGCACCCCATGCTCCGAGGCCAGCGCGCGAATGTTTTGCGCCACCAGATTCATGCCCTTGGCCACCACCTGCGGCGCACCCATCTGTGCTGCATCATATTTGAGCGCCACGGCAAAGTGCGTCGGGTTGGTCACCACCACATCCGCCTTGGGCACTTCGGCCATCATCCGGTTGCGTGCCATTTCGCGCTGCTGGCTGCGAATACGCGACTTGAGATGCGGATCGCCTTCCTGCTCCTTATATTCCTGGCGCACCTCCTCTTTCGTCATGCGCATCTTGCTGTAGTACTGCCACAGTTGGAACGGCACATCGATAGCAGCCACCAACGCCACCCCACCCACCAGCGCCATGGCCGAAAACTCGATCAGCTGAGCCAACGAAACCAGGCCACTTTCAATCGGCTGCGACAACAGGGCAAACAAGGGCCCTTGCTGACGCGCCACCACCCAATACACCACCCCCCCAATCAGCAGCGCCTTGAGGACCGCCTTGACCAGCTCACCCACGCCATGCATGGAAAACATGCGTTTGATCCCCGACAAGGGACTCAAGCGGCTGAAGTCCGGCATCATTGCCTTGGGAGATAGTACAAAGCCGCCGATGGAAACCCGCGCCGCCACAGCAGCAATCACCGTTGCCGCAAAAATCGGTGCCACCAGCGTCAAGCCTTCCAGTGACAAATTCACGAAGGTGTTGGCCAGTGCATTGCGATCGAAGGCTGCCCGGTGATCGAAACTCAAACCATGCCGCAGCACGTCGGCCGCATGGTGAACGAACCACCCACCCATCGACCAGAACACGCTGGCTCCGGCCAACAGCACCAGAAATGCCGACAATTCCCGCGATTGCGGGACGCGACCTTCCTCACGCGCCTGTTCGAGACGGCGCGATGACGCTGGTTCGGTACGTTCGAGATCGCTATCCTCGGCCACGGGCGGCTCCTTGCATACCGGCAATTATTGCCGGTCACCCGTCAGAACATATCGAGAACAGAAAGAGTTTCACCCGTCTATTCGGGCGAAGATTTAAATTACAACAATAATTTATTGTTTACAAACAACAACAACGAGAAAACCCTGGGTGGCCAGATGTACTGGCCAGCGTCTGCCTCAGGCTGCCGCCGCACCTGACCGGGCAATAAACACCGTCCGGGTCACCGCGCCACTCTCGGAACGAGAACCCAGCAACTCCTTCATGTCCAGAATCAGCACAATCTGGCCATTCGACAGGGTGGTCACCCCCGCCACACCCTTGGGACGGAAATCTTCCAACGATTTGATGACCGCATCCTCGCGCCCGGCAAACCCGTCAATAGCCAGGATGAACGAACTATCCACGGTCTGCATCAGCACGCCATATTCCGGCACCTGTTCCATCGGCCAACCCAGCAATGTAGCCAACGGCATCACCGGCAGCACCTCGCCGCGCACGATCATAACCGCCCCGCCACCGACCTCCTGGATATGCTCAGGACGTATCGGCAGAATCTCGCGCACCATGGTGAGCGGCACAGCAAACGGCTGCTCACCCAGCTCAACCAGCAACACGGGCAGGATGGCCAGGGTCAGTGGCAATGAAATGACAAAGGTGGTGCCCTCACCCACCGCTGTCTTGATGTCGATATGGCCATTGAGCCGGTGGATGTTGGTTCTGACGACATCCATCCCCACCCCGCGCCCGGAGACATCAGAGGCCACATCGTTGGTTGAGAACCCCGGCAGGAAGATCAGGTTGTAACTTTGCCGGTCATCCATCGCATTGGCTTCTTCCTCCGTGATGAGCCCCTTCTCGAACGCCTTGGCACGCAAGCGATCCGGACTCATCCCCCGGCCGTCATCAGAAACCAGGATGACGATGTGATCCCCTTCCTGGCGGGCCTCGAGCCGCACCACTGACTGCTCGGGCTTGCCATTGGCGACACGATCCGCCGGCGACTCGACCCCATGATCCACGGCATTGCGGATCAGATGGACGATGGGATCCGAAAGATCCTCGATCATGGTCTTGTCGATTTCGGTGTCCTCGCCCGCCAGCACCAGCTCCACATCCTTGCCCAGGCTGCGCGCCAGATCACGGGCAATGCGAGGATATTTCTGAAAGAGGCGTCCCACCGGCTGCATGCGGGTTTTCATGACCGCACTTTGCAGATCACTCACCAGCAGATCCAGCTGGCTGACCGCCTGGTCCAGCGCGGCCATGGTGTCCGAATCCGAACGCCCGGCCAGAATTTCGCTGCGCAGGGAATTCAGCCGGTTCTTGGTCAGACCAATCTCGCCCGACAGGTTCAGCACATGATCCAAACGCGCCGTGTCAACGCGAATGGAATTGTCGCGGACTTTCTCGCCATCCCGTCGCCCGACCGGCGCACTCTGGTAGCCAGGTTTGTCCGAAGCGCGTCGTCCCACAGCCTGCTGAATGATTTTCTCAGCGCCCCCGGACACCGCCGGTTTTTCTGCTGCCACCACCAGGGCGGCAGCAGACGCCGCTTTCGGTGCTGGCGCTGGCGCGGATACCGCCGCCGGCGCTGCCTGAGCAGGAGACTGGGCCTGACTCGTCGCAGGGACAGGGGCACCAATCACCGCCTCCAGCAATCCGCCCCAGTCCGGCTCTGCAGCAGTCACGACGGCTACCGCCGCCGTAGCTGAATCAGCTGATTCAGCTGGCTCAGCCGCCACCGCCACCCCGCCACCGGTCAATTTCCCGGCAATCGCATCCTTTAGCATACCCAGCAAGGAAGCGGGCGCTGCCCCGGGCTGTTGGCCACCTTCCAGGGCACCAAACATGGTGCGCACACCGGCCGTAGCCTCCATGATCACATCCATGGCTTCCCGCGTCAGCGTCAGATCATCATTGCGCAAGCGGTCAAACAGATTCTCGGTCAAATGACAAAGCGTTACCAGTTCGGTCGCATTGAGGAATCCAGCCCCGCCCTTGATGGTGTGAAAGCCACGAAAGATGTCATTGAGCAAACCGTGATCCTGAGGGTTTTTTTCCAGCTCGACGAGCTTGTTATCAACCGAAGAAAGCAAGTCGTTCGCCTCGACCAGAAAGTCCTGCAGCAGGTCTTCCATCCCCTGAAAATCACTCATCTCGACGCTCCAATCTCATCAAACAGCGCAGCCTTCCCGACTTCTGCCTCTGTGCTTCTGTCTACACCCCGCTCCCCTGCCTGGTCAAAAACCCAGGCTCTCGAGCAGTTCATCCACCTGTCCCTGATTCTGCACGATATCCGTGCGCCCGGCAGCATTGACGACTGGCCCGTTCAACAGCCCCTCGGGAGTCTCGGCGCGTACTTCCGGCGGCATGACATCAATCAGGATCGTCAAGAGCTTCTGCTCCATTTCCTGGGCCAGATCGACGATCTTCTTGATGACCTGCCCGGTCAGGTCCTGGAAATCCTGCGCCATCATGATTTCCGTCAGCTGGGCATCGGTAGCCGCCACCTGCTGCGGCACTGCATGCAGGAACGCATGAGTTTCCGCCGCCAGCGACTTGAACTCGGTCGAGGACAGCTGATTGGCAAACACTTTGTCCCAGCGCTCCGCCAGCCCCTGCGAACGATCGCGCAGGGCATGCTGGATCGGCTTGGCGATTTCCGTAGCCCCCAGCACCCGGCTGGCCGCCTGCTCGGTCATCTTGACGATGTAATCCAGACGCTGGCGTGCATCCGGAATCGCCCGCGCCGTATCCTGCAACAGACGTTCATAACCCAGCTCGCGCAACGTATTGTGGAGCTCACGGGTCATGACCCCGATCTGATTGAACACCTGCTGCGCAGCCGCCGCATCCCGACTGCTCGCCAGGGTATCCTGCGGAAAAGCGGGAGGCACAGGAGCGGTTCCTCCCGCCCCGGCCTGGCCAGACACGCTGTCGAACAGAGCCTGCAGATCGTCGTTGTCCCCCGAAGCGTCCGCCCCCACCGCCACCGGTATCACCACCGGCTCCGCGCCCCCTGCCGTGAGACTGTCGAACAAAGCCTGAAGATCATCATTATCCCCGGGCTCATCGAAATTCGCCGGCGTCCGCGCGGCTTCCTGAATATTTGACTGAGACATTTTCCCGACCACTCCTCCGATCCAATCCGCCGGTGCTCCCCCGGCATTCATCCGGCATCAACCTGCCGCCTGTCCGATTTTTTCAAAAATCTTGCTCAGCTTTTCATTCAGCGTCGCCGCCGTGAACGGCTTGACGATATAACCATTGGCACCCGCCTGGGCCGCCGCAATGATGTTCTCCTTCTTGGCCTCGGCCGTGATCATCAGCACCGGCAGGGAGCGCAGTTCAGCGCTGGCCCGGATGGATTGCAACAGCTGCAAGCCATCCATATTGGGCATATTCCAGTCCGAAACGACGAAATTGAACCCGCCACCCCGCAGCTTCTGCAAGGCCAGCGCCCCATCCTCTGCCTCTTCGACGTTGGTATACCCCAGCTCTTTCAACAAATTTCGCACGATTCTGCGCATCGTTGAAAAGTCATCGACGACAAGGAACTTGATTTTGCTCGGATCAGACATGCAATTCTCCAACTCGGTCTCTGGTATCTGTGATGTTCATATCGAATGGCTCCAGGACACGACGGATCACCGCAGCCCACGCCCCCGGCCCCTGGCCTGTTAACGCTTTCTCAGCAGCTGCCGCAAGGTTTCCGCAAGCACCGCACCATCAAATTTGGCCACATAGGAATCTACCCCAACCTGTTTACCCATGGCCCGGTTGGCCTCGGAAGACAGTGACGAGTGCATGACCACGGGGATACCGCTGAAACGGTGATCTGCCTTGATGTTGCGGGCCAGCATGTAGCCATCCATCTCCGGCATTTCAGCATCCGTCAGGATCAGCTGCAGGTCCTGGCTCAAGTCCTTGCCAGTCAGCTCGGCATGCGCCGCCATGCCCTGCAGACGCGTCCAGGCCTCCTGGCCATTGACGGCGTATTTGTGCTTGACGCCCATCTTGTCGAGCACCTCCATCACTTTGCGGCGTGCCACGACGGAATCATCGACGAAGAAGACGTTGTAATCCGTCCCCTCGTCCATCCTGGCCACCTCGGGAACCTGAGCCTCACCAAAGGTCGCCGTCATGATCTGCTCGACATCGAGGATGGACACCATACGTCCTCCCGGCAATTCCGTAATCGCAGTAATGAACCGATTTGTGCCGCCACTAACGACATTTTCCGGCGCATGCACCCGCTCCCACTCGACCCGGGTGATGCGGTCAACCTCGTGCACCAAAAACCCCAGCACACGCTTGTTGTATTCGGCCACCATCATCGCCCTGCTGGGCTGGTCGTGCACCTCCGGCAAGCTCATGGCACGCGCCAGAGACAGCACCGGGATCACGCTGCCGCGCAGGCTGATGAGCCCTTCGACTCCGACCGGCATGTTCGGCGTCTTGGTAATTCTTGGCGTTTTGCTGACCTCACGCACCTTGAAGACATTGATGCCGAACGTCTCCTGTGTCCCCATGGAAAACAACAGCACCTCCATACAATTGGTGCTGGTCAGGCGGGTGCGGGCATCGATGGTATCCAGCAATCCGCCACTGGGCCGGCTGGCAACCGTCAGTGCATTACTCATTACGCCGCTCCTCAAGCAGGCAATGCCGGAGCATGCACCCCGGAAAAGCGTGTCAATACTTCGGCCAGGCGTTGCGGCTCGAACTTGGAAACATACTCATCCACCCCCACCGAACGCCCCAGCTGGCTGTTCGACATCCCGGTCAGGGAGGAATGCATGATGACCGGAATACCAGCAAAACGCCGATCGGTCTTGATATGGCGCGTCAGGATGTAACCATCCATCTCCGGCATTTCCACATCAGTCAGGATGACCTGTATCAGATCGCGCACCGGCCGCTTGCTGGTGGCTGCGTAATCTGCAATTTTCTGCAACGCCTCCCAGGCCAGGCGGCCATTCACTGCGCTGGAATGCTTGATCCCCAGAGCATCCAATGTACGTTGTATCTGACCGCGCGCCACAGGCGAATCATCCGCAAAAAACACCGTCATCTCCGCAGGAACGGGCTGCAGGTCCTTGTACAGATACGCATCATCCGTCTGCGTCGTCTCAGCCAGCACCCGCTCGACATCGATCATCATGACCAGACGGCCATCGTGCAGCTCCGTCACTGCCGTCACCATGCCGCCCATTTCCGAAATCAGCATTTCGGGGGGCACCCGCATTTCCTGCCAGTCCAGACGCAGGATGGTATCGACCCCTTCGACCAGGAAGCCTTGCGTATGGCCGTTGTATTCCGTCACGATCATGACCTCACGCGGCACCTCGGCCTGTATCCCGACGTATTCCGCCAGGTCCAGCACTGGCACCAGTGCCCCTCGCAAACTGACCATGCCCTTGACCGCTGCCGGCATGTCGGGAGAAGCCGTGACCGGCGGCTTGCGCATCACCTCACGCACCTTGAACACATTGATGCCGAACGTCTCGCGTCGCCCGGTACGGCTGTCCTGTCCCAGCGTAAACAGCAGAATCTCGAGCTTGTTGGTTCCCGCCAGTCTGGCGCGCTCGTCGATACTCTTCATCAAATCGGACATTGCCTGTTTCTCCCCAGCAGCGCCAAGCCCACGCCCGGCACCCAAATCACGGCCACACAGCCACAGGGCGCTCATATTACGCCATTTTCCCGCTACGACACCGCCCCTCCAGACACCCTATCCCACCGGGCGCACAACTGCTGCGGAGGGCGGAATTATGTCACAGGGACAGCCATGCCCCGCGACACCTGCGCAGGCTCCAACGCCTGCCATACCCGGTGCGGATAGGGAATGTCGATGCCATGAGCGCGAAATGCCTGCAACATGGCCAGATTGATGTCCGAGCGCAGCTGCAACACCCCCTCGTGCGGATCCCGTATCCAGATGCCCAGTTCCATATTGATGCCCGAATCGGCAAATTCCTTCAGAAAGGCCCGGGGCGGCGGATCAGCCAGCACCCGCGACTGCTGCTGTGCTGCGGCACACATCAGCTGCATGACCTGCCCGATGTCCGAGTCATAACCCACCTGAACCGACAAGGCGACCCGCACACAAGGATCACTGAGAGACTCGTTCCGGACCACCTGGCTAATCAGCATTTCATTCGGCACAATGGCCTCGACACCATGCCCGCCCTTCAGTACTGTGTAGCGCGTCGTAATCTGCGTCACCTGCCCCCGATCGTCGCCCACCGTAATGACGTTGCCCAGGCGGATCGAACGATCAAGCAAAATAATGAACCCGGACACATAACTGCTGGCAATCCGCTGCAAGCCGAACCCCAGCCCCACCCCCAGCGCCCCGCCAAACACCGACAGCGTCGTCAGGTCGATACCCACCAGCGGCAGGCCGATCAACACCGCCAGCAACACCAGCAACGCCTGGCTCAAGCGGGCAAAGACCACTTTCAGATTCTCGTCGAGATCCCGGGCGGCCATCAACCGCCGCTCGATAGACCCGCCCACCCACAGGGCTAGCAGCAAAGCAGCCATGACCGTCATCGCCCCCTGCAGGATCTGCCACAAGTTCAGATGCTGCTTGCCGATGACAAACTCGATGGACTCAAGGAACTCGAGCACATCGGGCAATACGCCAAGAATGTGCAGGGCGACCAGGCCCCACACCAGCAAGGCGAAGCTGCGCTCGAAAGTTGCCAGCCAGCCCGACAAGCGAAAGGTATGGCGCAACACATAAAAAACAACCCGGATGATAGCCAGCGAACCGAGCAAGGGCACGGCCAAAGCCAGCAAATGAGTGTGCATCTGTCTTTGCAGCATTTGTTGAGCAAAAGCTACCAGTACCAACGCCACCAGCGGGAAAGTCACGCGCCGCAGACTACCTTGCCCCATCTGCCAGACACCAGCCTGTGTCGCCTCCTGCCGGCGACGCACCAACTGATGGATTCCCCAGGCCAGCAACAGACATACCAGCAGCACCGCAGCCTGCCAGAGGGTATCAGGCTGCTGCAGGTCATGCCAGAAATTGAGCAACAGGCTGCGGGTTTCACTGCTCATGGTTCAACTCCCTTGATCTCGCGATATGCCGTCGCTTCGCTGCGATGACGCAACCAATTGTCCAGATAGGCACGCACCAGTGCCGGGTTGCCGCGCAGAATCAGCACATTCTCGGCATTTCTGGCCTGTGCCGAGTACGTGTAGTTGTAACTGCCCGTCATCACGGCCGCCCCAGGTTCCTGCGGGTCTATCAGCATGATCTTGTTGTGTGCCACGGCGTAGCGCGTCTCCAGCCAGACCGGGATTCCGGCTCGGGCAAAGCGTGGGATCTGGCTGTTTTCACCCTTCACCACCATGTCCCGATCCGCCAGGACCAACACCTGCACGCCGCGCCGCTGCGCCTCGAGCAGGGCATTGGCCAGATTACGACTGGTAAAAAGATAAGCCTGGACGTAAATTTCATGCCGCGCACCGGACAACATACGGATGATCGCCCCCTCGGCGTCATCCCAGGGCGTAAACGCCACTTCGACCGTTCCGCTGGCCGGCAGCGACGAATGTGCCCATGCTGGTAATACCGGCGCAGCCACCAGCAAGAACAACAGCAAAGCCTTGCGCAATCCGTACCAACCGCCGCAATGAAAAATCACGCCGCCCGCTCCAGCACTGCTGCATAAAAGCCATCCGTGCCATGCACATGAGGCAACAGGCGCATGTCCTCGCCACAATCAATGATGATCCCCTGTGCGACCAATACCTCCTGTGCATTCAGCCGCCGAAATTGAGGATGCGCCGCCATGAACGCCTCGACGATCTGCCCATTTTCCTCTTCAAGAATGCTGCAAGTGGCATAGACCAGTCGCCCGCCCGGTTTGACCAAACGGGCAGCACTGGCCAGGATGCCGCCCTGTTTTTGCACCAGCTCGGCAATCGCCTGCGGTGTCTGACGCCACTTGAGGTCCGGATTGCGCCGCAATGTCCCCAGCCCGCTGCATGGGGCATCGACCAATACCCGGTCGATCTTGCCGGCCAGCCGCTTGATCCGCACATCCCCTTCGCTGTCGATGCAGACCGGATGGACATTGGACAGACCACTGCGAGCCACACGCGGTTTGAGTCTTGCCAGGCGTTTGGCCGACACATCGAAGGCATACAACCGCCCGGTGGAACGCATCATGGCACCCAGCAGCAAGGTCTTGCCGCCCGCCCCGGCACAGAAATCCACCACCATCTCACCCCGCTTCGGAGCCAGCAATACCCCCAGCAACTGGCTGCCCTCATCCTGCACCTCGATGGCCCCCTCCAGAAACAGCGTGTGCTTTTGCAAGGCAGGCTTGCCCTTGAAGCGGATGCCGCACGACGCATGAGGCGAAGCCTCAGCAGGCAGACCTTCAGCAGCCAGGCGAGCCAGCACGTCCTCTCGCGTCGCCTTCAGGGTGTTGACCCGTACATCCAGCGGTGCACTGCCATTGAGCCCCTGCGCCAACTCGATCAAGGCCGCTTCCGAAAAGCGGTCGGCCAGACGCGCCACCAGCCAGTCCGGGAAATCCAGGCGCTCAGCCAGCAGCCACACCGGCTCGGGGCCTGACTTGAGTGCCTGCAACCACTCGCGCTCCGTCACCGACACTACCTCCGCCAGCTGTTTTTGCGCCAGGCCAGCATGACGCAACAGCGCCGCCAGCACCAGCCAGCGTGCGCCATGAGCCGGCTGCACCAGCCGCTCCAACTGCCGTTTATGACGCAACACCTGATAACAGGTCTCGGCGATGAACGCCCGCTCACGCCCTCCCAGCTGCCGATGCTCACGAAAATAACCAGACAGCACCCCGTCGGCCGGCTGGCTGAATGTCAGCAGTTCCCCCAAAACCGCACTGGCATGCGCCAGCATGGCCGGTGTCAGCGCACCCCCAGCCCTCGCCCCCTCGGCTGCCGGCCGTCGGCTGGCCGCAGCTCCCTTCGCCGATGGCCGCACCGCGCGGCCAGCCTCGCGGGATGCTGTCGCAGCAGCACCCGCCCCCTTCGTATTTTTTGTCTTCATATTCCCTGCACGTTTCTCATTCATGGTTCCGTGGCCCGTCATGGCCCCTTTTCTTCCTCGAATTCAATCTCGTCAGCAACCTGGTCGAAGCTGTCGCCCTTACCATCCGTATAACGTATCTGCAACGGCAAGCCGCGCAAATTCTCTCCCAGCCACAAATCAATGGTCTGCTCGCCGGTCAGCACCCGCAGATGCACGGCAGGCTGCTCCCCGAGCCGTTTCAAGGTTCGTGACTCCTCGCCCAGCCACTGAAAATGGTATTCCTCCAGCTTCCTGCCGGTCGTCACATACAGCCGGAAACCATCCCGCTTCACCGCCTGCACATGCTGTTGCAAAGCGGGCAGCATGGTACCGAGTTGATAGAACATGCTCAAGACATCCTGACTGCCCGGCATCAGGCGTACCGTCCGTTGCGGCCCGCCGCTCAGGGACAAGGTCATGCTCTGCCAATCGAATCCCGCCGCATCCCCGCGCACCCCATTCTTCTCGGTACGAAACTCATGTGGCTGCAAGCCTTGCGCGCCAATCGCCCCCTGACTCAACCAGATCGCGCGTACCGGCTTGAACAGCGCGATCAACCCTGTGGTTTCCGTCACGCTGTTGAGCACGTAATTTTGACCATCATGATTCCAGTGATGCACGGACTGCCCGACCACCAGTCCACCTTCCCCACGCATGACACGAAACCGCACACTGCCACGCCGGGGCAATGAAAAATGACTGGCCGCCACGACCGGCACGCCTTCCTGCGCAGCCGCTGCCGCCTCCTGCACCCCGCTGGCGGATGGCTCGGCCAGTACCTCATCCCTCGCCCCGGTTGCATTACCCGCCACCCCTGCCACCCCTGCCACCTCCGTCCCACCGGTCACCGCTGCCACAGCTACCGCAGGTGCCCCAGACTCCTGCCCCCCCTCTCGCGGCACCTCGCCTGCCGGGGGAGCGGCGACAGGAGGCGGCTGCCCGGGCCGCGCTGCCGCCTCTGCCGCCTCTGCCAACCCCGTCTGCGGTACCGAAGAAGCGCCCACGGACAACGATATCGCAGGGGCGGCATCAGGCAAACGCGCCAGATGAGCATCGAGGCGTACCGCCACCGGTGCCTCCGCAATCCCGCCTTCAGCCAGAAAGGGCAGATACCCGGCCGGAGCACCGAGCACCAGCAAATGCAGCAACAATGAAACCAGCAGCGCCAGCAGCAGGCGCTGACGGCGTGCGGCATTCATGAGGACACGGGCACGATCAAGGCTGTTGCCGACATCTGCGCTGCCGCTTCTCCCTGCAAGCAAACCCGGCCCTCCTCCGTCAGACTCAACCGGCCCTCAAGGAACCAGCGTACCGCCTGCGGATAGATGAGATGCTCCTGAACCAGCACACGCGCAGCCAGCCGTGCCTCATCATCCCCCGGCAACACCGGCACCGCTGCCTGAATCACGACCGGCCCGCAATCCAGCGCCGGCGTCACGAAATGCACCGTACAACCGTGCAGCCGGACACCACTGGCCAAAGCCTGCTGATGGGTGTGCATGCCCGGGAAAGACGGCAACAGCGAGGGGTGGATGTTCAGCAGCCGGCCAGAATAACGGCGCACGAAGGCAGCCCCCAGGATGCGCATGAACCCTGCCAGCACCAGCAGATCCGGCCGATGGTCATCGATCACCTCGGCCAGCGCCTCCTCGAATGCCTCACGCGAAGCATGAGCACGATGATCGACCACCGCCGTCGCCAATCCTTGTGCCTGGGCATAGGCCAGCCCGGCTGCATCGGGGCAATTGCTGATGACCACCAGACGACAATCCGGCAAACCCGCCTCGACCAGCGAGCGCATATTGCTACCCCGCCCGGAAATCAACACCACGACAGACTTCACAGGCTTCACAGACTCCGACTTCATTTGACCATTCCTACAGGAAGAAAAAGAGCCGTCGCCACACTCTGAAGAACCTTGACGATGGAGCGGTTCGCCTTGTCGGCCACGACGATTGCCAGCATGTCGAGCTGGCCGATGATCTTGCCAAACTCGCGCTCAAAACTCAGATTAGCCGGCTGCCCCTGACTGGCCGGCTCATTCGACAGTAAAAACAGGACACCCCGACGGTCGCGGGCATTCGACAGACGCCACACGGCAATCTCGACATTGCGTGCACTGTTGTACAGTTTTTGCGGATCCAGATCGTCCGTCATAAAAAATTCCGTCTTCTCGTTGAAAGCCACATGCACCATGCCGCCCAACCCGCCCATCAGAGCCAGCACCCGATCGCCTTGAAAATCCTCCCGGAAGGCCTGCTGCATCGCTGCCACCCCCGAATATCCCTCCAGCCCGGCATATTGCCCACTCTGCGCACCCGCCTTCAACCGTGCCAGAGCCTCCTCGAGATGCGTCGCCCCGGATTTTTTCCATTCGGCCGGATTCCGCCGGTAAAGCTTCTCGGCCAACAACTGCAAACCGGCAAAAATCTCCCTGCGTTCGGCGTCGGCCACGCGATCGATATCTGTCTTGGCCAGTTGCTGAAAACCAAAATCCCCCCCGACCGGAGGAGGCTTCGCACTGGTCGACACCCGTGACGCATCGCGTGGAACCACGGCCGCAGAGCCGGCACAAGCCAGCAGCCCCGGCAATACCGGCAGCAATATCGCAACAAACCGCAAAATCGAGCGCATTCGCCATGATAACGCACCAACAAACACGGCAAACCCATCCATGTACCGCCATGCTGCCACATCACCACACGAAACGTCCTCACACGACGGCCGGCCAGGCAATCCTAAACAGCCATCGGCCACCACTATCGGCAGCCATTGATGACCACCGATAGCCATTGACAGGCCATAAAATATAAATGAGAATAATTATTGTTTGGACTTTATGGAGCAACCCCGCACGACGGGCTCCCCCATGTCTCCCGCATTATCGCCCCATGCCCCAGGCGCTGGCCTCCGGCTTTTGTCCTCGTCTCTACACTCATCCTCGCTGTGGTACGCCCCCCGGCGTATTTCACGCAGCGGGCTGGTGCTGGTGGCGCTGGCTCACGCCGCCCTGCTGTGGGCATTGCTACAACACCTTCCGACCGTCGAAACCCCCGCCATGCCGGTGCTGAGTGTCAGTTTGCTGACGAGCGCCCCGTCGCCCAGCCCGCACCAGAACCAGCCCGCACCACAAGCTGAATCGTACCCATCACCGCCGCCACAACAAAAACCCCGGCCGCATGCCCCGCTCCTGAGCACTGCTGCCCCGATGGCACATCCGAATACCCAGCCCCCACCGGCCGAAATCCCCACCCCACTCACCCCACCCGGCCCGGCCACGAGCCCGGCCGAAACGACAGCCTCCTCGCACACAAACGTCTCAGCCCCGGCCAGCCCGCAGCCCCAGCGTTTTGACGCAGCCTATCTGGACAATCCACGCCCGGCCTATCCCCTGCTGTCCCGCCGCATGGGAGAACAAGGCAGAGTCGTGTTGCAGGTTCAGGTGGATGCCCAGGGCAAACCCGGCGAAGTCCGCATCCACCGCAGCAGTGGTTCAACACGCCTAGACAATGCAGCACACGAAGCCGTACAGCGCTGGCGCTTCGTCCCCGCCCGCCTGGGAAATGAAACGATTGCCGCCTCTGTTCTGGTTCCCATCGATTTTTCACTCAAGGATTGATCATGTCCGCTACCACTGCTCCGCTGGGCTTTGCCCATTTCCTCTCCCAGGCCGATGGCGTGGCCCAGGTCATCCTGGCCATCATGCTCGTGATGTCGATCGGCACCTGGTATCTCATCATCGCCAAAGGCCTGCGCCTCCACTACGCCCAGCGCCGCAGCAAAAATTTTCTGAGCGCCTTCTGGCGTGCCGACAGCCTCGATGCCGTGGCGCGCGGCCTGCGCGAAACCGGTGTCAATGAACCTTTCTCCCATCTGGTGCATCACGGCTTCACCGCCGTCGAGCAGCACTGCGCCAGCAGTGACAACCAGCGCCACAAGGGACTGATCGCCGCCGGCACACCGGATGAATTCCTGACCCGCGCCCTGAAACGGGCCATCACCCAGGACAAGGCCCGTATGGAACATGGCCAGACCTTCCTGGCCACGGTTGCTTCCTCTGCGCCCTTCATCGGCCTGTTTGGCACCGTCTGGGGCATTTATCACGCCCTGCTGGCCATCGGCCACAGCGGCCGCAGCAGCCTCGACCAGGTGGCCGGCCCGGTCGGTGAAGCACTCATCATGACGGCTCTCGGCCTGGCCGTGGCGATCCCGGCCGCCATCGCCTACAACGCCTTCGCCCGTGCCAGCCGCAACACCATGGCCGAGCTCAACTCTTTCGCCCACGATGTCTTCACCTTCCTGGCCACCGGCCTCAAGGAAGCGCCGAACTACAGCAACGACAAGGTCAGCGCCACCTCCGAGCGCATCATCGCCCGCTTCGGCGCGCACGCCGCATAAGGAGCCCCCATGTCCTTCGGAACTTTCAGCGACCACGACGATGACGACGCCCTGGCCGAGATCAACATGATTCCGCTGATCGACGTCATGCTGGTGCTGCTAGTGATCTTCATTGTCGCCGCGCCCCTGCTGCAACATGCCGTGCCCATCGACCTGCCGCAGGCAAATGCCACCCCTTTGCAAACCCAGCCCGAGACCGTGCGCCTGAGCATCGATGATGAAGCCCGTCTCTACTGGAACGACACGCCCATCACCACCACACAACTGGCGCAGCACATGAGCGAAGCCGCGCAACACACGCCCCAGCCAGAGCTGCACCTGGCTGCCGCGCGCCGCACGCCTTATGAAAAAGTTGCCGAGGTCATGGCCGCTGCCGCACGCGCCGGGCTGACCCGCATCGGTTTCGTCACCGAACCCACCCCTTGAAGTTCTCTCCTTTTCCTCATTTGCCCACAAGGAATCTCCATGTCCCGCAAGAAACACCTCCGCCGCCCCCTTACCCTGCCCACCCTGTTGCTGTCGGCGCTGGCCACGCAACCCGCCCTCGCTGCCGGGGGAACAACGGAATCCACCACCACCTTGCCGACTGTGCGTGTCGAAGACAGCAGCGAACCCATATCCCGCGACAGCCTGCAAGTCACCACCACCCGTATCGGCAAGGGCAAGCAGGAACTGCGCGACATTCCGCAATCCGTCACCGTAGTCACCGAAAAACTGATCGACGATCGTAACCTCGACACCTTCAAAGATGCCCTGCACAACACTGCCGGCGTCAGCTTCCTGGCGGCAGAAGGCGGCGAAGAGGACATCCGCCTGCGTGGTTTTTCGCTGCAGGCCAGCGGCGACATCTTCGTCGACGGCATGCGTGATCCGGCCTTCTACGAACGCGACACCTTCAACTACGACCGCCTCGAAGTGATGCGCGGCTCGGCCTCGATGCTGTTCGGTCGTGGCTCGACCGGTGGGGTTGCCAATCAGGTCAGCAAGACGCCCGATCTCATCAACCGCCATGAAGTCACGGCGACCGTCGGCAGCGGCCAGTACGCCCGGCTGGAAGGCGACTTCAACGTCAAGACTGGCGACAATGCAGCCTTCCGTCTGGCCGCCATGTGGAACGGCTCAGGAACATTTGGCCAGTATGGTGCCGGACTCGACAAAAAAGGCATCGCCCCATCCTTCCGCTTCGGCACCGGCACCTCCGATGAATTTCTCATCAGTGCCTTCCATCTCGAAAATCACAACGGCATTAACTACGGCCTGCCCTGGGTCACCCCGGCAGCGGGTGCAACTAACCGCAACCTGCTGGACGTCGACCCGAAGAACTACTACGGTATGGCCAGTGACTACAACGCCGGCAAGGCCAATTTCACCACGCTCAGCCACCTTCATCGCTTCGCCAATGGCGGTGAGCTACAAACCCGCTACCGGGCCGGCAGTTTCGAACGCGACCAACGTGCCAGTGCTATCCGCCTCTGCCAGCGCAGCACAAATCCGACTACCGGTGTGGTCAACAACCCCACCTGCCCCAGCAGCGTTACTGCCAGCAATCTCACTGCTAACACTATCCTGACCCGTGGTACCAACAACAAGGCCATGGATCTGGATACCCAGATGCTACAAAGTGACTACAGCGGCAGCTTCACCACCCTCGGCCTGAAAAACGACCTACTGACCGGAATCGACTTTACCCAGGACAAGTTCAAAGGCTACACCCCGACACTGCCAGCCGGCGTAACCCTGACCAAGCCCAGAACCCTGCTGGGCAGCCCTGATGATGGCGCCAGCATCAATGAATCCCTGCGTCTCAAGCTCAAAAACCGCGACTTTGAATCCTCTGCCTATGGCATTTACGCACAGGACACTCTGCATCTGACCAAGCAATGGAAACTGATCGGCGGCCTGCGCTGGGACAAGTTCGAAGGGACATACCGCACCTTTGCCACCACGGCCAGTCCGACACAAACCGTCGGCCAACAACTGGGCACCCTGGGACGCTCCGACAGCCTGTGGAGCAAGCGTTTTGGCGTGCTCTACCAGCCCACCTTCCTTTCGTCCTACCACTTTTCCTACGGCACATCGTTCAACACTTCGGGGGATGCCTACCAGTTCGATCCACTCAGCTCCAACACCCCGCCGGAAAAGAGCCGCAATATCGAACTGGGCGCAAAATTCGACAGCGAGCAAGGCGATGCCAGCCTGCGTCTGGCTCTGTTCCACTCGACCAAATACAACGAACGCAACCGCGATGAAGACAGCGTTAGTCCGACCACCTACCTGCTCTCCGGAGAGCGCCACGCCGCCGGGCTGGAAGTCGATGTCGCCGGCAGGGCAATCGCATGAATGCCAATGTCGTTGACCGCTCGAAATAGTTGTTTACGATCAAGACGTTGGATAGGGGGGCTGTTCACAGCACCTTGATTTGTGTAGTTTTCTGTCTTTTTGGGGTGAT
>JAGOSV010000030.1 GCA_018062105.1 Sterolibacterium sp. | reverse complement strand
CTACGCGCTCCTTCCAGCAAACCCGGCGCAATCCCTTCCACCTTCGATTCATTCAGCATTCAATGACTCCTTTTTCAAACACGATTTAACCCCAAATTCGTGTCCAGAAAAATCGGGGGCGGTTCAAACTCAGTAGCTGCCTCGTGCTGATTCGCTTGACGCCGCCCCTCCCAATGGTCGAGTTCGTCGAGATAGGCGTCACGATCAGCCCAGTACAGCACTTCACTGACTGTGTAAGCGTATTCATGATCGGGATCTTTCAACCCCTTGAATGAAAGCGGCTCTGATTCATCTAATACGTCATTGAAATCCCCATTAGACGAATACGCGGCCTGTAAGGCCTCTTCGACCTTATCTACTATCAGCTTGTTTTCGCGAAGCTTCTTGATGTCCATCATGCAACCCCTGTGGACTCGGCAAGGGCTGTTACCGATAGATCGCCAGACATGAGTTTGGGGAGCAGCGTGTCGCGTAGTATTGCCAAAGCTCGAATTTCACCCTGACGAGCACGGTATTCGAGAATCAGCGGGCTAACGACACTATTCCATTTCTTGAGAACATCATTGCCTGGCATCCTGACTGCTATATCCCCGATATTTGCCAAACTTGCGTTTGCCTGCACTGCCTGCACTACTTTTGAGGCAATGAAGTTCTGCGTTTCGATGCTGCGTAAAGTTAGCCAGCACAGCGAGAAGTGGCTTAGCTTGTCTTTAAGGCGGATAAACGCGATTGCCTGATTTACGTTTGCACCATTTAAATCTTTATCAACAAAAGCCGTTCGCCCGATGGTGCCTGCGATAGAAAACAGAAGGTCATCAGTCTTAAGAATCGATCTTTTAAGTGAACTCTCGTGAATTGATCGAGCGATGAGCTCCAAGTTACCACGAGCGATTTCTCCATCCTCAGAAATGTCTTTAACCTTGATAAAGGGAACTATTGGTACGTCTTTGGCATTTGCGAGATCTGACTTGTTCGGTGTTGTTCCCTTGGATATGACTTCAGCAAGTGAGCGCATATCGAAAACCATCCACCCCTTCGGTATTTCCCCCAGCTCCGAATCCTCCATCTCATTCGGAAACAGCGCGGCGGTGGCGGCGAGTTGTTCGTATTGCTCGGGCGGCAGGGTGTCGAGTTCGGCGTTGGGCTTGCCGCTGATGGCGCTGATGGCGGCACGCAGCGGGTCGCGGTCTTCCTGCTTGGCAGCAATCTTGGCTTTGACCGGGTCGAAATCGACAAACCACGATTTGAAGATGGCTTGCGCCATGGCTTCTAGGGTTTGGTTGGTGCCGATGTTCAAACGAATCTTGGCGTCAAGCGCCTTTATGTTTCGAACAACAACTTGCTGCTCCTCAATTGAGGGCGCAGGGACCTCAATTGTCTTGAGGTAGGAGGATGGCCGCGCAATAGATGGCACGCCAACCTGGTTTGCATTAGCAAGTAGCCTGTGCTGGCCTTCTGGAGTCTTGAAGTAGTAGGTGATGAATTCTGGGAGGATGAGGTCTGTATTGCAGCGAAGATAAAACTGTCGCTGAGAAATGACATATCTTTGATATGCGGAATCATCAGGAATAAATGCCACCTGTCCAATGTTGCCCGCGTGGGTGAAAATCACATCCCCCCGCTGGACATTGGCATTTTTCAGAGAATCAGCGTGTGCCTCTGTGATGAAGTTGAATTCGCCATCAGTCACCTGCGCTTCACGGAGATGCTGGCCACTGATAATTGGAATTCCTGAATCAGTGAAGGTTTCAACCTTGATCGACGAGCCAAATGGCCCCATCGCGATCTTCAGTGCGATTTCTTCAACGCGCTTGTAAGGCCATTTACCAGCCATATCCGAGCCCTGCCAAGTTTTTCTTGATCTCGCCTTCCAGCTTCGCACTTTCGGCGAACTGTTCTGCCAACTGCGCCGTCAGTCGCGCCATCTTGTCAGCAAAGGCTTCGCCATCGTCTTCCTGTTCTTCCGCGCCCACATAGCGCCCCGGCGTCAGCACATGTTCGTGCTTGCGGATGTCGTCCAGCGAGGCTGAGTAGCAAAAGCCAGCTACATCTTCATAACCTTCACCCAGTTGCCAGGCATGGAAGGTGTCGGCCACCTTCTTGATGTCCTCCACCGTGAAGTCGCGCAGCACGCGGTCTTTCATATAGCCGAGCTGGCGGGCATCGATGAACAGGAACTGCCCGCGCCGGTCACGCTTGGTTTTGTTGAGCGCCAGGCCGTTGCGCTTGTCGCGGGTGAGGAACCAGATGCAGGCTGGGATTTGCGTGTTGGTGAAGAGCTGGCCAGGCAGCGCGACCATGCATTCCACGTAATCGTCCTCGATCAGCTTTTTGCGAATCTCGCCTTCGTTGTTGGTGTTGCTGCTCATCGAGCCATTGGCCAGTAGCAGGGCCATGCTGCCTGCTGGAGCCAGGTGATAGAGCATGTGCTGCAACCAGGCGAAGTTAGCGTTGCCCTGCGGCGGGGTGCCGGCAATCCAGCGCGGGTCGCTGGCCAGCTTTTCGTTCCACCACTCCTTCATATTGAAGGGCGGGTTGGCCATCACGAAGTCGGCGCGCAGGTCGGGGTGCAGGTCGTTGAGCAGCGTGTCGCCCGGTGCGCCACCGAAATTGAAGTCAATGCCGCGAATGGCCATGTTCATCGCAGCCAGGCGCCAAGTGGTGGGGTTGCTTTCCTGACCGTAGACGCTGATCTGCCCCGTTTTGCCGTTGGCCACTTTGCCGCCGTGCTGTTCAATGAACTCTTCGCTCTGCACAAAGAAGCCGCCCGAGCCCATGGCCGGGTCGTACACGCGGCCCTTGAAGGGCTGTAGCATTTCGACGATCAGCGTGACGATGCTCTTGGGCGTGTAGTACTGGCCGCCTTTCTTGCCTTCGGCCAGGGCGAACTGGCCAAGGAAGTATTCGTAGACGTGGCCGAGGATGTCTTTGCTTTTCAGACCCAGCGGCTGGCCGTTGTAGTCCTTGCGGTTGAAGTCGGTATCCGAGAAGTGGGCGATCAGGTCGGCTAGTTTGTGGCTGTCGATCTGGGTGCGAGCGAAGTCCTTGTTGAGGACGTTCTTGAGTTTTTTCTCGTTCTCACGCTCGATGGCCTCCATGGCGTTGTCGATAAGCCAGCCGACGCTGCGCATTTCTTCCGGCTCGTCCTTGCCGGGCTTGTTCCATGGCAATGGGGCCTTGGGCGGTAGTTGGGCACAGTCGCGCAGGGTCTGCCAGCGCGCTTCCAACGGCACCCAGAACACGTTTTTCTCGGTGTAGTAGTCGCGCACCTCCAGCTCGGCGGCAAGATGGCCCTCGTAGTCGACGGCGTAGTCCTCCGGAGCCATGTAATAGTCATGGTCGGGGTTCTGGAACTGCTCGCGCAGTTCTTTCTGGCGTTCCTCGAAGGCGTCGGAGACGTACTTCAGAAAAATCAGGCCCAGCACCACGTGCTTGTAGACGGCGGCATCCAGGTTGGATCGCAGCTTGTCCGCGGCGGTCCAGAGCTTTTTTTCGAGGTCGTTGAAGAACTGTTGTTCGATTTGGTTCATTGCTGTTTTCCTGATGAATTCGGCTGGGCAGGGGTGGCTTGCCCGATAGGTTGTGATATCTGCTCCCACTTGGCAGCACGGCCTTTGCCCATTGGCGTGATCAGCCCTTCTGCTTTCATGGCGCGCAAGACGACGCGCACCATGTCGCGGCTGATGCCGGGGCAGGCCTCTTCGATTTCCGAGATTGAGAAAGGCAGGTTGCGCTTGAGGATTTCGGCGCGCACACGGTCACCCTTGGCGCCACGCCCGCGTTCGATGGTGCCGACACGTTCCTCGAATTCCTTGTAGGCCCGCAGCAGTGCCCCCCAGAAGTAGTCCAGCCACGGTGCAACATCGTGGGCACCGTCATGCCAGTCCTGCGAGCTGGCCTCCAGCGTTTCGTAGTAGCTCTCTTTCGATTCCTCGAAAATGCGCTCCAAACTAATGAAACGACCTACCGCGTAATCGAAGTGATAGAGCAATTGCAGGGTCAGCAGCCGTGCCATGCGGCCGTTGCCATCCGGGAAGGGGTGGATGCAGAGAAAATCAAGAATGACCAGCGGCACCAGTACCAGCGGGTCGGCCAGATGTTGATCCAGTGCCGTGCGGTAGCGCGCGATCAGGTCGGTCATCGCCATGGGCGTGAGATGCGCCGCCACGGGCCGGAAGCGAATGCGTGAGCTGCCATCGGGGTGGCGCTCGATGATGTCGTTGTTGGTTGCCTTCCAATGCCCGCCCGGCTGCGGCATGTAGCGATAAAGAATGCCGTGCAGCTGCAAGACGGTACCCTCAGAGAAGGGCATCTGCTCACCACTTTCGTGGATCAGGCCGAGTGCATCGCGGTAGCCTGCCACTTCTTGCTCAGATCTGCTTTTGGGCGTGGCATTCTTGAGTACCAGCGACTTGAGTCGGTTGGCAGCCACCACCACACCTTCTAGGCGATTGGAAGATTCGGTGGACTCGACAACTGCCACTTGGCGAAGATCACTCAATACCTCGGGTGATTGCGCGACATAGAGTTGCTGCTTGCCCCGGTACTCACCCAAGGCACGCAGCGTCGCCAGTTGCTGGGCATCAAAACGCAGCTTGGCAAGGTAGTCAGGCAAGAGTGAGTGCATGAGGCATCTGATAGAGCGGAAATGGGGTAATACTACCCACAATTGGGGCAATTTTCCATATGGTTACCCCAATAAACGACGAATTACCCTATTTGCGGCAGAGTAAATACCTTGGCTTCCTGATCGAACAGCGCGTTCATGGTGATGTCCTCAATCACCACACGGAGCCAACGATGAACACCAAGCCAACCGCCCTCGACGCCTACCTCGCCCGCACTGCCGCCATCCACGCCAAGTTTGAACGGCTGCAGCAACTCGCCGACGACCACTTTGGTCACGATCCCGATGCCATCCATTGGGGCCACGTCGGTGACCTCGGGCGGGTAGAGGCCGGGATGGACGAGCTGCTGGCGATCTTCGGCGGCGACGAGTGACGACGCCCACTAACCACCGGAGACCGACATGACCGCCCAAGCCAAACTTACCGACACCCAGACCGCCGTCCTCAAGGCCGCCGCCAGCCGACCGGACGGCAATGTCGAACCCCTACCATCGACGCTGCGTGGCGGTGCCCGAGCCAAGGTCATCGAGGGATTGCTCGCCCGAGGGCTCGTCGAAGAATCCGAAGGCAGCCACCGACTCACCGATGCCGGTTATGCCGCCGTCGGCAAACGGCGCCCCGTCGCCAAGGGTGTCCAGAAAATGGACGCTCCCGATGCCCTCACGAAACGCGAGGTCACCCACGCCCTCCAGAAATTGGAGGCCACCCCGCCCACCAGCCGCCCCGGCACCAAACTGGCCGCAATAGTCGAAGCCATGCGCCACCCCGGCGGCGCGACTATTGCCCAGATGATGGTCAGCACAGGCTGGCAGGCCCATACCGTTCGCGGCGCGATCTCCGGCATGGTCAGGAAGCGCCTCGGCTACGAGGTCGTCACCGAGAAGGGAGCAGACGGGCAGCGGACATACCGCATCGCCTGACTGCAAACCATCCAAGGGTCTGCGCACACCGCAGGCCCTTTTCTTCGGCCCAATTCCACGATGGCCGTTTTGCCGATTCTTGGCCTCCAAAAAGGCTGAAACCCTCGCCAGAACTGGCTGGAATAGGGGTGACCGTTTTCCGGTTTCAAGGGCGTGAATTCAATGCTCACGCCTCGCCGGGGTGCAAACCGCAAACCCTGCAAACCTCGGTTTGCAGTTTGACGCTAGCGAAATGCCGCGCTCGCGCCTCCCGTATCGGAATTTGGCCAGGAAGGACCCCTCTTGCCTCGGCCCCCCTTTCCCGCCGACCATAACAATAGAGATCGACCGTCACCATCATCACAATCGTCACCGGTCGCGTGATGGTCGTGACAGTCGTGATGATGCCCGCCTACTGTTTACGTCGGCATGGAGGAGATATCCATCCCCGGGTAGACTCACCGCATTCCAAGAACAACAGCGAGGAAACCCATGCCTGCTCCGATCTCAAGCAACTGCCTGCGCTACTGGGACCTGGCCGATCACATCCAGCTTTCCGACGCCATCGCCCTCTGGTGTGGCGTCGAACCTGCCGAACTGGCCAAGTTGAATTTCGAGACCCAGTGCATGAGCGCCAAGCGTGCCGCACTGGTCACCGCTTTGCGCGATGGGCGGCTGGAATACGAAGACCTGGGTATCGTCACCAACCAGGGCAAGGTATTCAAGGGTGCCCCCGTCGACGAATTGCTCGAGAAAGAGCGCCTCGTCATTAACAAGGCCAGCCTGCGCCGGTGGTTCGAGCAATTGCCTTTTGAGGAACGCCCAGCTTTCTTGTTCGACGAGGCGCGCCAGCCGGTACTGCCTGATGGCAGTGACGCGACAGAAATGAACAGCATGAAGGCCATTGCCCTGATGGCACATCTGTTGGCAGCCTCGGCAGGGAAATATCGGGCGGGCGAGCGCCCCAATGCAGAAGCCATCGGCCAGGCCGTCAATGACTTAGCCCAGCAGCTATTTGGCCAAGATGTGAGGGGCTACGCGTCCTTTCACAAGAAGCTTGGCGCAGCCCTGAGAACCTTCTCCAAGGAAATTCCGCAGCGTATCCAGGATTCCTGAACTTCAGGAAATCATCCTGAAGTTCGGCGGGGCAACCTACCCGCCTGACCCAGACTGGCGACATCCATCAATGACCACGGATGCTCGCCATGAAACTGACTCGCCCGATCCTGCCGGAAACCGGCTTCGTTCGACTCCCCCAAGTCCTCGCCATCATCCCCATCAGCCGCTCGGCGTGGTGGGCCGGCATCCGCGAGGGCAAGTTCCCCAAAGGCATCAAACTCGGTAGCAAGACCACGGTCTGGCGCGCTGAGGACATCCGCGCACTGATCAGTCTCGGCCGCTGAGGGGACGGGGATGTCCGACACCTTCCTCTCGCCGGCCTCGGCAGTAGACGCCGACCGTCACGATCATCACCACCGTCACATCGGTGACGTTCGTGATGATGGTGATGATGCCGCTCTATTGTTGCAGTCGCCGGAAGAAGGTATCCCGGGCGACGTGACCATCACACCCGATGACGATCCGATTGCCGTCATCGAGGCCGCACTGATTCGTCTCAAGGACGATGTCGGCGTACTGGCCGAAGAGAATGTGGTGCGCGCCTTCTCGATCCTGCAGGCTACGGACATGCCGGCCTTTTTGCGGTATCGCCATGCTGCCAAGGGCGCCAATCGGGACTGCTCGATTACCGTCCTCGACAAGCTGGTGCGGGATGAACTGCCCGGCGGAGGCGATGATCCGTCCATCCTCGACGAACTGGTTGCGCTTGCCAGAGCACAGTGCCAGTTGCACCACGATGCCGACCGCAAAGCGGTTGCCGTCATTCCGACACCAGGCCGCCAGGAAGTCTGGCGCGTCTATTCCACCGGCTACGAGGAGTGGTTGCGTAGCGCCTATTGGCGGGCCAAGGAAACCGGCGTTCCCGAGACCACGATGAAGTCGGCGCTGGCGACGATTGCCGCTGCCGGCATCAATGATGGCGAGCAGATCGACCTTCACATCCGCGCCGCCAAGGATGACGCCGGTTACCTGATCGATCTTTGCGACGAACGATGGCGTGCAGTGCTGGTCACGCCGACTGGCTGGCAGGTGCTTGACCACTCCCCGACGTATTTCACCCGCACCCAGTCGATGCGGCCCTTGCCTGAGCCGCAGCGCGGCGGTGACATCGGACTGCTCTGGCAGCACACCAACATTCCCGGCAATCGCCGCGTGATGGTGCTGACCTGGCTGCTCGACAGCTTCCGGCTCGACACGCCGTTCCCGGTGCTGGAGTTGGTCGGCGAACAGGGCTCGGCCAAATCCACCACCCAGTCCGTGCTGCGCAGCCTCGTCGATCCCAATAAGGTGATGCTGCGTGGTCGGCCCAAGACGGTGGAAGACATCTTCGTCGCCGCCGCCAACAACTGGCTGGTCAGCTACGAGAACCTCTCGGGACTCACCGCCGAGCAGCAGGATGCCTTCTGCACCCTGGCCACGGGTGGCGGCTTCGCTTCCCGTCAGCTCTACACCAATGGTGAAGAGCACATCATGGAAACCAAGCGACCGGTGGTACTGAATGGCATCGCCGTAGTCGCCACCCGTCCCGACCTGATCGACCGGGTGATCCACGTCGATATGCCGACCATCCCGCCCGAAGCCCGGAAGGACGATGCGGATACGTCGGCGGCCTGGGAGCGGGATCGCCCCTACGTATTCGGCGCGCTGCTCGATCTCTTTGCGGATGCGCTGCGCATCCTGCCGAATGTCGTGCTCGCCCACAAGCAGCGCATGGCCGATTACGAACGCTTCGGCGAGGCGGTCGCCCGCGCCCTCGGTTTCGAGCCCGGCGAATTCCAGCGCCAGTACGCGGAACTGGTACGCGCCGGCATCGACCGTGCCTTGGAGAGCAACGCCGTCGCCCAGGTACTCGACAAGTATTTTGAGGAGCGGATCTCGCCCTGGAACTGGCAAGGCACCGCCGGCCAACTTTACGACCTGCTCAACAACCAGATCATCCCTGATCGCAGTACCTGGCCGAAGTCGCCGAAGGGGCTGGCCGACCAACTGCGCCGCATCGCCCCGGCCTATCGCGCCAAGGGCATCGAAATCAGCCATCTCGGCCACAGTCGGGAAGGCGCTCTGTGGCGCATCGCACCGATCCGTTCTTCAACCGCCACGCTGCCCGGCGTCGAGGGTGGCATTCGCTATGGAGCTCATCGTGAATAACTCACCGTCCATCCCCAAGAACCTGCATCCGATCTGGTACCGCCATTTCGGTTTCCCGCCGCAGGCAATCCGCCACCCACAGCCATTTGCTGCCAAGCCATCAGGTCAGGCATCACGCCCTGCTACTGCATTGCCACGCACATCCCAGTCATTCGGCGAGTGGGAACCAACCTGCGACTACCGCCCGCCCTATGGCACCCCGGTCGGCATCCGTCGCCGGCTTGGTCCGCACACCTGGGAAAGCACCGTGGTGCTGCCCGGTGATTCCCGCTACCCGTGGCCTGACCACGCCCCTGATTCCAACCACTAATCCAAGGAGAGTACGACCATGAAACTGAACCCGTTCAACAAGAAGTCCACCGCCTACTACGACAAGGTCAAGGCCGAGTACGACAAACTCGACCGCGAGATTACTGCCGCCAAGGAAGATCTTCAGAAGGCTGAGGCCGATCACGACAGAAAACGCCGCCGCCACTTTGAGCTGACCCAGCGCGGATCGATGTACTCGTCGTCGCCGGACGAAACCCAGGCATCGATGGCGGCCAGCGCCGCCAGTCACCGGGTGGGCGATATCAAGGGTGAAATCGGCCAACTCGAAAGCCGTATTCGTCCCCTGCGCCGGATTGCCCTGGCCCCTGAGCAATTTGCCAAGGCCAGGAAGAATCTCGATGACCTGATTGCACAGCAGGCTGCAATCAAGGGCGAACGTGAGAAGGTCAAGACCCTGATCGCCAAGGTCGGCAAGCGTGTCGCCGATGCGGAAGCTCGCATCGCCACCGAAACCCAGTCGGCCCGGCAACAGATGCTTGACGCCGATGGTGAGTTTGTCGTGCCGGAATCGCTGACCAAACTCGAGGCGGAATTGCGCCTGGCCAAGTCTTCGATGACCGAACTGGAAGGGAAGCGCGATGACTTGGTGGCCAAGCTGCAGGAATTTCCCGGCGCGATTCGTGAAGCCGAGCGTGTGTTCATCGGCTGCCGGGCGGACATGACTGAGATCGAACTGTACGAACAGTTGATGCCATTGATGAACCTGTTTGCCCGTGCATCGGCTGCCCGGCGCCAAAACGACTATCACCACGACGAGGATCGCTTCGAGATCGAGATTCCGCATGACTTGGTGGAAGCAGCACAAACGGCGCTGGCCGAGGAGGTGTAGGCCGCCTGACTCAAGGCGGATGGTGGCGAGTTCCGGCATAGCCGCCTCCGTCCTGACGCAGCCACACCGATCTGCGTCAGCTTCTTAAGCCATGCCGGGTAACGCCCGCCGGCGCTGACCGCGAAAGGCATCGCGGAAAGCCGGCCCCCTCAACCACCAGGAGACTGTAATGGAAATTCCTTCCACACGATTTGATGCAACCGATCCGTTTGCCCAAGCGAAGCTGCAGATGAAGCAGGCAGAAACCGTCCTTCGGCAAATGCCGCCGGCACAGCGAGAACAGTTGCTGGCGGAGAGGCTGCCACCGATGCCAATGCACCGGCACTCGCAAGCTATTGAGCCTGCCGTGGCGATGGTGACGGTCAAGACCGAAGAGTGGGATGGCGGGCTAGTCGTACAGCAACTGTACCCAACCGCCGTCATCCGACCACGCCGCATCGTCGGCCACATCCCCTGGCAGTGGCGCTGGATCGTCGCCGGCATCCGCCTGACCCGAATCATGCGCAAGTCGGCCAAACAGCAGATCAAGCAGTTCAACAAGCTGCAGCGCCAGATGATTCGACGGGTCCTTCCTCGCCACAAAGCCATGCGGGGGGCGCGAGCCCGCTGATTCACTACCGACAGACCACGAAATCAGGTTACCAGGGTTACCAGTTACCACCCTGGTTACCACCCGATCACAAATTCAAGGAAACGAGATGAACACCACAACGATCAACAGCAGCACCATCCCCAGCCAGCCATTGGCCCACTACAACCCGGAGGTCGAGCAGCGCGTGCAGGGGTGGCTCGCCAGCGGAGAGTTGCTGGCCTGGATTCCGATTCTCAGCCAGGAGAACTTCCCGGACGTGCCGCCCGACGTGTTGCAGTTCGCCGATCGCTATCAGGAGGCGATGCGCTGGCCCATCCATCGCCCGGAGGATTTGCTGACCTTGCCAGAAGGCATCACCGGCTGGTTACTCCCGGCCGACTCCGACGATACCGACGTGGCCTGCGGGGTATGGAATGGTGAGGTGTACATCCTGGGCGTGCAGGACAAGCGCACCGGGCGTAAGCAGACCTTGCTGGGCGAGTGCTTCGACATTGCGACAGGGCAGGCTGATGATCCCGAACCGAGCGCGGTTTGACTTGGCTTCTGCCCGGGAAGAAGCGTTCATGCAAACCCCTCATGACATGGAGTTTGCAATGCGTTCTGCCACCGAAAAGAAACCCACGGTCGCCGCCCAGATCGCTGCGTTGCCCACAATGCCGATGAAAGACCTGTGGGCATTGTGGGACGCCCACTTCCCGCGCCGGCCAGGCACCTGGAACCGCGATTACGTGGCATCCCGCGTTGCCTACAAGATTCAGGAGGCTGCGCAGGGCGGCGTCGATCCCGACATCCGGCGACGGCTGGTGCGCCTTGGCGAATCTCAATCGGTGTTCGGCAAGCGCCGGTCGGAAGTGCATCTGATGCCGGGCACCGTCCTGCTGCGCGAATACGAATCCAACGAGTACCGCGTCACGGTCACGCCGGAGGGCTTCTACGATCTGAACGGCAAGGTGTTCAAGAGCCTGTCTGCGGTGGCGCGACACATCACCGGCGTCAATTGGTCGGGGCCGGCATTCTTCGGCGTCAAGCAGAAAGGAGGCAATAAATGAAGGCGCCGGTCACCCGCAAACGTTGCGCGGTGTATTGCCGCGTCTCCACCGACGAGCGCCTCGATCAGTCGTTCAACTCCATCGATGCTCAACGGGAAGCGGGGCAGGCCTTCATCGCCAGCCAGCGCGCGGAGGGCTGGATTCCGGTGGTCGATGACTACGATGATGGCGGCTTCTCCGGCGGCAATATGGATCGGCCAGCCTTGAAACGACTGCTGGACGATATCGATGTCGGCAAGGTCGATATCGTGGTGGTGTACAAGATTGATCGCCTGACCCGCAACCTGGCTGACTTCGCCAAGATGGTCGAACTGTTCGATCAGCGTGGCGTGAGCTTCAGCGCCGTTACGCAGCAGATCAACTCGGCAACATCGATGGGCCGGCTGATGCTGAACATCCTGCTGTCGTTTGCGCAGTTCGAGCGGGAGGTCACCGGCGAACGTATCCGCGACAAGATCGCCGCCAGCAAGGCCAAGGGGATGTGGATGGGTGGCACACCACCGCTCGGCTACGACGTATGCAATCGGCAATTGGTGATCAACGAGGCCGAGGCCAAGATCGTGTGCGGCATCTGGCGGCGGTTCGTGGAATTACGGTCGACAACCGAACTGGCCCGCGAGTTGAATCGCCAAGGCATCACCACCAAGGCGTGGACAACGCAGGATGGCGTGTTCCGTCCCGGGCGGCCGATCACCAAGCAGAACCTCTACAAGATGCTGCGCAATCCCCTCTACATCGGCGTCATCCGGCACAAGGGTAAAGATCATCCCGGAGAGCATCCGCCGATTCTGGATCAGACCCTGTGGGATCAGGCGCAGGCCATACTTGCGGAAGATGCCCGGCTACGTGCGTCGCAGACGATGACCCGCCACGACAATGAGGCCATCCTGCGCGGCCTGTTGTTTGCACCCGATGGTGACCGGATGTTGCCGACCGCAACCAAGAAGAAGTCGGGCAAGCGTTACCGCTACTACCTGCCGTATTCGGACAAGAAGCTCGGTCGCGGTACTCACCCCTTCGGCATTGTCCCGGCCGGGCAGATCGAGGCCCTGGTGCTGGATCAGGTCAAGTCGGCATTGCAGGCGCCGGAGATGATCCAGGCGGTGTGGGATGAGGTTCAGAAATTGGACGCCACGGCATCGGAACCCACCGTGGTGCTGGCGATGCGCAATCTGTCGGCGGTCTGGAACGAGATGTTCCCGGAGGAACGGTTCAGGCTGGTGCGGCTACTGATTGCCCGAGTGCAACTTCGGGATGATGGCATCGATATCGAATGGCAGCCGGCCGGTTGGTCGGCGCTGATGGCAGAACTGGCACCGAACAGCATCGGGGCCGAACTGCGGGAAATTGAGATGGAGGAAACGGTATGAGAGGGATGGAGCAAATGGGGCAGGCGCATTCCACCACGGCTAGACTCGACGAGGGAATCAAGCTGACGACGTTCATCCCAGTGCGCTTCGTCAGGCACAAGGCGCGGAAGGTGGTAGTCGAGCCGACGACCCCGGGGCGAATGGCATCACCGCTGAATCCGGGTCGCCCCACGTCTGTCGATGAGAATCTGATGGCAGCGCTGGCCAAGGCGTTCTTCTGGCAGGAGATGCTCGACACCGGCCGGGTGAAGAACATGACCGAACTGGCCAAGGCCGAGAAGGTCGGTCTGGCACGGATGCAGAAGATGTTGAAGCTGGCGCGTTTGGCACCCGACATCGTCGAGGAGATTGCGCGTGGCCGACAACCGGTGGGGCTGTCGCTACTGTTCTTCGTTGAGAACCCGTTGCCCGATGACTGGAACGCACAGCGAGAGGTGATCGGTGGGCTGGCCAGTTGACCGTAAGAGTAGGTTCGAAACCCGACCGCTATGCGTTGTGGGGTGCAAACCACCGCCCGGAAACCCGCATGGTTACGCGGTGCTATCCGTTGACCGGGCTAGACAAAAACAGAGAAAAGAGAGGAATTCGGGTGGCCGGCAGGGCGAAATCAGGGCCTACCGGCGATCATCGAAATTCGCACCGCCCGCGAAACCCCGCCACTGCTGGCGCTTCACGGGCATGAAAAAGCCCGGAGCAAGTCCGGGCTTTAAGGTACTGGTGGAGACAGGGAGGATCGAACTCCCGACCTTCTGATTGCGAACCAGACGCTCTCCCAGCTGAGCTATGCCCCCGAAATCGTTGAATTGCTGCTTTAAAAATCACGCCAGCACGTCCCGGGCATTCTAAGAAAGCCGCGCTTCATTGGCAACATGGCGGTACAACATGGCTCAGCGGAAGACCACTGTCTTGTTGCCGTGCAGGAGGACGCGGTCTTCGAGAAAATAGCGCAGGCCACGGGCCAGGACGGCTTTTTCGATGTCCTTGCCGTAACGCACCATGTCCTCGACCGAATCGGAGTGATCGATGCGGATGACATCCTGTTCGATGATGGGCCCTTGATCGAGCTCCGGGGTGACGAAGTGGCAGGTGGCGCCAATCAGTTTGACACCTCGCTGCCAGGCTTGATGATAGGGCTTGGCGCCAACGAAGCTGGGCAGGAAGGAGTGATGGATGTTGAGGATTTTTCCCGGATAGGCGGCACACAGCCCGGGCGGGATGATCTGCATGTAACGCGCCAGCACCATGCAGTCGCCGCGCGCCTGCTGGAACAGGCGGGTGACTTCGGCGTAGGCAGCAGGCTTGTTGTCGGGGTTGACGGGCACATGGTGAAAAGGGATGCCGTGCCATTCGACGAAGCCGCGGAAGGTTTCATGATTCGAGATGATGCAGGGAATCTCGATGTCCAGTTCCTTTGCCTGCCAGCGTGCCAGCAGGTCATACAGACAATGCTCCTGCTTCGAGACGAGGATGACCACCCGTTTTTTCACGGCGCTGTCGGTCAGCTGCCAGTCCATCGCCAGCGCGGTGGCCAGCGGAGCAAATTTTTCCCGGAACTCTGTCGCGCTGCAGGCCAGTGAGTCTGCGCGGATTTCCATGCGCATGAAATAACGCTGGTCGTCGTTGTCCGAGTGATAGCTCGATTCGAGGATCCAGCCGCGATGTTCGGCAATGAAGCCGGCCACGCGGGCGATGATGCCGACCTGGTCGGGACAGGATGCGCTCAGGGTGTAATAGTGTTCAGCGTGCATGGCTCTGGTGGCGCTTGGAGGGCAGTCTGGTGGTATCGCCCTGGCTCAGCCCTGGCCGATCCTGTGGCTGGCCTGGTCGATTTCGGCGCGCAACTCGGTGTAGTTCAGGGTGACGGGGAATTGCGGAAATTCACGGATGACGTTTTCCGGCGGATGAAACAGGATGCCGGCATGTGCCTCGGTCAGCATGGCCGTGTCGTTGTAGGAATCACCGGCGGCCATGACCTGGAAGCGGAGTTCCTTGAAACGTTTGACGGCTTCACGCTTCTGGTCGGGCATACGCAGATGATAATTGACCAGTATCCCGTGGGCATCGGCCTCCAGCTTGTGACAGAACAGCGTCGGCATACCCAGCTGTGCCATCAGCGGCATGGCAAATTCGTAGAAGGTGTCGGACAGAATGATGACCTGATAATCCTGGCGCAAACGGTCGAGAAACGCTCGTGCGCCGGCCATCGGCCCCATTTCGGCGATGACTTTCTGGATGTCCGGCAGCCCCAGTTTGTGTTGCGCCAGCAGATCAAGGCGAAATTTCATCAGCTTGTCGTAATCCGGCTCGTCGCGCGTGGTGCGGCGCAGCTCCGGAATGCCGGTACGCTGGGCAAATTCGATCCAGATTTCTGGAACCAACACCCCTTCGAGGTCGAGACAGACAAGTTGCACGGCAAACTCCAAATCCTTGAAAAAGCCGCGATTGTACCTGACTGCCGGTAGCCGGCGGCGGCCTGGCAGGCTAGAATCAGTCGTTCTTCAGGCTGTTCCCGCGCCGCCTCTCCTCATCAGCAAACCCTCAGCACCTCAGCGCCCCCATGTCCGCGTCCATTTGCTTGACCCACCATTTTCTGATCGCCATGCCCGCCATGGCCGATCCGAACTTCGCCCGTACCCTGACCTACGTTTGCGAGCACAACGAGCAGGGGGCGCTCGGCGTCATCATCAACCGGCCGACCGACATGAATCTGGCCACGCTGTTTGCCCGGGTGAGCATCCCTTTCGATGTCACACACCAGCACACCGAGCTGGGCAATGCGCCGGTGTATTACGGCGGCCCGGTACAGCCTGACCGCGGCTTTGTCCTGCATCAGCCACTCGGTCAATGGCAGTCAACCCTGAAAGTCCAGGGCGGCATCGACATTGGCCTGACCAGTACCCGCGACATCCTGGTCGGCATCGGCGCCAACGGTCAGCCCTCCGACATGCTGATGACCCTGGGCTATGCCGGCTGGTCTGCCGGCCAGCTCGAATGGGAAGTATCGCAGAACGCCTGGCTCACCGTGGCGGCCGATCCCCACATCATCTTCCGTCTGCCCCCCGAAGAACGGCTGGCCGCAGCCATGCAGCTGCTGGGCATCCATCCCGCCCAGCTGTCCGGGGTGGCCGGTCATGCCTGAACCAAGCATGTCTGAGCCGGGCGTGTCCCGTGCCGGCACCGTGCTGGCCTTCGATTTCGGCCTGCGCCGTATCGGCGTGGCCCTGGGTGAAACCCTGCTGGGTCAGGCACGCGCCCTGACCGTCATCGACAACGAACGCAACGACGTGCGCTTTGCCACCATCGCCACACTGATCCGCGACTGGCAGCCCTGCCTGCTGATCGTCGGCCTGCCCTGCGCCACGGATGGCACCGCCCATACCATGACCGCGCGCTGCCAGCGTTTTGCCGAACAGCTCCGGCAACGCTTCCAGCTGCCGGTGCAGCACATCGACGAACGCTACAGCTCGACGGAGGCCGATGCCCGCCTGGCAAACACCGGGCTGGACTGGCGTAGCCGCAAACAGCAGGTCGATGCCGTGGCTGCCCAGATCATCCTGCAGGACTATTTTGACCATCATTTCACCCTCACTCCCTCCACCACCACCTCCTGACCCGGTATCCCCAAGGAACCCGCCGATGCGCAACCTCCAGCTCGATCGCGACGGTGCGCTGCGTCACCTGCTGACCATCGAAGGTCTGCCGCGCAGCATCCTCACCGCCATCCTCGACACCGCCGCCCCCTTCACCGAAGTCGCCGAGCGTGAAGTCAAGAAGCTGCCGCTGCTACGCGGCAAAAGCGTGTTCAACCTGTTTTTTGAAAACTCGACGCGCACCCGCACCACCTTCGAAATTGCTGCCAAACGACTATCGGCGGATGTCATCAATCTCAACATCAACACCTCCAGCGCCTCGAAGGGAGAAACCCTGCTCGACACGGTCGATAACCTCGCCGCGATGCAGGCCGACATGTTCGTCGTGCGCCACCAGTCCTCCGGTGCGCCCTTCCTGATTGCCGAACATCTGGTGGCGACGAAACGCGACCACATCCACGTCGTCAATGCCGGCGATGGTCGCCATGCACACCCCACCCAGGGGTTGCTCGACATGTACACCATCCGCCATTACAAGAAGGAATTCACCAACCTGACGGTGGCCATCGTCGGCGACATCCTCCATTCGCGTGTCGCCCGTTCGCAGATCCATGCCCTGACCACGCTCGGCGTGCCGGAAGTGCGCGTCATCGCCCCCAAGACCCTGTTGCCCACCGATGTCGAACGGCTGGGTGTGCGCGTCTTCCATGACATGAACGAAGGTTTGCGTGGTGTCGATGTGGTGATGATGCTGCGCTTGCAAAATGAACGCATGGACGGTGCCCTGCTGCCCAGCACCCAGGAATATTTCAAATCCTACGGCCTGACCACGGAGCGACTGGCGCTGGCCAAGCCCGACGCCATCGTCATGCACCCTGGCCCGATGAACCGTGGCGTCGAAATCGACTCGGCCGTGGCAGACGGCGCCCACTCGGTCATCCTGCCGCAGGTGACCTTCGGTATCGCCGTGCGCATGGCCGTCATGAGCATGCTGGCCGGCAGTGGAGAAATGCCATGAGAATTCATATCCAAAACGGCCGCCTCATCGATCCGGCCAGCAACACCGACCGGCCGGCCGACCTGTTCATCGCCGAAGGCCGCATCGTCGCACTCGATCAGGCGCCCGCCGGTTTCGAAGCCGAAGGCATCATCGATGCCACAGGGCTGATCCTCTGCCCGGGGCTGGTCGATCTGGCCGTGCGGCTGCGTGAGCCCGGCTATGAGTACCGCGCCACCCTCGAATCCGAAATGGCCGCTGCCGCCGCCGGTGGTGTCACCAGCCTGGCTTGCCCGCCCGACACCGATCCGCCCCTCGACGAGCCGGGGCTGGTCGAAATGCTCAAACACCGCGCCCGGCTGCCCACCTTTGCCCGGGTCTACCCGGTTGGTGCGCTCACCCTCAAACTGGCCGGCGAGCGGCTGACCGAAATGACCGAGCTGGCCGATGCCGGCTGCCGCGCCTTTGGTCAGGCCAACCGTGCCATTGTCGATACCCAGGTGCTGCTGCGGGCGCTGCAATACGCTGCCACCTTCGATTACCCCGTCTGGCTGCAGGCCCAGGATCCCTTCCTGGCACGCGGCGGTGTGGCGCACGACGGCGAAGTGGCCGCCCGTCTGGGGCTGGTCGGCATCCCCGTCGCGGCAGAAACCATCGCGCTGGCTACCATCCTGCAACTGGCCCGCGCCACCGGTGCCCGCATTCACCTGACGCGCATTTCCAGTGCCGCCGGGCTGATGATGATCAAGGCCGCCCGCAAGCAGGGCATCGTCGCCACCTGTGATGTTGCCATCCATCCCCTGCACCTGTGCGAACACGACATCGGCCACTTCAACGCCCACGCCCGTCTCGACCCGCCCCTGCGGGCACAAAGCGACCGCGAAGCACTGCGGCGCGGGCTGGCCGATGGCAGCATCAATGCCGTCTGTTCCGACCATACGCCGGTTGATGACGATGCCAAGCTGATGCCCTTTGCCGAAGCCGAAGCTGGTGCCACCGGCCTCGAACTGCTGCTGCCGCTGAGCCTGAAATGGGCGACGGAAATGAAACTGCCACTGGCCACCGCCTTGGCGCGCATCACCTGCGATCCGGCCGATATTCTCGGCATCGACGCCGGCCGCATCCGTATTGGCGCACCGGCCGATCTATGCCTTTTCGATCCACAAGAACCCTGGCGTGTCACCCGCGACAGCCTGCGCAGCCAGGGCAAGAACACCCTGTTCCTCGGCACGGAGCTGCAAGGACGGGTACGCTACACCCTGATCGACGGCCAACTGGCTTACTCGGCACCGCTGGCCTGATCCGGTTGCAGACGCTGCGCTACGGCCACACTGCTCATGGCCGTGATGCGCAGGCACTTGGCGCGTCCCGAAGCACCGCGCAGCAGGGTGATGCGGCTTTTCGGGATGTCCAGGGTGGTTGCCAGAAATGCCAGCAACAACGCATTCGCCCGGCCATCAACAGGCGGTGCCGCCAGGCGGATTTTCAGCGCATCACCATGCGCCCCGACCACGCCGCTGGTCTTGGCACCGGGCTGGATATGCAGGCGCAGCAGCACATCCTCCCCCTCAGCCCACAGCCAGCTCAGCGCAGCCACAACAAGGCCGGGAACAACGCCTGTTGAGCACTGACCAAGACGGTCTGCAAGACTTGCAGGATCAGAAGCAACACCATCGGCGACAGATCGATGCCGCCCAAGGGCGGGATGAACCGTTGCAAAGGCGCCAGAAACGGACGGCTGAGCTGTGTCAGCAACGGTGCCAGCGGTGCCAAGGGATTGACCCAGGACAGCAAGGCACTGACGAGCACTACCCCCGTCAGCAGATACAGAAACAGGCGCAGCACCGCCAGCAAGGCCAGCAGCAGAACACTGACGAAGCCGCCTGGCGCGAAAGCCTCCAGGGAACCGTAAGACCAGCCCAGCAGCAGCCCTTGCAGCAAGCCCTGCGCCAGCCAGGCCAGCAGCAGGCTGGGCAGGTCGATGGCAAAGCGTCCGGGCACGAAGCGTCGTGCCGGAATCACCGCCCAGTCGGTCACTGCCATGACGAACTGGCCGACCGGATTACGAAACGGCGCACGCGCCCACTGCATCAACACCCGCGCCAGCAAGGCCAGGGTGAAGAACCCGAATACCCAGTCGAGAATCTGGAACAGCAACTGGCTCAGCATGGCCTGCTCACCTCCGTGTCCATCGTGGTTCGCCGTTTTTCAATCACGCCCCAATGCCTCGCCCAGGGCCTGTCCCCGCGCCGCGGCCGCCTGGGCTGCCCGCAGGATGGCCGCCGTGATGCCGTCTGCGTTGAGGGAATCGAGAGCCGCTTCGGTAGTTCCGCCTTTCGAGGTCACGCGCTGGCGTAACACGGCCACCTCCTCCGGGCTTTGCGCCGCCAGACGCGACGCCCCGACGAAGGTTTCGATGGCCAGCTGGCGTGCTGCCGCGGCTTCCAGCCCCAGTGCGCCGGCAGCCTGTTGCAGCGCTTCGATGAACAAAAAGACATAAGCCGGCCCGCTACCAGAGATGGCCGTCACGGCATCCATCTGCGCCTCATCCGTCAGCCACAGGGTGCTGCCCGCTGCCTGCAAAATGCGTTCAGCACGCCCCCGTCCTTCGCGATCCACCGCCGGATCGGCATACAGCCCGGTCACTCCGGCACCGATCAGGGCCGGCGTGTTCGGCATGCAGCGCACCAGTTGATGGTAGCCGCCCAGCCAACGGGAAATATCCGCCAGACACAGCCCTGCCGCGATGCTGACGATCAGCTGCTGCTGTAACTGCGCCCGGAATGTCCCGGCCAGCGGTGCCAGCGGTGCCAGCGCCTCGCGCATCTGCTGCGGCTTGACCGCCAGCACCAGCGCGTCGCAATGCAGCGCCGCCACATCCACCGCCGGGCAGCAACGCACCCCGAAGGTATCCGTTAGTTTGTCACGGTGATCTGCCAGCGGTTCGACCACCTGAATGGCCGCCGCCGAATACCCCTGCTTGCGCAAGCCGCCAATCAGGGCATGCGCCATGTTGCCGCCCCCGAGGAAGGTGATTTTCATTTTGGAAAAATCCCGAAAGAGATACGTCAGAAACGGGGCAGTTTATTGTTGCACCACAAGAAAGTCACTCGCCAGGGCGGGCTTTGAAAAACCCGCTGCTCGCCACTCGCTGAAGTACTGGGCTGGGGCTGATGTTGCGCGAGTGTTGCACGAACGTCACAACACACCTCACCTGCAGTCATTCTGCGCTTGCCGCACCCCCTGCGGCACCCGGGCGCCAAAGATGGCCGTGCCGACGCGTACCAGCGTGGCACCTTCGGTGATGGCCAGTTCGAAATCGTGGCTCATGCCCATGGACAGGGTGTCGAGCGGCAGGCCGGCGGCTTCGAGATGGTCGCGCAGCTCGCGCACCTGGCGGAATCGCTGGCGCAGCAGCGCTTCATCCTCACTGGGTTCGGGAATGGTCATCAGGCCACGCAGCCTGAGGCGAGGCAGGCGAGCCACGGCCTGCGCCAGGGGCAACACTTCATCGGGTGCCACGCCCCCCTTGCTGGCTTCGCCGCTGACATTCACCTGGAGGCAGACATTCAGCGGCGGCAGGTGCGGCGGACGCTGGACAGCCAGACGTTCGGCCATCTTCAGGCGATCCAGCCCCTGTACCCAGGAAAAATGCTCCGCCACCAATCGCGTCTTGTTGCCTTGCAGGGGGCCGATGAAGTGCCATTCGATCGGCAAACCGGCCAGCGCCGTGATTTTCGTCACGCCTTCCTGCACATAATTTTCACCGAATGCCCGCTGGCCGGCGTTCCAGGCGGTCTGCACGTCTGCTGCTGGCCAGGTCTTGGCAACCGCCAGCAAGGACACCGTGCCGGCCGGCCGGCCACAAGCCTGAAGTGCCGCAGCAATGCGTGCCTGCACAGCTTGCAAGTTGTCAGAAATTTTGTTCATAATGGCCGGCCAGTATACCCGTGGTGACGCACCGGACATGCCGCTGTGCCGCGCCACGCACTCCCCCCACGTACTTCCTCCAAGACCGCAGGAAACCGCCCCATGGACATCACCGAACTGCTTGCCTTTGCCGTCAAGAACAAAGCCTCCGATCTTCACCTGTCTTCCGGCCTGCCACCGATGATCCGTGTGCATGGCGACATCCGCCGCATCAACCTGCCGCCAATGGAGCACAAGGACGTGCATGCCATGATCTATGACATCATGAATGACGGCCAGCGCAAGCATTACGAAGAAAATCTGGAAATCGACTTCTCCTTCGCCGTGCCCGATCTGGCGCGCTTCCGGGTGAACGCCTACAACCAGCAACGTGGCGCGGCAGCGGTGCTGCGGACGATTCCCTCGAAGATCATCTCGCTCGAAGAACTCGGCTGTCCGAAGATCTTTTCCGAAATCGCCAAGTATCCACGCGGCCTGGTGCTGGTCACCGGCCCCACCGGCTCGGGCAAATCGACGACGCTGGCGGCCATGGTCAACGACATCAACGAAAACGACTACAGCCACATCCTGACCGTCGAAGACCCGATCGAATTCGTCCATGAGTCGAAAAAGTCGCTCATCAACCAGCGTGAAATCGGCCCACATACATTGTCTTTTTCCAACGCACTGCGCTCAGCGCTGCGTGAGGATCCGGATGTCATCCTGGTGGGGGAAATGCGCGACCTGGAAACCATCCGCCTGGCCATGTCGGCTGCCGAAACCGGCCACCTCGTCTTCGGCACCCTGCACACCTCCTCCGCCGCCAAGACGGTCGACCGGATCATCGACGTCTTCCCCGGCGATGAAAAGGAAATGGTGCGTGCCATGCTGTCCGAGTCGCTGCGCGCCGTCATTTCGCAGACCCTGCTGAAAACCAAGGATGGTGCCGGCCGCGTGGCTGCCCACGAAATCATGATTGGCACTCCCGCCATCCGTAACCTGATCCGCGAAGCCAAAGTGCCGCAGATGTACTCGGCCATCCAGACCGGCCAGGCACTGGGCATGCAGACGCTCGACCAGAACCTGCAGGATCTGGTGCGTCGCAATGTCGTCACCTCGGCCGAAGCCCGTTCCAAGGCTGCCAACAAGGATGCCTTCCCCGTCTGATCCTGACGCTGCTTTTACTCTCTCACGCCCCACCACAAAGACCGATCATGGAACGCGACGAAGGCCTCAAGTTCATGTGCCAGCTGCTGAGCATGATGCTCAGCAAAAAAGGCTCCGACCTGTTCATCACCTCGGGCTTCCCGCCGGCCATGAAGGTCGACGGCAAGATGTCGCCCGTCACCTCACAACAGCTCACCCCGCAGCACACCCAGGAGCTGGCTCGTTCGATCATGAACGACAAGCAGGCGGCCGAGTTCGAGGCGAACAAGGAGTGCAATTTCGCCATCAATCCGACCGGCATCGGCCGCTTCCGCGTCAATGCCTTCATCCAGCAAGGCCGCGTCGGCATGGTGTTGCGCACCATCACCACCACCATCCCGAAATTCGATGACCTCAAGCTGCCACCCGTCCTGAAAGATGTGGCGATGACCAAGCGCGGGCTGGTGCTGTTCGTTGGTGGCACCGGTTCAGGCAAGTCCACCTCGCTGGCCTCCATGATCGGCCACCGCAACGAAAACAGCTTTGGCCACATCGTCACCATCGAAGACCCGGTGGAATATGTGCATCCGCACATTAACTGCATCATGACCCAGCGTGAAGTCGGCGTGGATACCGAATCCTGGGAAGCGGCGCTGAAAAACACCCTGCGCCAGGCACCCGATGTCATCCTGATCGGTGAAATCCGCGACCGGGAAGTGATGGAACATGCCATCGCCTTTGCTGAAACCGGCCACCTGGCCATGGGTACGCTGCATGCCAACAGTGCCAACCAGGCACTCGACCGCATCATCAACTTCTTCCCCGAAGACCGCCGCCAGCAGCTGCTGATGGATCTGTCGCTGAACCTGAAAGCCCTCGTCGCCCAGCGCCTGATCCCCCTCAAGGAAGGCAAAGGGCGTGCGGCAGCGGTCGAGGTTCTGCTGAATTCCCCGCTGATCTCAGACCTGATCTTCAAGGGCGAAGTCGGTGGCATCAAGGAAATCATGAAGAAATCCCGCGAGCTGGGCATGCAGACCTTCGATTCAGCACTCTTCGACCTGTTCGAGGAAGGCCGCATCAGCTACGAAGATGCCCTGCGCAATGCCGACTCGGTGAATGACCTGCGCCTGCAGATCAAGCTGCACAGCAAGACTGCCCGCGACCAGGACCTGTCCTCGGGCATCCAGCACCTCAACATCGTCTGATGGTGACAGCAGCGGGTGCGCGCAGCGCCGGCTTGTCCGTCAGCAAGGCGGTTGCCCGGCGCAGTTCCAAGCGCGCTTTCCTCGACACCCCGGTGTCCGCCGCACTCATCCGCGAAATTCTCACCAAAGCGCAGCGCAGTCCCTCCGGTGGCAATCTTCAGCCGTGGGTCGTGCATGTCCTCGGTGGCGACGAACGGGCACGTTTCCGTACCCTGATGCACGAACGGCGTGCCGCCAACCCCTTCGGCGAAGGGGCGGAATATCCCATCTATCCCGAGCATCTGGCAGAGCCCCACCGCAGCCGGCGTGGCCAGTGCGGCGAAGACATGTACGCCACACTCGGCATCGCCCGCGCGGACAAGGCCGCCCGGCTGGATTTCATCGCTGGTAATTTCGACTTCTGGAACGCCCCCATCGCCCTCTTCATCTGCATCGACCGCCGCCTGGGGGCGACCCAATGGGTCGATCTCGGCCTGTACCTGCAAACCGTCATGCTGCTGGCCTGCGAAGCCGGGCTGGACAGCTGTGCGCAGGAATTCTGGACACTGTGGCACAAGACCGTGGCCGAATTCCTGCAACTGCCGGCGCACCTCATGCCCTTTTGCGGACTCGCCCTGGGCTACGCCGACCCGGCGCATCCGGTCAATGCCCTGCGTACCGCTCGCGCACCACTGGCAGAATCCGTCATCTTTCACGGCCTCTGAACCGGCATCAGGCGGTGGCAGGTATTCCCTGTTTCAGGGAATCCGGCGCTTGCCGGGGAGCGCGGTAGGCTAAAATTCACCGTTTGTTCTTCATTTACCCCCGTTTCGGGTCACGTCAGGATCAAGGTCACAATGTTGATTCCTGCGACAACCCACCTCTTTCTCCCTTACCTGAATACAAAGGACGGACAGCATGGCCCTCTTTGAAAGACTGCCGACCGAGCCCGGTCAACGCCGCAAACTGCTGATGAAAAGCCCGGTGACTTTCGAAGAACTCGGCGTGGTCGAATGTGCCAGCACCGAGGACATCGCCGCCGCCATGCGCCAGGCGCGTGCCGCCCAGAAGGAATGGGCGAAGAAATCCCCCGCCGAACGGGCGCGTATCGTCATCCGTGCACGCGACATCGTGCTCGCCCGCCAGGACGAGATCATGGCCACCGTCATCCTTGAGACCGGCAAGCCACCAGCCGACGCGCTGGCCATGGAAATCTTCGCCTCCTGCGATGTGATGAGCTTTTACGCCCGCAATGCCGAAAAATTCCTCGCCCCGGAAAAACGCAAACTGCACGGCGTCATGAGCATGCTGAAGACCCTGCGGATCGCCTACAAGCCACTGGGTGTGGCCGGCATCATCACGCCCTGGAACGGCCCTTTCATCCTCAGCATCAACCCGACCACGCAGGCCCTGCTGGCAGGTAACGCCGTGCTGCTGAAAGGCTCGGAAGTCACCCCCGAATCGACCCGCTGGGTGGCCAGGGTCTACCAGGAAGCCGGCCTGCCCGAAGGGCTGCTACATGTACTGTATGGCGATGGCCAGACCGGTGCCGACATCCTCAATGCCGGCGTGCAAAAAGTCTCCTTCACCGGCAGCGTGCCGACCGGCCGCAAGGTGGGTGAAACCTGCGGCCGCAACCTCGTCCCCTGCTCGCTGGAACTGGGCGGCACGGATGCCATGATCGTCTGTGCCGATGCCGAACTCGAGCTCGCCACCGATGCCGCGCTCTACGCCTCCTGCATCAACACCGGCCACTACTGCTGCGGCACACAGCGCATCTATGTGGTTGAAGAACTGTACGAGCGCTTTGTCCAGCGCGTCGCCGAAAAAGCCAAGGCCCTGCGTCAAGGCCAGCAGCACGGCGAGGACGAAGACCTGGGCGCGGTGTTCTGGGACAAGCAACTGCCCATCATCGAAGAACATGTGGCCGATGCCATTGCCAGGGGCGCGCGTCTTTTGGCCGGTGGCCGGCGCAATCCCGAGCTCAAGGGCCAGTATTACGAAGCCACGGTGCTGGCCGACTGCACCCACGGCATGCTGGCCATGCGCGAAGAAAACTTTGGTCCCTTGGTCTGTCTGCAAAAAGTGAAGGACGAAGCCGAAGCCATCCTGCTGGCCAATGACTCACCCTATGGCCTGTCCGGCACCGTGTTCTCCAAGAACCGCGAAAAGGCCTACCAGATCGCCCTGCAGATGGAGACGGGTTCGGTCAGCGTCAATGATCTGGCCGTCACCTACGGCGTGCCTGAAGCGCCCTTCGGCGGCGTCAAGTTCAGCGGCGTCGGGCAAGTCAATGGCACGGACGGCCTGAGGCGCTACAGCCACGCCTTTCCGGTCATCCTCAACCGTTTCAATATGCCCAAGCTGCCCGCTTCCTACCCGAACTCGGCCAAGGGCATCAAGCAGACCAAGATGACCATGAACTTCCTCTGGAAAAAGGGCAAATAAGCGGTAGCCTCCTGCCCTGTTCTCGTTCCACCCCCGGAGGAAGGCTGCGGCCTTCCTCCTCCCGTTTCAGGAGCCCGCCATGCGTACTTCACTTTGTGACCTGCTCGGTATCGACGCGCCGATCTTTGCCTTCACCCACTGCCGTGATGTCGTCGTTGAAGTCTCCCGGGCCGGTGGCTTCGGCGTGCTGGGGTTGGTCGGCTTTCCGCCGGAGCGCATCAAGGAAGAACTCGACTGGATCGATGCCCACATCGGCAACAAGCCCTACGGCATCGACATCGTCATCCCGCAGAAATACGAAGGGATGGATGCCGATATGGAACCGGCTCAGCTCGAAGCCATGCTGAAGGCCATGGTGCCGCCAAAGCATCACGAATTTGCTGCCAAGCTGCTGCATGACCACGGCACCCCCGAATGGCCGGCCGGCGAGCCGGACATGGGGCTGCTCGGCTGGACGGAGGCCACCGCCCGTCCCATGCTCGATGAGGCGCTCAGGCATCCCAAAGTGCGGCTTGTCGCCAATGCCCTGGGGACACCCCCCAAGGAAGTCATCGACGAAATCCACGCCAGCGGCCGCCTCGTTGCCGCCCTGTGTGGCAAGGTCAAGCAGGGACTGAAACACAAAGCTGCCGGTGTCGACATCGTCATCGCCCAGGGCGGCGAAGGTGGCGGCCACTGCGGCGAGATCGGCTCCATGGTGCTGTGGCCACAGATGGTCGATGCGTTAGCGCCTACTCCGGTGCTGGGCGCTGGCGGCGTTGGCAATGGCCGGCAAGTTGCAGCGGCACTGGCACTCGGTTGTGCCGGCGTATGGACGGGTTCGCTGTGGCTCACCGTAACCGAAGCCGATCATGAGCCGGCGCAGAAGGAAGACCTGCTGCGCGCCACCTCTGAAGACACCGTGCGCTCCCGCTCCTGGACGGGCAAGCCCTGCCGCATGGTTCGCAACGACTGGACGGAAGCCTGGGAACAGCCCGACAACCCCAGGCCATTAGGTATGCCGCTACAAGGGCTGGTCAGTGCGGATGCCATGCGTCGCACCCACCGCTATGCCGGCGTGGCCGAAACCCACAAGGTGCTGTTCAATCCCTGCGGCCAGGTGATCGGCCAGATCAACCAGATCGAATCCAGCAAGGACGTGGTCTTTCGCCTGCTCAATGAATATGCCGATGCAATGGCGCGGCTGGCCAGCCTGAACGGCTAGGGATACGCCAATCAAATTAAATCTGGCCAGGCTCAGCTCAGAGTGCGTGGAATGGATCCACGCATCCCTGGGGAAATGTCAGTACGATGACCTCAATCCGAGAGCCCCTGCATAAGCCCCATGCGGGTAATGGAAGGCCACCGGCCCGTCGGGGCGGGCATGGACGAACTGCTGGACGAAGGGATTATCAGAGTCGAACATCCCGGCGGCGGGGCCTTCGGCCACCACCACGCCGTCATGCACGAAATAGGCGTAATCGACCACCTTCAGGGATTCCGACATGTCGTAGGTGACGACGATGGAAGTCACGCCCAGCGCATCATTGAGCGTGCGGATCAGGTTGGCGATGACATTCAGTGAAATCGGATCGAGGCCGGCAAATGGCTCGTCATACATGATGAGCATGGGATCGAGCGCAATCGCCCGCGCCAGCGCCACCCGCCGCGCCATGCCACCCGACAGCTCACCCGTCATCATCCCCGCCGTACCACGCAGACCGACGGCATGTAGCTTCATCAGCACCAGATCGCGAATGATCTCCTCCGGCAGGTCGGTCAGCTCGCGCATCGGAAAGGCAATGTTGTCGAACACCGACAGATCGCTGTACAGCCCACCCATCTGGAACATCATGCCCATGTCACGGCGCAGGGCGTACAGCTGCGCTGCATCGAGCTGCGGCACCTCCTGACCTGCCACCCGCACACTACCCTGAGCCGGCCGCAGCTGCCCACCGAGCAGGCGCAACAGCGTCGTCTTGCCGCTGCCACTGACACCAAGAATGGCCACCACCTGGCCACGGTGGATGTTCAGGTTGATGCCGCGCAGAACCTGACGCTCGCCATAGGCAAAATGAACATCCCGGAATTCAACCAAAGGGTCGGCGTGCGTCTGCATGAGCAATCTTTCCGTATCTCCCGAAACGAGCCGATCATTCTACCGCGCCATGTTCACGACGCTGCGACCCGCCCCGGCACGAATACATACAGGGCAGGTGCCGCACCACAAATCAACCCGGACACTGCTTCCAGTTGGTCAATGAATCCGGACAACTCGCCGCCATGTTGCGATGAAGGTGAGCATGGATGTCATTCACGGTGATCGGCAGGCGTGCTGCCCGAGGGGGGACTCCGGCAGTGCGGTCAACGGATCGGCACAGGCCGCACCTAGCGGCTGGAAGTGCTTGAGATTATCCTAGAAACCGCAGTTGGAAGCCTTCGAGTGTGCGTTTTTCCGGTGGTCTGACAAGACGCGACGACGCTGCATGTCCGATGCCTGCAAGGAGGAGCAACGCAGTCAGGCCGACGGAAAAACGT
>JAGOSV010000097.1 GCA_018062105.1 Sterolibacterium sp. | reverse complement strand
GTGCGGTGCGCCCTTGTTCCAGCAGGGCGACCGTCGTCAGTGGCTGAGGCGGGACATGATGAAACAGTGTTTCTGCCGCCTCGATGCTGGCCAGAACGGATTCAGTCATGCGGTCGTGCAACCTTGCCGCCAGTGTCTCGCGCTGTGCTTCCTGGAGATCAGCATGGTAGGCCGTACCCCGCTCGATGCGTTCCACTGCGGTAAAACCGCACTGGCGGGCAATGTCGGTGGCCTTGCTCGACCACGGCGAAATCGTCCCCAGACGCGGTGTCACCAGCAGAAGCGTCCCGGCTGGTGCCTTGCCTGGCTGTGCCGGTACGCCGAGCAGCTGCTTGAGGCGCGCGAGCTCCTCATCCGCCAGCGGCGCATTCAGCGCGACAAAATACCAGTGCTCCGCCGTCAGCTGCCGCAGGCCAGCGACCGAAGTACGCGCCTGTTCGGTCAAACGTGCCAGCCGGCTGGTGGAAAAAGCGGCAGCGCCGCGCAACTTTAGGATTTCGGGCATGGTGGAAAACCGGGAAAACAAGGACGTGCTTTGATGGACACGGACGAAAGAGCGAAATTATACCTGCCCACCTTCCCTCTCCTGCATGACCACGAGCCACCATTGTCGCCACACCGCCATGGCCGGCATCAATTCATGCGATAGTCGCGAACTGTGTTTGTTCTAGGATGAAAAACATGCAAATCGGATTGATTGGCCTGGGTCTGATGGGCCGCCCGATGGCGCGTCATCTGCTGCGGGCAGGGCATGCCCTGCATCTGTGGGCGCGACGCCCAGCGGCACTCGACGAATGGCGCGACCAGCCGGGGGTAACACGACACGACAGCGCCGCCGCAGTGGCACGACATGCCGAGCTCGTCCTCACCATCGTCGCCGATGCCCCGGATGTCGAACAGGTGATCCTTGGCACACAGGGGCTGGCCGATGGCGCGGCTGCCGGTCTGATCGTCGTCGACATGAGCACCATCGCACCCACCGCCGCCCGTGACATCGGCCAGCGACTCGCCAGTCGCGGCATCGCCTTTCTCGATGCGCCGGTATCCGGCGGCGAAACCGGAGCCCTCAATGCCACGCTGACCATCATGGTCGGTGGCCAGGCCGAAATTTTCGAACGCGCATACCCCATCCTCGCCTGCCTTGGCCACAGCATCACCCACATCGGCCCGGCCGGTGCCGGGCAAGTGGCCAAAGCCTGCAATCAGATCCTCACCGGCATCGGTATTGCCGCCGTCGCCGAAGCCCTCAACTTCGCCCGTGCCAGCGGCGTCGATCCGGCGCGGGTGAGAACAGCACTGCTGGGTGGCTTTGCCGGCAGCCGCATTTTGGAACACCACGGCAACCGCATGCTGGAACGCAACTTTCAGCCCGGCTTCAAGGCCTGGATGCACCAGAAGGACTTGCGCATCGTCATGGATGAGGCACAGCGTCTGGGGCTGGTGTTGCCCGGTGCCGCCTTGACCCTGCAACTGTTCAATGCCCTGGTTGGCAGCGGTGGTGGTGAGGAAGATTCCATCGCCCTGCTGAAGCTGTTGGAACGCTTGAGTGGCATTGCTCCGGCCGCAGAGGTGTGCGAGGAACAGATGGGGCACTGAATCAGGGAGGGTTGCGAGGATTGGACCGGGGTTCCCAGACTGGGTGCCTGGCTCGCATCCGGCACCGAAGGAAAAGGGGCTTTCAGGCATAATTGCCGTTTGGCTGTACGTCGTTGTGCCTATCATGCTTTCCGTTACCGACCTAGCCTGCATGCGCGGCGATCGCCGCCTGTTTTCAGGAGTTTCCTTCACCCTGCAACGGGGTGAATGTCTGCATGTCGGCGGGGAAAATGGTGTTGGCAAGACCAGCCTGTTGCGTATCCTGTGTGGTCTGGCACCGGCTGAGGCAGGGGCGGTGTGCTGGCAGGGGCGGATGATTGCGGAATGGGATGAGGCATATCGCCAGCAGGTGTGCTATCTGGGACACCACAACGCACTCAAGGATGATCTGACGGCTTTGGAAAACCTGCAGGTTGCGGGGGCGCTGGCGGGGACGCCGCTGTCCGGGACGGCAGCGCTGGACAGCCTGCAGCGCATGGGGCTGGCCGGTCGTGAGGATCTGCCGGTGCGGGTGCTGTCACAAGGACAGAAGCGGCGCGTGGCGCTGGCTCGCCTGCTGACATCGCCGGCAGCGTTGTGGATACTCGATGAGCCGTTTGTGGCGCTGGATGTGGCAGCGGTCGATGCGCTGGCAGAAACCATCGGCGGGCATGTGGCACGTGGTGGTTTGGTGATTCTGACCAGCCATCAGGCGGTGACGATTGCTGGGGGTGTGGTGCGCCGCATGGATCTGGCGAGGGGGTGTGATGCAGCCGCAGCCGCAGCCTGAACCGGAAGGCAGGACGCCTGCCGTTGCCGGCATGTTTGCCAGCGTGGTGCGGCGCGATCTTCTGCTGGCCTGGCGGCGCAAGAGTGAGGTACTGACGTCGCTGTTTTTCTTCGTCATTGTGGTGAGCCTGTTCCCGCTGGCCATCGGCCCGGAAATGGCTCTGTTGCGCATCATTGCACCGGGGGTGCTGTGGGTGGCGGCGCTGCTGTCGGCGATGCTGTCGCTACACCGCCTGTTTGCTGCCGATCATCAGGATGGCACGCTGGAACAGCTGTTGCTGGCCCCGGCGCCGCTGGGGTTGCTGGTGACGGGCAAGATCGTGGCGCACTGGCTGGTGGCGGGGCTGCCGCTGGTGCTGCTGGCACCAGTGCTGGGGGTGCAGTACGACCTGTCTGCCGAGGCGCTGCTCATCCTGGTGGTGTCGCTGTTGCTGGGGACGCCGCTGCTCAGTTTGATTGGTGCCATCGGGGCAGCATTGACGCTGGGCGTACGTGGGGGCGGTGTGCTGCTGTCCCTGCTGACGCTGCCGTTGTATATTCCGGCGTTGATCTTCGGTGCCGGGGCGGTGGAAGCGGAAGCAGCCGGGCTGGGGGCTGGTGGACATCTGTCGTTGCTGGCGGCACTCCTGGTACTGTCCGGATTTTTTGCCCCTTGGGCGACGACGGCTGCACTGCGCATTGCCCTGGAATGAGTTTTTTGAGTATCTGATTGAAGTGAATGGGAAACATGAGTCACGGCCTCCTCCACTGGTTCAAATATGCCTCTCCCCAGAGTTTTTATCCGCTGGCGGGCAGGATGGTGCCGTGGTTTGCAGCGCTGGCCGTGTTGTTCGGGCTGGCTGGCCTGTATGTCGGGTTTTTTGTGGCGCCCACCGATGCGGTGCAAGGCGAGGCCTATCGCATCATCTTCATCCATGTGCCGACCTCCTGGCTGTCGATGTTTCTTTATCTCATCATGGCGGCCTGGGCTGGTTTGGGATTGGCACTGAATACCCGGTTGTCGTCGATGATGGCCAGTGCGCTGGCTCCGACCGGAGCGTTGATGGCTTTTTTGTCGTTGTGGACGGGGGCGTTGTGGGGTAAGCCGATGTGGGGGACGTGGTGGGTGTGGGATGCGCGCCTGACATCGGAATTGATCCTGCTGTTCCTTTATCTGGGCTTCATCGCCTTGCAGGCAGCCATTGACGATCCGCGTCGCGCGGACAAGGCGGGTGCCGTGCTGGCGCTGGTCGGGGTGGTCAATGTTCCAGTCATCTATTTCTCGGTGAAGTGGTGGAATACCCTGCATCAGGGGGCTTCCGTCTCGATGACCAAGGCACCGAGCATGGCATACACCATGTTGGCCGGCATGCTGTTGTGCGCCCTGGCCTGCTGGATGTATTCCATCGCCGTGGCGCTGGTACGGCTGCGGGCGATCATTCTCGAACGTGAACGGCAAACCGAATGGGTGCAGCATGCAGTGGAACAGTCTTGATGAATTTTTTCGCATGGGCGGCTATGCCCTGTATGTCTGGGGTAGCTTCGGCATCACGGCGCTGGCGCTGCTGGTGGAACCTTTGCTGCTCGTCCATCGTCGAAACGAGGCGCTGCGCATCGTTCGCCGCGAGGAACGGGCTGCCCGCCTGTCCCGCTGATCCTTCTTTTCCTCCCTTTCCGTCCCCATGAAGCCCCGTCAGAAACGTATTGCCCTGATTCTTGGTGGTCTTGCCGTTCTTGGCCTGGCTGCCTATTTCGTCCTCAACGCGCTGAACAGCAACATCGCCCTGTTCTACACCCCGACCCAGGTGGCCGCCGGCGAGGCGCCGACCGGCCGGGTATTCCGTATCGGCGGCCTGGTTAAGGACGGTTCCCTGCAACGCAGCGACATGACTATCCGCTTCATCGTCAGCGATACCGCCAAGGAAATCCCCGTGGCCTATACCGGCATCCTTCCTGATCTATTCAAGGAAGGCAAAGGCGTGGTAGCACAGGGCCGGATGGGTGAGGATGGACAATTCACCGCCACCGAAGTCCTCGCCAAACACGATGAAAATTACATGCCCCCTGAGGCCGCACATGCGGTGAAGGAAGGTCAGAAGTCACAGAATGCACAGGAGGCGAAATGATCTTCAGGCATGTCATTTCGGCGCAGGCTGACGTGCGCGCAGCGCAGGTCAAGCCGCACAGCGGCGGCCGGAGGCAAAATTACATGCCCCCTGAGGCCGCACATGCGGTGAAGGAAGGTCAGAAGTCACAGAATGCACAGGAGGCGGAGGCGAAATGATCCCTGAACTTGGGCATTTCGCCCTGATGCTGGCTTTGTTGGTGGCCTTGTTGCAAGGGGCCCTGCCTTTGCTGGGGGTGCAGCGGGGGAATGCGGCGTGGATCGGTTTTGCCCGGCCGGCGGCGCAGGCACAATGGCTGCTGCTGGTGCTGTCGTTTGCCTGCCTGACCTGGGCTTTCGTGGCCAATGATTTTTCGGTGGCTTATGTCGCCCAACATTCCAACTCAAAACTGCCCCTGGTCTATCGCATGGCGGCGGTGTGGGGCGGGCATGAAGGTTCGCTGTTGCTGTGGATCCTTCTGCTGGCAACCTGGACGCTGGCCGTGTCGCTGCTGTCCGGTGCCTTGCCGGAGGCCATGGTGGCGCGTGTGCTGGGGGTGCTGGGACTGGTGTCGTTCGGCATGCTGCTGTTCATCTTGCTGACATCGACGCCGTTCGAGCGGCTGCTGGAGATGCCCGAGGAGGGCAATGACCTCAATCCGCTGCTGCAAGACCCGGGTCTGGTATTTCATCCGCCGCTGTTGTACATGGGCTATGTCGGTTTTTCGGTGGCTTTTGCCTTTGCCGTGGCGGCATTGCTCTCCGGCCAGCTTGATGCCGCCTGGGCGCGCTGGTCACGGCCGTGGACGGTGGCGGCATGGATATTCCTGACGCTGGGTATCGCGTTGGGCAGCTGGTGGGCCTATTACGAGCTGGGTTGGGGGGGCTGGTGGTTCTGGGATCCGGTCGAGAATGCATCCTTCATGCCCTGGTTGGTGGGCACGGCGCTGATTCATTCGCTGGCCGTGACGGAAAAGCGGGGGGCGTTCAAGAACTGGACAGTGTTGCTGGCCATCGGAGCTTTTTCTTTGTCGTTGCTGGGCACCTTCCTCGTGCGCTCCGGGGTGCTGACTTCGGTACATGCCTTTGCCACAGACCCGCGCCGTGGCATCTTCATCCTGATTTTTCTCACCGTGGTCATCGGTAGCTCGCTACTGCTGTTTGCCTGGCGTGCGCCCAAGGTCGGCCTGGGCGGGCGTTTTGCCCTGTTGTCCAAGGAAACCCTGCTGCTTATCAACAATGTGCTGCTGGTGGTGGCGGCCGGCAGCGTGCTGCTGGGCACGCTTTATCCGCTCATCATCGATGCGCTGGGACTGGGCAAGCTGTCGGTCGGGCCGCCGTATTTTGAAACGGTGTTCGTGCCGCTGATGGTGCCCTTGTTGCTGCTGATGGCGGTTGGCCCGGGCGCACGCTGGAAGCAGGCGCAGGCGATGGATCTGCTGCACCGGCTGAAATTTGCAGCGCTGCTGGCAGTGCTGGCGGCGCTGGTCTGGCCCGTGCTCATGGGTGCCTGGAAGCCGCTGACGGCGCTGGGAGTGTTGCTGGCAACGTGGGTCGTTGCAGCGGCGGCGATCGAAATTCGCCTGCGCCTCAAGGCGGCCGGGCGACCCGGGCCGACGTTCTGGGGTATGCATCTGGCGCATGTCGGGGTGGCGGTGTTCATCATTGGTGTGACGCTGGTCAAGGGCTACGAGACCGAGAAGGATGTGCGCATGGCACCGGGCGATACCGTGACCATCGGCGGTTACACGGTGCGCATGCTGGGGGTGAAGGATGCCCAGGGGCCGAATTACCGTTCGGCGCTGGGCACCTTCGAGGTGTCGGTGGCGCGCGATGGCCGCGTGGTGCAGCAGCTGCATCCGGAAAAGCGTGTCTATCTGTCCTCGGCCATGCCGATGACCGAGGCGGCCATCGACAGTAATCTGCTGCGGGATGTTTATGTGTCGCTGGGCGAGCCGCTGGACGACAAGGCCGGCAGCGCAGCCGGGGCGTGGAGCGTGCGGGTGCATCACAAGCCCTTCGTGGTCTGGATCTGGGGCGGTTGTCTGTTGATGGCGCTGGGTGGGGCGCTGGCCATCAGTGACCGGCGCTATCGGCTGCGGCTGCGGCTGCGCCAGGGAACGGCAGCGGAGGGTATCGGAGAAAAAGCACCTGGGTCTGTTCCAGACATGGCGGAGGGGCGGACATGAAGCGGTTTTTGATTCCTGTCGTGCTTTTTCTGGTGCTGCTGGGGTTTCTGGCGGTCGGCCTGCGGCTGGATCCGCGCGAGGTGCCGTCGCCGCTGGTGGGCAAGCCTGCGCCGCATTTCCAGCTGGCACAGCTGGCGACTCCGGACAAGACCTTTGCACCGGAGGACATGCGGGGCAAGGTCTGGCTGCTGAATGTCTGGGCGACGTGGTGTGTCTCCTGCCGCGCCGAGCATGCCTTGCTGGTGGCTTTTGCCAAAAACAGCGGCCTGCCCATCATCGGCCTGAATTACAAGGAAGTGCGCGGTGATGGTGAGATCGATGTGAAGAAACTGGCCGCGGGCGAGGAACCGAGGCTGGTGCGCCAGCGTGCCCAAGCCTGGCTCGAGTCACGCGGCAATCCGTATTTGCTGACAGCGCTTGATATCGACGGCCGGACGGGTATCGATTATGGCGTGTATGGCGTACCGGAGACTTATGTCATCGATAAGGCTGGGGTGATCCGCTACAAGCAGATCGGCCCGCTGACGCCGGAGGCGATCGAGCGCAAGATATTGCCGTTGATCCGGGAGCTGGAAAAATGAGGCGACAGCAACGCTGCTGGCTGGCAGGTGGGTTTCTCGT
>JAGOSV010000096.1 GCA_018062105.1 Sterolibacterium sp. | reverse complement strand
GGCACCATTTCCGATCTCGGCGGGCCGACGGCCAACATGTACCGGCTGGCCTGCAAGAGCAAGGAAATCGAAGCCTCCTGCCGGCGCCTGTCCTGCGTGTTTCCCGATATCTGCGAGAACATGGGCACCGACCATGGGCCGCTGACCCGGCTGTACCGCAAGGCGCGGGCGATTCCCGGGGTGAAGCGCATCAATATCGGCTCTGGCCTGCGTTACGACCTGGCCATCCGCGATCCGGAATATGTCCGCGAGCTGGTGACGCACCATGTCGGCGGCTATCTGAAAATCGCCCCGGAACACACCGAGCCGGACACGCTGGCCAAGATGATGAAGCCGTCGATTGCCAATTACGAACAGTTCAAGCAACTGTTCGAAAAATTCTCACGCGAGGCCGGCAAGGAGCAATACCTGATCCCCTATTTCATCGGCGCCCATCCCGGCTCGACCGATGAGGACATGCTGAATCTGGCACTCTGGCTGAAGCACAACAAGTTCCGCCTCGACCAGGTGCAAAACTTCCTGCCCACCCCGCTGGCCCTGGCCACAGCGATGTATCACAGCGGCAAGAATCCGCTGCGCAAGGTCGGTCGCGACAGCGAGGACGTCAACACCGTCCGCAACAGTCGCCAGCGGCGTATCCACAAAGCCTTCATGCGTTATCACGATCCGGCCAACTGGCCGCTGCTGCGCGAAGCCCTGCGGCAGATGGGGCGCGCCGACCTGATCGGCAGCAGCGCCCGGCATCTGGTGCCGGCACATCAGCCGGTTGGCAGCGGTGGCGGCAGGGACGGCAGGGACGGCAGGGGCACTATGGGTGAAGGCCGCCCCTGTGCACGTCGCCAAGGTACGGCAGGACATGCCGGGCATAAACCTGTCAGCCACGGCAAGCCCGCAGCCGGGGGCAGCAAGCCGGCAGGAAGCAGCCGGGCTTCAGCTTCCGCCCCCGCCCCGAGGCGGAACAGCGGACAGAAGAAGCCCTCACGCGGCCGCTGAACCATTCAACCCGCTGAGCCATTCAACCTATTGAACCTATTGATCCAGCGCGATGAAGTCTACAGTTTTCGTCATTCCGGCGAACGCCGGAATCCAGGAACGGACTCGCTTTCCCCCCTGGGACCCGGCACCCAAGGGCATTTCCTTCGGTCACCTTCGCCGGGGTGACGACTTCATTCCTTCATTCATTTGCGCGCCGGATCAATATTGATCCAGCTTGGGATATGGGCAAAAAAATGGGCACCGGAGGGTGCCCATTTTTGATGGTGCGGCTGTTGCGTCTCGTCTGGTTTTGTTCTGCGCCGGGAGAGTGCCGGCTCGGGAAAAACGGGAGACGAGGGCAGGGCGGGTGATTAGCCGAAGTTTTTCGCGGCGAAGTCCCAGTTCACCAGTTTGTCGAGGAAGGTTTCGACAAACTTCGGCCGCTGGTTGCGGTAGTCGATGTAGTAGGCGTGTTCCCAGACATCGATGCACAGCAGGGCGCGGTCACCGGTGGTCAGCGGGGTGCCGGCAGCGCCCATGTTGACGATGTCGACGGAGCCGTCAGCCTTCTTGACCAGCCAGGTCCAGCCGGAGCCGAAGTTGCCGACGGCGCTGGTCTGGAAGGCTTTCTTGAATTCGTCGTAGGAACCCCACTTTTTGTCGATGGCGGCAGCCAGTGCGCCGCCGGGGGTGCCGCCGCCATTGGGCTTCAGGCAGTTCCAGAAGAAGCTGTGGTTCCAGACCTGGGCGGCATTGTTGTAGAGGCCGCCGGCGGGAGCCTTTTTGACGATGGATTCCAGATCGAGGTTTTCGTATTCGGTGCCCTTGATCAGGTTGTTGAGGTTGGTGATGTAGGCCTGGTGGTGCTTGGCATGGTGGTATTCGAAGGTTTCCTTCGACATGTGGGGGGCCAGGGCATCGGGGGCGTAGGGCAGGGCGGGCAGGGTGTGTTCCATGAGAGGCTCCTTGTGAGGTTGTGAGGCGGATGGGTGGATAGGCGGATGGGCACTTGAGCCTGGCCACCGGGGTTACGCTGAGAACTTGACTACTTTACTCAGGATAAAGGTCATTGACAAGATGTTTGGGTTCAAATTTTTCAGGTTTGAGGGATTTCTGTGGTGGTGGCTGGAGGGATGGGCAGCAGGCGATCCACGAGGGCGTGCGCCTGGCCGTGGGCCAGTTCGAGGTGAAGGGCGCTGCCGACCTTGAGCTGGCGCACATCGCGGATTACTTCGCCCCGTTCGTTGCGCAGGATGCTGTAGCCGCGTGCCAGGGTGGCGTGCGGGGCGAGTGAACCCAGGGTGGCAGTGAGCAGGGCCAGCCGGGATTGACGCTGTGCCAGGGCTTGCTGGCTGGCTGTTGCCAGGCGCTGGGCGTAGCGGTCGAGACGTTGCTGGTCGTCGGACAGCGCGGGGCGGATCTGTCGCAGACGGAAGTGCAGTTGTTCCAGCCGCAGGCGATGCTGGTGTTGCTGGCGCGTCCCGGTGGCTGCCAGGCGGGTGGCCAAGTGGGCGAGATTCTGGGCCTGGCGGGCCAGTTGTTGGCCGGGGTGAAGGAGGCGGCGGCTGAGCAGGTCGAGCTGCTGGTGGCGGAAGTCGAGCTGTTCGCGCAGGCTGCGGCTGAGGCGGTGGGCGAGGTGATCCAGCGCATGACGGGCCTGGAACCAGCCGGCGCTGGCCAGCTCGGCGGCGGCGGTGGGTGTGGCGGCGCGCTGGTCGGCGACGAAGTCGGCGATGGTGACATCGGTTTCATGGCCGACGCCGCTGAGCGTGGGCAGGGGGCAGGCGGCCAGGGCGCGGGCGACGCTTTCTTCATTGAAGGCCCACAGGTCTTCGAGGCTGCCGCCGCCGCGGGCAACGATCAGCAGCTCGATGCCGTCCTGCGCGGCGCGTTGCCCGGCCAGGGTGATGGCGGCTGCGAGCTGCTGCCCTGCACCTTCTCCTTGCACCGGGCTGGGGTAGAGACGAAGCGGAAGCATGGGCGCGCGTCGCCGCAGGGTGGTGCAGATGTCCTGCAAGGCGGCGGCCTGGGGAGAGGTGACGATGCCGATGCCGCGTGGAAAGCGCGGCAGGGGGCGCTTGCGTTCGGTTTGGAACAGCCCTTCGGCTTCAAGCCGGGCGCGTAGGCGCAGATAGGTTTCGTAAAGGTTGCCCAGGCCGGCGCGCCGCACGGCTTCGATGTTGAGCTGAAAGTCGCCACGGGCTTCGTAGAGGGTCACCTGGGCCTGTGCTTCGATCTGCTGGCCGTTTTCCAGGCGCCAGGGGATGAGCTGGGCGCGGTTGCGGAACATGACGCAGCGGATCTGCGCGTTTTCGTCCTTTAGTGAGAAGTAGAGATGGCCGGAGGCCGCCCGCGTCAGGTTGGAGATTTCGCCGGCCACCCATAGGGACGGGATGTGCTGTTGCAGGAGGGTGCGAACGTGTCGGTTCAGCTGGCTGACGCTGAGGATTTCTGGGGTCATGGCGGGCAGGGGCAGTCGGAGGGTATGTCAGATCAGTGGCGATCGATGGGGATCAATGGGGATGACACTTTCGTGTCGCTCGTGACGGGGTTTTTACCGCTGTCCAGGATAAAGGCAGGACAAAAAAAATAGGGAAACCTGCTTGACAATGGCGAAAAACCACGAGCGGGTGACGGGTTTGGGTGAGGTGATTTTCTGCTTGCATCAAAAATCCTTTCCCAGATAAGGGCTTGCGGCTATCTTGTTGATGTTGAAAGATAATTTTTCATTGCTCAATTTTTGGGCATGGCAGGAAAAAGGCTGATGGGTGGGGGGGTTAGCATCGTTTGCCCCATCTCATGCACAAAGTTATCCACAACTTTTGTGGATAAGCAGATGAGTCAGCCGATGAGTCATGTTTTATGTATTTGTCGTTGCGTGGGGCGGCTGAGGGGGCTGCCGGGTGTGTGAAATCCAGGGGGGCTTGCAGGTGCGCTTGTGAGGGTACCAGAAACCGGCGATGAATCAGCGAACTAGCAAAGATGGGGGCATTTCCGCGATAATGCCGGGCTACGCTCTTTCGTTCGACAGGCAGGCTTTTCCCATGTCCCAGTCTTCTTCCCGTCCTTCCGGTTCTCCGGTGTTCAATGAATACACCGGGGCCATCCGCGCCCTGTCCATGGATGCCATCCAGAAGGCCAAATCGGGCCATCCGGGCGCACCGATGGGTATGGCAGAAATTGCCGAGGTGCTCTGGACGCGCCATTTGCGCCATAACCCGGGCAATCCACAATGGGCTAACCGCGATCGTTTCGTTCTGTCGAACGGCCATGGCTCGATGCTGCTTTTTTCCCTGCTGCACTTGACGGGTTATGCGCTGTCCATCGAGGACCTTAAACAGTTCCGCCAGCTGCACAGCAAGACGCCGGGGCATCCGGAATATGGCTACACGCCCGGGGTTGAGACCACTACCGGGCCGCTCGGGCAGGGGATTGCCAATGCAGTGGGCATGGCGATGGCCGAGAAGCTGCTGGCCGCCGAATTCAACCGCCCGGGGCATGAGATCGTCGATCACCGCACCTGGGTGTTCCTGGGCGATGGCTGCCTGATGGAAGGCATCAGCCATGAGGCCTGTTCGCTGGCCGGTACCTGGGGGCTGGGTAAGCTCGTTGCCTTCTGGGACGATAACGGTATTTCCATCGACGGCCATGTCGAGGGCTGGTTTACCGAGGATATTCCCGGCCGTTTTGCCGCCTATGGCTGGCATGTCATCCGCGATATCGACGGTCATGATCCGGCGGCGGTGCAGGCTGCCATCGAGACGGCAAAAAAGAACACCGATCGACCCACGCTGATCTGCTGCCGCACGGTTATCGGTACAGGCAGCCCCAACAAGGCGGGCACCCATGACGTGCATGGCGGGCCACTCGGTGAAGAGGAAGTGGCCGCCACCCGTCGGCACATCGGCTGGTCGCACCCTCCGTTCGAAGTGCCGCAGGCGGTGTATCAGCACTGGGATGCGCGGCAGAAGGGAGCGGCGTGGGAAGCCGATTGGCAGCGTCGCTTCGAGGCGTACGCTGCGGCTCATCCGGTGCTGGCGGCGGAGTTCCAGCGTCGCATGGCGCATGAGTTGCCTGCCGGCTGGGTCGAGGCCACGCGCCAGGCGTTGGCGGTCACTCACCAGAAGGCTGAAACGGTAGCCACCCGCAAGGCTTCGCAGCTGGCCATCAATGCCCTGGCACCGATATTGCCCGAGTTCGTCGGTGGTTCGGCAGACCTGACCGGTTCCAATCTGACCAACTGGACGGGCTGTCACCATGTTTCCGGCAGCACGCCGGGCAATTACATTTCTTATGGGGTGCGCGAGTTTGGCATGGCGCACATCATGAACGGCCTGGCCCTGCATGGTGGTCTGCTGCCCTTTGGCGGCACTTTCCTGATGTTCTCGGATTACGCCCGCAATGCCATCCGTATGTCATCGCTGATGAAGCAGCGGGTCATTTATGTATTGAGCCACGATTCCATCGGCCTGGGTGAAGACGGCCCGACGCACCAGCCCATCGAGCAGATGGCCAGCCTGCGCCTGATTCCCGGCATGGAAGTGTGGCGGCCGTGCGATACCGTCGAGACATTGGCGGCCTGGATTGCGGCGGTCGAACGGCGCGACGGCCCGACTTGCCTGGCGCTGTCGCGCCAGAATCTGCCCTTCGTGGCGCGGGATGAGGCCGGCATCGCGGCGATTGCCCGGGGCGGTTATGTGCTCTCCGAAGCCGCAGGCACGGCGACATTGCAGGCGGTCATCATTGCTACGGGCTCGGAAGTCGAGCTGGCCTTGCAGGCACAGGCGCAACTGGCTGCCCGGGGCGTGGCGGTGCGTGTGGTGTCGATGCCCTGTACCCTTCGTTTCGACAGCCAGGAGGCGGACTACCGCGCAGCGGTGCTGCCGGTTGGTGTGCCGCGTGTGGCCGTCGAAGCCGGGGTGACGGCGGGCTGGTACAAATATGTCGGTCTGGACGGGCGGGTGGTCGGTATCGATCATTTCGGCGAATCGGCCCCGGCCGGTGTGCTGTTCAAGGAATTCGGGCTGACCGTGGAGCACGTGGTGAGCGCCGTCGAATCGGTAGTAACGAAGTAAGGATTGTTGCCGACGTCATTCCCGCGTAGGCGGGAATCCATGTCGGTAGCGCAAAGTCGGTAGCGCAAAGGCTTGTGGATTCCCGCCTACGCGGGAATGACGGATTCAACAGAGTTTGGTTATCAATTTTTTTCGGGAGAGCTTGTCATGGCTATCAAGGTTGGCATCAACGGGTTCGGTCGTATCGGCCGCATGGTGTTTCGCGCAGCGACGCAGAATTTTTCCGACATCGAGATCGTCGGCATCAATGATCTGCTGGAGCCGGATTATCTGGCCTATATGCTCAAGTATGACTCGGTGCATGGCCGCTTCAAGGGCACTGTGGCCGTCGATGGCAACACCCTGATCGTCAATGGCAAGAAAATTCGCCTGACGGCAGTCAAGGATCCGGCCGAGCTGAAGTGGAGCGACATCGGTGCCGATGTCGTCATCGAATCGACGGGACTGTTCCTGGAAAAGGCCGGTGCCGAAAAGCACATCGCGGCAGGTGCCAAAAAGGTCATCATGTCCGCACCGTCGAAGGACGACACACCGATGTTTGTCTTCGGTGTCAATCACCAGACTTACGCCGGCCAGGCGATCATTTCCAATGCCTCCTGCACCACGAACTGCCTGGCGCCCGTTGCCAAGGTGCTCAACGATACCTGGGGCATCAAGCGCGGTCTGATGACCACGGTGCATGCCGCTACCGCCACGCAGAAGACGGTGGATGGCCCGTCCAACAAGGACTGGCGCGGTGGCCGGGGCATTCTCGAAAACATCATTCCGTCCTCGACGGGTGCGGCCAAGGCGGTTGGTGTGGTGATCCCCGAGCTCAACAAGAAGCTCACCGGCATGTCCTTCCGCGTGCCGACTTCCGATGTTTCCGTGGTCGACCTGACGGTTGAGCTCAACAAGGAAGCGCCGTACAAGGACATCTGCGCCGCGATGAAGGCGGCGGCCGAAGGGCCGATGAAGGGCGTACTGGGCTACACCGAAGACAAGGTCGTGGCCACCGATTTTCGTGGTGAGCCGTGCACGTCCGTGTTCGATGCCGAAGCCGGCATTGCGCTGGATGGCACCTTCGTCAAGATCGTCGCCTGGTACGACAACGAATGGGGTTATTCGAACAAGGTCCTCGAAATGGTGCGCGTCATTTCGAAGTAAGCGTCAGCGATGTCATGCACGGGGAATGAAGTGCGCCCGTGCTTCCGCGTCTGAAGGGTGTTGT
>JAGOSV010000095.1 GCA_018062105.1 Sterolibacterium sp. | reverse complement strand
TCCGCCTCTTTCACCAGGGCATGTACCAGCGCGATCCCTTCAGGCTGGCGCAGGTCGACGGCCAGCGAGCGTTTGTTGCGGTTGGCCAGCAGGAAGAGCATGGAGGTGCCGCCCGATGGATCGGCACGCGCCGGGTCGCCGCCGTGGCGGTTTTCGATCTTCAGTACTTCGGCACCGAGATCAGCCAGGTGCTGGGTGCACAGCGGCCCTGGCAGGAGGGTGGAGAAGTCGAGGATGCGGATGCCGGAAAGCGGTTTGCTCATGGCGGGCTCACTGTTGAACGACGACAGGCTGGATGTCGAGCAGCTCGCGCAGGCGGCTGGCCACCTGGCGGGCGGCATTCTGGTCAGGCCAGGGGCCCAGCTGCACGCGGTAGATGCCGGCGCGGGTTTGCACCAGCAGCTTGCCGGCCAGATCGTTGCCGGTGCCTTCGGCCAGTTCGCTGGCCAGACGGGCTTTCAGATTTTCGGCGTTGTCCGGGCTGCTGAAAGCACCCAGTTGCAGGAAGATGCCGCGTGCTTCGGTCGTTTCTGGTAGCTGGGCATCGTTTTGCACTTTCACCGGTGGTGCTTGCTGTTCGGTGCGGCGGATCAACTCGGCCAGCGGGTCGACAGGAGCGACGATCATCGGTGAGGAGGGCGGCAGTGTGCCGGGCAGAATGCTTTCGACATTCACCAGGGCGCTGCCACTGCCGATGTAGCCCAGTTTCCAGGCGGCAGCATAGGACAGGTCGATGATCCGGTCGGCATGGAAGGGGCCGCGGTCATTGACGCGCACCACGACGGACCGGCCATTGGCGGGGTTGGTGACGCGGGCATAACTGGGGATGGGCAAGGTCGTGTGTGCGGCCGTCATGCCGAACATGTCATAGGTTTCCCCCGTCGAGGTGCGCTGGCCGTGGAATTTGCGGCCATACCAGCTACCGATTCCCTGCGCCTTGTAGGTGCCAGGTGAAGACTGGGGAACGTATTCGCGGTTGAACACGACATACGGCCGGTTGGCAAAGCGGTGCAGCGGCTCGGCTCTGGGGACGGCATCCGGAATCGCTGCCAGCGCTTCGGGTGTGGGCATGTTCTCGCCCGGGCCATCGTCCTTGTAATACCCTCCGCCGCGCTTTGGTGCCGGTGTTGGCGAAGTCAGTGCCGGCTTCGTTGTGGATGCCGGTGCAGACACAGGGGTGCGCTCGATCTCGGTACGGCGCGGGGCCGTGGAACAGGCAGTCAGGGCCAGAGCTGTCAGGAGGATGATTTGCGCCGAAGGCGCAACCCGCACGGATGGTTCTGCGACGCGCCCCGTAACAGGCGAGCGCAGCGAACAAGCGGGCTCCCCCTCTTGAGAGGGGGTTGGGGGGAGAGGTCTCATTTCTGCACCAACATGCGGTGTTTCTGAATGCTCATCATGATGCCAATGCCGAAGGAAAGCGTCACCAGGGCGGTGCCGCCGTAGCTGACCAGGGGCAGAGGAACTCCGACGACGGGCAGGATGCCGCTGACCATGCCCATGTTCACGAAGGCATAGGTGAAGATAATCATGGTCAGGCTGCCGGCCAGCAGGCGGGTGAAAAGAGTCGGAGCATTGGCGGCGATCATCATGCAGCGACCGATCAGCAGAAGGTAGAGCAGCAACAGCAGGGTATTGCCAATCAGGCCGAGTTCTTCGGAGAGCACGGCGAAGATGAAGTCGGTGTGGCGCTCGGGGAGGAATTCGAGCTGGGCCTGGGTGCCTTGCCCCCAGCCCTTGCCGAAGATGCCACCGGAGCCGATGGCGATGGTCGACTGGATGATATGAAAGCCCTTGCCGAGGGGGTCGGCCTCGGGGTTGAACAGGGTCATGACCCGATGACGCTGGTAGTCGTGCAGGACGTGCGTCCATACCAGTGGGGCGGCAGCAACAGCGCTGGCTAGCAGACCACCGATGATCCACCATGGCAGGCCGGCAAAGAAGATGACATAGAAGCCGGCAGCAAAGACCAGGATGGCGGTGCCCAGATCAGGCTGGCGGGCGATCAGGATGACCGGGATGAGCAACAGCAATGTGGCCATTACGTAATCCCGCAGGCGCAGGAAGGCTTCGTGCCGCTGGAAGTACCAGGCCAGCATCAGCGGCATGGCAATCTTCATCAGCTCTGAGGGCTGAATGCGCATGAAGCCGAGGTTGAGCCAGCGCCGGGCACCTTTGGAGACATCGCCAATCAGTGCTACGGCCAGCAGCAGCAGAACGCCAATGAGAAAAAGGGGCAGGGCAAAGCGCAGCAGTTTTTGTGGTGGAAACTCTGCACCGATGCGCATGACCAGCAGGGCAACGGCCATATTGAGCAGCTGGGCGCTGATACGTTCCTGCGAGGCACTACTGATGACGATAAGGGCGTAGGCCAGCAATAGTCCGGTAAATAACATTAACGGCGGGTCGATGGGATCGACGAGCTTGCGCCAGAGTAGCCTGGGCTGGATGGGCGTCATTCAGTCTTCTCCGGGTTCTGCAATGGTATCAGTGGCGTCGATGGTTCCGTGGTATCAACGGTATTGGATGCAGTGTCGGTCGCCGGGGTATCTGCAGTGGGAGTGTCTTCCTGGCTAGACGCAGGCCCTTTTGGTAGCTTGCCGAGCAGGTAGTAATCCAGAACCTGTCGGGCTATCGGGGCGGCGGCCTGGGCACCGAAGCCGCCATTTTCTACCAGCACGGCCAGGGCGATTTTGGGCTGGTCGGCCGGGGCGAAGGCAATGAACAGGGCGTGGTCACGCAGCCGTTCATGGATTTTGCCTTCGACATATTTCTCCCCTTTCAGGCTGAAGACCTGGGCAGTGCCGGTCTTGCCGGCGGAGACATATTCCGCACCGGCGAAGGCGCGTGCCGCTGTCCCTTCACGATTCACGCCGATCATGGCGCGTTTGATTTCGTCGATGTTGGCCTGACGCAGCGGGATGCGGCGCAGCGGGAAGGGTTCGACGGGTGTGCTGTTGCCGGTCTTGCCGTCGGTGAGATATTTGACCAGATGAGGACGGTACATCACGCCGTTGTTGGCCAGGGTCGCTACCGCCTGGGCCAGTTGGATCGGGGTGTAGGTGTTGTAGCCCTGGCCGATGCCGATGCTGATGGTTTCGCCGGCATACCAGCGCTGCTGTTCCGGTTTGCGGAAACGTTTTTTCTTCCAGGCCGGCGAGGGCAGCACGCCGGTGGATTCGCCTTCGATGTCGATGCCGGTCTTGCTGCCGAAGCCGAACGGTGCCATGAAGTTGGCGATGTTGTCGATGCCCAGGTCGTTGGCTAGCTGGTAGTAATAGGTGTCGCAGGAGGCGACGATGGATTTGTACATGTCCACTGTGCCGTGGCCGCCTTTTTTGTCATCGCGGAACTGGTGGCCGCCGAAGTTGAAGAAGCCCGGATCGGCAATGGTCTGGCCCGGCGTGCGTTTGCCCAGTTCCAGCGCAGCCAGGGCCATGAAGGGCTTGAAGGTCGAGCCCGGGGGGTAGGCACCGTTGAGGGCGCGGTTGACCATCGGCCGGTCGGGTGAGTTGTTGAGCTCGTCCCAGCTTTGCGGGTCGATGCCGTCGACGAACAGGTTGGGATCGAAGCCGGGCATGGACACCAGGGCCAGCACGCCGCCGGTGGTGGGTTCGATGGCCACCAGTGCGCCGCGCCGGTCGCCGAAGGCTTGCTCGGCCACGGCCTGCAGCTTGGTGTCTATGGTCAGGGTCAGGTTGCTGCCGGCAACGGGTGGATTACGCGACAACACACGCACGGCGCGGCCACCGGCATCGACTTCCACCTGGTCGAAGCCGGTCTGGCCGTGCAGCGCGAATTCGTAATGCTGTTCCAGGCCGATCTTGCCGATGTGGTCGGTGCCACGGTAGTTGTCTTCCTGTTCCTGATCTTCGATGCGTTCGAGGTCGCGGGCATTGATGCGGCCGATGTAGCCCAGCAGGTGGGAGGCGGAGCTTTCGAGTGGATACTGACGGAACAGGCGGGCCTTGATGTCGACACCGGGAAAGCGGAAGCGGTGGGCGATGAAGCGGGCGACTTCTTCGTCCGTCAGACGGGTGCGGATCGGCAGGGATTCGAAGTTGCGGCTTTCTTCCAGTAGTTTCTGGAAGCGTTTGCGATCCTTGGCCTTGATGTCGATGATCTGCGCCAGGCGATCGATGGTGTCTTCCAGGTTGCCGCTGCGCGAGGGGGTGATTTCCAGCGTGTAGGCCGAGTAGTTGCGGGCCAGGAGAACGCCATTGCGATCCACGATCAGGCCACGGTTGGGCAGGATGGGCACCAGGGAAATGCGGTTATCTTCGGCGCGGGTCTGGTAGTAGCTGTGTTGCATCACCTGCAACCAGAAAAAGCGTGCAAACAGCAGGCAGAATGCCAGCAGCACGAGGCTGAGGGCAACGATCAGCCGTTGCCGGTAGCGGCGGATTTCCTGTTCGGGGTTTTTGAATTCCACGGCGGTCGGATGATCAGGGCACGGGCCTCATATTGGCCGATTTTCGTCCTTGTCCTGGGGCTGGTATTGCGGCAGCAGCAGCAGATAGGTCAGCGGATACCAGAGCAGGGTGGCGATGAAGCTGCCGGAGAAATAGGCCAGGCCAGGGAATTCTGCACCACCGATGAGGCGGATGACCATCATGGCCAGCTGGGTGAGCAACAGCAGCGGCAGCAGGTGCAGGGCCTGTTTGCCCAGCGAAAACCAGAGGATGCGTCGCGACAGGTTGTTGGCGGCATAGGCCAGCAGAACATAGGCCAGGGAATGCTGGCCAACGACGCTGGCATCGGTGATGTCCATGGCCAGCCCGAGCAGGAAGGCCGCCCCCATGCCGACCTTGAGCGGCTCGCGCACGCACCAGAAGGCGAGAATCAGGGCGACGCAGTCCGGGAATGCGGGCAGGCGGCCAACGGGCAGCATGTTGGCCACCAGGGCCAGCAACAGGGTGGTGATGATGAACCAGTTTCTGGCGGGGCGCAGGATGCGGTTGGAGGAATGGGTCGGCTGGATCATCCGTTCGTTCCCTTGCGTGCCGGGCTGCGTTTTGTGGATTTGTCCCGATCGTTTTCTGCCGGCTCGACCGGAGGGGGCGGCGGTATTTCGCGACGACCGAGGATCAGCACCATGCCATGACGTTCAACACCGGCAACGGGTTCGCAGCGGATGTTGGCGAAGGCATAGGTGTTGTCGCGGCTGACCTGGCGCACTTTGGCAACCGGCAGCCCGGGCAGGTAGAGATCATCCAGACCGGAGGTGACCAGTTCATCGCCTTCCTTGACGTCGGCATTGGCGGCGAGGAAACGCAGTTCGAGATTGCCGTCGCCCGTGCCAAACAGCACGGCGCGCAGACCATTGCGCATGATCTGGACGGGAACCGCCTGATCCTTGTCGGTAATCAGGGTGACTTCGGAGAGCATCGGGTAGACACGGGTGATCTGGCCGATGACGCCCCGTTCATCGACGACGACCTGGCCAGCGGTGATGCCCTGTTGCTGCCCCCGGTTGATGATGACGCGGCGCGAGAAAGGATCACGGGCGGCGTAGAGGATTTCGGCGATCTGGCCGCTGACGGGCTGGCGCTGCTTCATGTCGAGCAGGGCCCGCAGACGCTGGTTCTCCAGCTCCAGATGTTCCTGGCGCAGCAGCAGATTGGCCGTGCCGAGCTGTTGCTGGCGCAGGCGGTTGTTTTCCTGTTGCAGCTTGATGACGCTGGTCAGGTAGCCGCCGCCCTGTTCGATGCCTTCCACCGGGGCATAGGCCAGCAGTTGCAGTGGATAGGCGGCCACACCGATTCCCTGGCGTACCCATTCGAGCATGTGGTAGCGCAGATCGACGACCAGCAACAGCAGCGCAAGGCTGAGGTAGAACGCCAGCCGCACCAGGGGCGCTGGGCCACGGTTGAAGAATGGCGGTGGCGGTTGGTCAACGACGGCCATTGATGTGATGCAGGGTAAGGGAGTCCATCGGGATTCCCTGGGGTCTTGAGGGACGGGGTGTGGAGGCAGGAACGACGTTGATGTTGCAGTCCCTTACGCCTCACTCATTGGCAAATATGCTGCCCAGATGATCCATCTTCTCCAGGGCCAGGCCGGAGCCACGCACCACGCAGGTCAGCGGATCGTCGGCGACAACCACCGGCAGCGCGGTTTCTTCCATCAGCAGCCGATCGATGTCGCGCAGCAGTGCGCCACCGCCGGTCAGCACCATGCCGCGTTCGGCGATGTCGGCGCTGAGTTCTGGCGGCGTTTGTTCGAGGGCGGATTTGACGGCGGAGACGATGGCATTGAGCGGTTCGGTCAGCGCTTCGAGGATTTCGTTCGAAGAGATGGTGAAGCTGCGCGGGATGCCTTCGGCCAGGTTGCGCCCCTTGACTTCCATTTCCTTGACTTCAGAGCCGGGGAAGGCGGAGCCGATTTCCTTCTTGATGGCTTCGGCGGTGGTTTCGCCGATCAGCATGCCGTAATTGCGGCGGATGTAATTGATGATGGCATCGTCAAAGCGGTCGCCGCCGACACGCACGCTGCCGGCATAGACCATGCCGCCCAGTGAGATGACACCGACTTCAGTGGTGCCGCCGCCGATGTCGACCACCATCGAGCCGGTAGCATCCGAGACGGGCATGCCGGCACCGATGGCGGCGGCCATGGGTTCTTCGATCAGATAGACCTGGCTGGCGCCAGCCCCGAGGGCTGATTCACGGATGGCGCGGCGTTCCACCTGGGTGGAACCACAGGGCACGCAGATGATGATACGTGGCGAGGGAGAGAACATCCGCGAGTCGTGCACCTTCTTGATGAACTGCTTCAGCATCTGTTCGGTGACGGTGAAGTCGGCGATGACGCCGTCTTTCATCGGCCGGATGGCGGTGATGTTGCCTGGGGTGCGGCCGAGCATCTGTTTGGCGGACATGCCGACGGCCTGGATGGTTTTTTTGGCGCTGGGGCCACCTTCGGTGCGGATCGCTACCACCGACGGCTCATTCAGCACGATGCCCTGGCCGCGCACATAGATCAGGGTGTTGGCCGTACCCAGGTCGATGGCCAGGTCATTTGAAAAATAGGAACGTAGGAAATTGAACATCGAAGCATCCGATCAGAGATAAATGCCCGGGCTGGCCCAACGGCTACCGCCCGGTGGTCGACACCCGAGGCGCGAATAGGCGCCGGGGCAGGCACCGGGACGCTGTTCGTGCAAAAGGGCTTCGTCGCTAAAGCCGCTTATGATACCCTATCGGGCTTGGTAAATTAAGTTCTTTCCACGTCCGCATGTCCTTGAATCCTGACCAGGTGGCACGCATTGCGCGTCTTGCCCGCATTGAAATTTCCCCGGCCGAGGCCGCCCAGAC
>JAGOSV010000029.1 GCA_018062105.1 Sterolibacterium sp. | reverse complement strand
CAGTTCGGCGGGTCACGTTAGGTTGCGGGGGCAAGCCACCAAAAATTTGCGCGACCTCTTCCCGCCACCTTCCACCCCGAATTCTCTTTCATCATCAGGGGTGGCGCCTGTCGCAATGATCGTTAGGACGGATTGTCGCCACATCAATACGACAGCCATGATTTTGGCATGGCTTGAGAAGATGGATCATGGCGTTTCTGGCAGGGCATTGCGAGTATCTTCCAGTTGTTGCAGGTTGTTGCGTGCCTGTAGATTGCCTGGTTCCAGGGCCAGGGCGCGCTGATAGGCGGCACGGGCTGCCTGGGTCTGGCCGGCCTGGGCATGGGCGTAGCCGAGGTTGTTGTGGACGCGGGATTTGTTGGGTGAAACCTGGGCAGTGGCTTGCCAGAGGGTGATTTCGCTGCGGTAGTCGGTATTGCGTACCATGGTCAGCAGCAGACAGGACAGTAGCAGCATGGCAAGTGTTCGTCGGGCAATGGTGGCGGGCAGGGATCGCGTGATTTCGCTGACGAGGCACAGGGCCAGTGGCCAGCCAGCCAGCAGCATCTGACGCTCATTGGCGATGTCGAGACGGGGCAGGATGATGTAGAGGGGCAGCAGATGCAGTAGCAGCCATGTGATGGCAAAGAGCCACCATGGCCGGCTGTGGCGCAGGCGGAGGGCGATGGCTACCAGTGTGCAGAGTGCTGCCAGCGCCAGCCCGCTGGTCATGTCGAGGTAGTGGCGTACAGACAGATCGGGATCGATGTTAAGCCAGAGGGGGGCGAACCATTGGCGCAGCAGCCAGAGTGTGCCGAGGCTGGCATTGGCCAGATTGCCACGGTAAGTGTTGAAGTGTGCGCTGCGTTCGAGATGGGCAGCGTAGTCGGGCTGGTTGAGGAAATACAGGCTGACGAGAACGAGCAGCAGAGCATTGGGCCACTGCCGGCGCAGTGCCTGGGATAGCCGGAGGCCGTGCAGCCGGTCGTGGAGCAGGAGGGCGAAGGGTAAGGTGATGGCCGTTTCCTTGACGGCCAGAGCGAGCAGAAAGCAGGTGGCGGTGAGCAGGCCAGGCCATGGATTGCTGCGGGTGGTGAGGCGTGGGCTGAAGGTGACATGAATCAGCAGAGCCAGCAGGTAGAACAGAGCCATCAATGAGGAGGAACGGCCGCAGACATAGCTGACGGCTTCGGTCTGGATGGGGTGCAGGACGAAGAGCAGGGCAGTAAATAGTGCGATATTTTCTGTCTGGTTTTGCCATGCTGGATGCTGCCGGGCGTAGCGTCTGGCATAGTGCCGGGATAGCAGGAAGACCAGCAGCCCGTTGCCTGCATGTATGGCGAGATTGGTGCAATGAAAGGGGAAGGGCTGGCCTTCGCCACGCAACCAGTCGAGGGTGTAGCTGAGTTTCAGCAGGGGGCGGATGCCGTGGCCGAGTTCGTGATACCAGGCTGTCAGGCTGTGTATTTGTGGGTTGAAGACGATGACGTTGTAATCATCGAATTGGAAACTGCCTGACTTCAGGATGAGGGCATAGGCCAGAAGTATGGCGGCAGACAGCAGTAGTGCTGGCTTTGTTATACCGTTGGTGAGGCTGTTGGCCGGAGACGCGCTGTTCACTTTGCCATTTGTGTGAAGGCCAGATCGAGGATGTCGGTAGCATCCCACCAGCGGTTTGGAGCGTTGAGCAGTACCAGCAGGACGCGTTGCTGGCGCCTCTGGGCGTAGGCCACCAGACATTTGCCAGCAGTTGGGGTATAGCCCGTTTTCAGACCGAGTGCGCCCGGGTAGCGGCCGATCAGGAGGTTTTTGTTGGTGAGTGTGTAACGTCGTTTGCCATCGAGGGTGGTGATGTTTTGATGGCTGCGGGCAACGATGCGGGTAATCTGTGGACGTTCCAGGGTGAGTGCGGCCAGGCGGGCCAGATCGGCGGCACTGCTGTAGTGGTCGACAGCATCGTGACCGCAGGCGTTACTGTAGTGTGTATCCTTCAGGCCGAGTTCGTCAGCACGCTGATTCATGCGTGCGACGAACTGTGCTTCCGTGCCGGCGACATGCTCGGCCAAGGCCAGGCAGGCATCGTTGGCAGATGCCAGCAGGGTTGCAGCAAGCAGGTCGTCAAAATGGAAACGCTCCCCGGCATAGACACCCAGCCTGCTGCCGGTGGCACGGCGGGCGCGGGGGCTTATGGTAATGATCGTGGTAGCTTGTGAGGAATTTTCATCCGTCAGCAGCAGGGCGGTCATCAGCTTAGTAAGGCTGGCCGGTGGCAGACGGCGCGTGGCCTGGTGAGACCACAAGGGCATGGCTTGATTGTGTCCCTGATCTTGGCTCTGATCATTCGTCGTCAGGGTGTGGACGACATAGGCTGAGGCAACCTGCGGGAATGGGTCCGTGGGGCGGGCTACGGCAGGTGCGAGATGTATGAGCAGAAGGGACAGGACAGACAGTGCTGCCCAGCGTCGCCGTTGCCTGCACCACTGGATACACGGGTGTTGCGGGGCAGGCGAAGAGCCTGCACCATCTTGCCGGTCGGGACGGGAAGGCTTCAAAAGCCGAACAGCCCTTTCAGTTTTTTGGCACCTTCGATTATGGCGTCGGTATTGGCGCTGCCAGTGCCGGGATCTTTCTGGTCGCCGTCATGGGGTGTGCTGGCGGCGGGGGCTGGGCGGGTAGTGGCACGCGAGGTTTCGACGGCCATGGTATCCACCGCATCATCGTTTCCACCCTGACAGCCTGCGGCATTGCGTGCGGTGTAACTGCGTCCCTCGCAGTTTTTCTTGCGCGCCATTTCACGGTATTCCTTGGCTTCTGTCGGACAGTTGGCCTTCAGGAAGCTGTAATTTCCTTCCCGGTTGGCTTTGCAGACGGAGACACGCAGGGCTTCGAGATTGAGGTTGCAGTTGCTGGTGATCAGGGCGTTGTTGGATTTTTCGGTTTCGATCAGCATCTGGTACACCCCGGTATCCCGCGCGGCGTCCCTGCGTACTGCTGCACACAAAGGTTCTTTTTTACCGGGACAGCTGCTATTGCCCAGGTACAGGCTAGCGCGTGTAATCCAGTCATTGGTCGTGAAACGTGAGGAGTCGCAGGCGTTGTCGGCAATTTTCTTGAGCTCGCGCAACTGCTCTTCGCTGTCACAGGTACCACCGATTTTCTTGCCGCTGTAGGTCTGGGTCATGTTGATGGCCTGGCCGTGCGATTTGCCTTGCATGTGCATGTTGCCCCGGAAGCTGTCGCGTTCGTGGCTGACTTCTCCGGTGCCGGTCATGGTTTCACCGTTTTCGGTACAGGTGGCCTTCCAGCTGACCTTGTTACCGGTTGTCCGGATGTCGGTCATTTTGCACTTGTCATCCTTCTTTTGCAGGTACTGGGGGTTTTTCTCGCCACCATTGGGTACGCAGGTTTTGATCGTCATGGCGGGCATGGCGATGGGCATGCCGGGCATGTCCATTTTGGTGGTGATTTCCCAATAGCTTCCCGGGGCGGCGTGAGCCGTGGTCAGCGGCATCAGCAGGGTAGCCACAGCCCACAGGCAGGTCTTTTGTACTGTGCGCAGCGCAGGTATCGTATGGATTGTGTATTCGAGAATGGGCTTCATGAGGATGTCTCCGTGGGGGATGACCGATCTGGCGCGGTTCTCAGAGTCGTCCTGAACGGGATTTCAGTCTTCATCTGGCCGGATCAACAGGGGCGGGTATTGTACTGCGGTACTGCACCAGTCAGGCGGTGCCGCTTGGTGTGCGGGAAGCCAGGGCGGCGGCGGCTACACCGCTGCGAATGGCGCTTTCCAGGGTGGCCGGGTAATCGCTGGCCACGTAGTCTCCGGCCAGCAGCAGGCCGGGCAGGGCGGTGCGGGTGGTCGGGCGTTCCAGCCCCGGGGTGCAAGACCAGGTGGCGCGTTTTTCGGTGATGATCCGCGTCCAGAGCGGGGAGGGGAGCGCCGGAATGAGGGCGGCGATTTCTTCGTGGATACGGGTGGCCAGATGGTGGTGATCGTGGGCCAGATGGTGGCCGGCGGCACTGGTCACGGCGGCCAGCAAGCCGTGCTGACTATCGAGCTGGCCACGATCGAACAGCCACTGGATGAGCCCCGTGGCTTGTCCCAGCATGGGCTGGCTGAGGCGTACTTCTGGCGGGTAGGCGAGGTAGCCGGTGAGGATGGGTTGATACTGGAAACGGGACAGCATGGTGCGCAAGGAGGTCAGCCCGGGATGATCGGGCAATAGTCGTGTCAGGTGCTGCGGGGCGACGGCCAGGATGATCTGGTCGTAATGGCCGAGTACGCCATGGGTACCGTGTAGCGTGTAGTGTGGGTTGTGTGGGTTGTCGGAGTCAGCGGAGCCGTCGGGATGGAAGTCGATACGACGAACCGGGCAGGCGGTGCGGAGGGCGGCAGGATTCTGGCTGCGCTCAAGCATGAAGCGGGCAGCAGCATCCGGAAACAGGCGGCCCAGGTCGACGCGGGGCAGCAGGAGGTCGCTGGCGCTGCGGCCGGCGGCCAGGGTGTCGCGCAGGACATTGAGGAAGACCTGGGCGGAGGCGAGCTCTGCCGGGGTGTTGAGGGCGGCAATGCAGAGGGGGTTCCAAAGGTAGTGGCAGAGCTGCGCGGGCTGTTGCTCATCATCGAGCAAGGCCTGGACGGTCATGTCTTGCGGTAGCTGAAATTTCCGTGCCTGCATGCCTTGCATGAAGCGCAGGGCGGCCAGTTTTTCGCTGATGCTCAGGCCACGGGCGGCGAGCAGGGCGCACAGCAGGTGCAGCGGAGCCGGCAGTCGTGGGGCGTGGAGGCGCAACGCTCCCGGAAATTCCAGATGCAGATTCTGGCGCAACAGCAGATGTTCCGGAGAGGCGCCCACCAGCCTCATCAGGCGCAGGGTTTCGTGATAGGCACCGATCAGGATGTGCTGCCCATTGTCGAGGGTGAAATTGCCGGAGTCGCCCTGGCTGGCCACGGCACGGGCCCGCCCGCCCAGTACGCGCGAGGCTTCAAAGATGGTCAGCGGTTGATGACGTGCGGCAAGCTCGGCGGCTGCGGCCATGCCGGCATAGCCACCACCGATGATGGCAACCGATCCTTGTTCGCTCATGGCATGGGGCGTTCCAGCAGCGACAGGCCGACCAGCCACAGTTTGCCGAAGGAGGTCAGGGCGATGCGGCGATCCAGCACCTGATAGTCGTGGCGGCGGATTTTTTTGAGCAGCTGGTGGTAGATGCGCGCCATGATGAGTCCTGGCCGCTGGCGATTGCGGTCACAGGCGGGGAGCTGGGCAAGGGCACGCTGGTAGGTTTGTTCGGCACGTTCTGCCTGGAATTGCATCAGGCGGCGAAAATTGTCAGTGTAGTGGGCGGCCAGCAGATCGTCTTGCGTGACCTGGAACTGTTCCAGTTCCGCTGTGGGCAGGTAGATGCGGCCGCGCCGTGCGTCTTCGCCGACATCACGGAGGATGTTGGTGAGCTGGAAGGCCAGGCCCAGGTCGTGGGCGTATTTGAGGGTGCGACGATCCTGGTAGCCGAAGATTTCGGCGGCAACCAGGCCAACGACGCTGGCGACACGGTAGCAGTAGAGGTGAAGTTCCTTGAAGCTGGCATAACGGTTCTGTTCGAGATCCATCTGCATGCCGTCGATGATTTCCTGGAAGTATTGCTGCGGCAGGTTGAAGTGCGGGAGCGATGCGGCCAGGGCCAGGGTCACCGGGTGGCTGGGACGGCCGGCGTAGAGCGCATCGATTTCGCTGCGCCAGTCATCTAGCTGGCGGCGGGCGGTGTGCGGGTCAGGTGTTTCATCAACCACGTCATCGACTTCGCGGCAGAAGGCGTAGAAGGCGGTGATGGCGTCGCGCCGCTGCGCTTCGAGGAAGCGGAAACTGACGGTAAAGCTGGAGTGGCTGGCAGCTACTTTTTGCCGGCAGTATTGGCGGGCGGCTTCAGGCGACATCGTTGGCTCGCATTGTCAGGGCACGCCACAGCAGCACGGGGAGGTCATGGCGCTGTACGGTCGGACGTCGCCTGAATATGTCGTAATCGACGGCTTCGATTTTTTCCAGGATACGCAGTCCGCCCTGGATGATGAGACGCAGCTCCAGACCGATGCGGCCAGGCAGGGCGCGTCCCAGCGGGGCTCCGGACAGCATCAGCGTGCGAGCCCGGTCGACTTCGTCGCGCATCAGGGTGCGCCAGCGGTCGTCACAGATGCCGGCGGCGATTTGCGCTTCACTTACGCCGTGACGTTCGAGTTCTTGCCGGGGCAGGTAGAGGCGGGACGGTTGTTTGGCCATGTCGATGGCGACATCCTGCCAATGGTTGATGAGTTGCAGGCTGGTGCAGATGGCGTCGGACCATTCAAAGTGATGGGGCGCGAAGTGGCGGGGTGTTGTGCTGTTGAACAGTTGCAGCAGCAGGCGACCGACCGGATTGGCTGAGCGGCGGCAGTAGTCACGCAGCTCAATGTGGCTGGTGTAACGCTGTTGCAGGACATCCTGGCGGAAGGCATCGAGCAGGTCGTGCAGCAAGGAGCAGGACAGGTGGTGCTGCTGCACGACGATGGCCAGCTGCTGGAACAGGGGCTGCCGGCTGGGGCAGCCGGCTTCGATCAGGGAAAGCTGTTCGGCGTAGTTGTCGAGCTGGCGCAGGCGCTCTGCTGCGGGCAGGTTGCCTTCGTCGGCGATGTCATCGGCACTGCGGGCGAAGCGGTACAGCACCTTCACGGCAGCACGCAGGGGGCGCGGCAGCAGGAGAGAGGCGACGGGGAAGTTTTCGTAGTGCTGCAGCGCTTGCTGACAGTCGTCGGAGGTCGTGGCGATGGCCGACATGCGTCCGGGCTGTGTCTGTAGGATTCGTGGGATTCGTGGGATTCATGAGGCAGTGCGCCAGTATAGAGCCGATTCCGTTAGAATGCCTGCCGCTTCGAGCGGTGCCGGCAGCATGAAGGGCACAGGCGGTGCGGCCCAGGTGGCGAAATTGGTAGACGCAGCAGGTTTAGGTCCTGCCGTCGTAAGGCGTGGAGGTTCGAGTCCTCTCCTGGGCACCAGTATGGACATGGCGTGGCAGCACACAGTGCAGCCCATGCCGGCAAGCCCGGCTCGTGGGTACATGTTGTGTGTATTTTTCTCCTTGGGGTGGCGATGATACTGGTGACAGGGGGTGCGGGGTATATCGGCTCGCACACAGTAGTTGAACTGCTGGCTGCCGGGCAGGACGTGCTGGTGGTCGATAACCTGTGCAACAGCAAGGCTTCGGTGATCGATCGCATCGGGCGTATCGCCGGGCGCAGGCCTTTGTTCGTTCAGGCGGATATCCGCAATCGTGCGGCCTTGCGCGACCTGTTCGCCGAGCATGAGATTTCGGCCGTGATCCATTTTGCCGGCCTGAAGGCGGTGGGCGAATCCGTGACGCAGCCGCTGCGCTATTACGACAACAATGTGGCGGGCAGCCTGATCCTGTTCGAGTGCATGGCCGAAGCGGGGGTGAAAACCCTGGTCTTTTCATCGTCGGCGACGGTCTATGGTGATCCGCACCTGGTGCCGATCCGTGAGGATTTTCCGCTGTCGGCGACCAATGCCTACGGCCGCAGCAAGCTGATGATCGAAGAAATGCTACAGGATCTGTATCGCTCGGATGCCTCCTGGCGGCTGGCGTTGCTGCGCTATTTCAATCCGGTTGGCGCCCATGAATCGGGCATGATCGGTGAGGATCCGGCCGGCATCCCGAACAATCTCGTTCCCTACATTGCCCAGGTGGCGGCCGGCCGGCTGGCACAGTTGTCGGTGTATGGTTCGGATTACCCCACGCCGGATGGTACCGGGGTGCGTGACTACATCCATGTTGTCGATCTGGCACGCGGCCATCTGGCGGCACTGACGGCATTGCAGCAGGCACAGCCGCCTCTGGTGGTGAATCTGGGCACCGGGCGTGGTTACAGTGTGCTGGAAATGCTGCGTGCCTTTGCCGAGGCGAGTGCGTGCGGCATCCCTTACCGTCTGGTCGAGCGTCGTCCAGGTGATGTGGCGCAATGTTATGCCGATCCAGAATATGCCCGGCAGGCGCTGAATTGGTCAGCCACGCTGGGTATCGAGGATATGTGCCGCGATACCTGGCGCTGGCAGCAATGGGCCGTGCAGCACCTTGACTGATGATCCTGCACCCTGGTGGGTGCAGCAGCGGGGTAACTCGGCAAGACGGGAGGAGGGGCGTGCGGATTCTGATGGTGTGCCTGGGGAATATCTGCCGTTCGCCGACGGCGGAAGGGGTGTTGCGTGCCTTGGTGCGGCAGGCGGGGCATGAGTCGCATTTCTTCATTGACTCGGCCGGGATGCTGGCCACCCATGCTGGTCAGGCACCGGATCGACGTAGCCAGCAGGCGGCGTTGCAGCGGGGTTACGATCTGTCGTCGTTGCGTGCCCGGCAGGTGAACGTCACGGATTTCCAGCGGTTCGACTGGTTGCTGGCCATGGATCACGACAATCTGGCCGGTTTGCAACGTTTGTGTCCTGATCCGGCCTGGCAGGACAAGCTGCGTCTGTTCTTGTCCTTTGCCCCGCAGGGCGGGCTGGAGGAGGTGCCGGATCCCTATTACGGTGGCGTGGCAGGCTTCGAGCAGGTGCTGGATTTGTGCGAGGCAGGTGCGCGGGGCATCCTGGCAATGCATGCCCGGCAGCAGGCTGAGGGTAAGTAACGTGGCCTTGCAGGATCCGCCGGAGGGGATGCCTCAGGAAAGGGACGGCCAGCATGGTGATGGCTGTTACCACTGCGGCTTGCCGGTTCCGCCGGGGGTGGTGCTGACGGTAGCCATCGAAGGGCAGGTGCGGGCGATGTGCTGCGCCGGTTGCCAGGCGGTGGCGCAGGCCATCGTGGGCAATGGGCTGGCCGACTATTACCGCCACCGTGATGCCTTGCCGGAGAACCTGGGGGGGCGCGAGGCCATGCCCGAGGCCTTGCGCGATCTGGGGTTGTTCGATCTGCCGGAGGTGCAGAAGGAATGGGTGCGGCCGATGACCGGTAGCGATGGTCAGGTCTCCGGGCAGGCACGCGAAGTGTCGCTGATTCTTGAAGGCATTACCTGTGCAGCCTGCGTCTGGCTGAACGAAACCCATCTGGCCCGTCAGCCTGGAGTGATCCGGGTCGAGATCAATTACGCTACGCGCCGTGCCCGGCTGTGCTGGGATGAGCGCGAGACGCGGTTGTCGCGCCTCATCGCGGCCATCGCGGCCATCGGCTATCGTGCCCATCCTTACGATCCGGCCGTGCTCGACCAGCTGGCCGGCAAGGAACGCAGGACGGCCTTGTGGCGTCTGTTCGTGGCTGGCTTTGGCATGATGCAGGTGATGATGTACGCCGTTCCGGTTTATTTGGCCGGGGCTGGCGAGATGACACCGGATATCGAGCAGCTGATGCGCTGGGCCAGTCTGGTGCTGACTTTGCCGGTTATGGGTTATTCCGCAGCACCGTTTTTTCGTAGTGCCTGGCGCGATCTGGGGCAGCGGCGGCTGGGTATGGATGTGCCGGTAGCGTTGGGGATTGGTGCGGCCTTTGCGGCAAGCTGCTGGGCGACGCTGACGGCGGCGGGCGAGGTGTATTTCGACTCGGTGACGATGTTTGTCTTTTTCCTGCTGCTGGGGCGTTATTTCGAGCTGATGGCGCGGCAGCGTGCCTTGCGCGGGGTCGAGGAACGTACCCGCGCCTTGCCGTTGTTTGCTTCGCGGCTGACGGCGTTTCCATCCTTGAACGATGAGCGGGTTGCAGTGGCACAACTGGCTGCCGGTGATCTGGTGTTGGTGCGCCCCGGAGAAACCCTGCCGGTGGATGGCCGGGTGGTGCAAGGTGAGAGTGCGGCGGATGAGTCGCTGCTGACGGGGGAGAGCCGGCCTTGTCCCAAGACGGTGGGCGATACCGTGACCGGGGGCAGCCTGAATGTCGGCAGCCCGCTGGTGGTGCGGGTGGAGCAGGTCGGCCAGCAGACGCGGCTGGCGACCATCCAGCAGCTAGTCGAGCGGGCGGCGACGGAAAAGCCGCAACTGCTGGCTCTGGCCGACCGGATTGCCGCCCATTTTGTCCGTGTGCTGATCGTGCTGGCGGTTGTAACGGCGCTGGCCTGGTATTTCGTCGATCCGGCCAGGATGTTGTGGGTGTTCGTTGCCGTGCTGGTGGTCAGTTGTCCCTGTGCCTTGTCGTTGGCAACGCCGGCGGCCATGAGTGTCGCCATTGGCACGCTCTCCCGTTTGGGCGTGTTGGTGACGCGCGGCCATGCCATCGAGACGCTGGCGCGGGTCGATCATTTTGTATTCGACAAGACGGGCACTTTGACGGAAGGACGATTGGCGCTGGTGGCGGTGTTGCCTCTGGGAACGCCGGCAGAACCAGAGCTGTTGCATCTGGCGGCAACGCTGGAGCAGGCATCGGAGCATCCCATGGGGCGCGCCCTGTGTCGGGCGGCAGAGGAGGGTGGCGGGTCATCGACGGCCTTGCCGGAGACGCTGGAGATGGTGAAGGCAGTAACCGGGCAGGGTATCGAGGCGCGTCTGTCGGGACGATGTTTGCGGGTGGGAACGCTGCCGTTTGTTGCGGCCCTGCATGGGCAGGAGTTGCCGCCGTTGGCTGGGTGCTGGCGGGCGGCAGCATTGCAGGAGGCCGGCAGCGTCATTGCCTTGGGTGATGAGCAGGGCTGGCTGGGGCTGTTTCATCTGGCCGATCAGGTGCGTGCGGAAACACCGGCACTGCTGGCAGAGTTGCGGGCTCTGGGGATACGGGTGTCGATGCTCAGCGGGGACGCCGCCGAAACGGTGGTAGCGGTGGCTGGGCGGCTGGGCATCGCTGAGGCACGCGGTGGCTTGTCGCCGGAAGAAAAACATGACTGTCTCGAACAATGGCAGGCGGCGGGGCAGGTCGTCGCCATGGTGGGGGATGGTGTCAATGACGCGCCGGTACTGGCGCGGGCGCAGGTTTCGGTGGCAGTCGGCGGGGCGGCGGATCTGGCGCAGAAATCAGCGGATATCGTTCTGCTGGGGGCAGACATCCGGGCTCTGGCCACGGCCGTGCGCTTTGCCCGGCGCACCTTGCGTATCATCCGGCAGAATCTCTGGTGGGCATTTTTTTACAATCTGTCGGCCATTCCGCTGGCGATGCTGGGCTTTGTTACCCCCTGGATGGCGGGCATCGGCATGTCCTCCAGCTCGCTGCTGGTCGTGCTCAATGCCTTGCGCCTGCAGTCTGCCGGGCGGTTTCGTGGAACGGAGTGAGGAGTGAGAACGGATGGACATCCTGTTTCTGTTGATTCCCCTGTCCGTGGTGCTGGTTTTCCTGATTGGCTTCGGTTTCTGGTGGTCGCTCAGGCATGGCCAGTTCGATGATCTCGAGGGGCCAGGTTATCGCATCCTGATGGATGATGACCGGCCAGCCGATGCCGCTTCGACACATTCCGGACAGGCAGCCGGGGATGGGGTAAAAGCGGCAGAAGGCTCCAGGGCTGCCCCAGAAGATTCATGTTGAAATATTTGTTGTTCGTAATAAATGAGGGATAATTCCAGATTCACGGTGAGGGCTGTCCGGCGTTCCTGAGTTTGGGTGCTGCGGGCTTCATGGCGGGATTGCTACTTTTCTTGCGAGGTTGAGCGTCATGCAAATGCAAGCCACATATAACTACAAGGTGGTGCGCCAATTTACGGTGATGGCCGTAATCTGGGGTGTCGTCGGCATGCTGGTTGGCGTCATCTGTGCCGCCCAGCTGATCTGGCCTGATCTGAATTTTGTCGAGTGGTTTTCCTATGGCCGTCTGCGACCGCTGCATACCAATGCGGTGATCTTTGCCTTTGGTGGCTGTGCGCTGATCGGTACCTCGTATTACGTCGTTCAGCGAACCTGTCACACGCCCCTGTTTGCCCCACGTCTGGCGGCCTTCACCTTCTGGGGCTGGCAGGCGGTGATTGTGCTGGCAGCCATCACCTTGCCGGCCGGCTTTACCCAGGCCAAGGAATACGCCGAACTGGAATGGCCGATCGACATCCTGATCACGCTGGTCTGGGTCAGTTATGCCGTTGTCTATTTCGGCACCATCGCCCGTCGCAAGACTTCCCACATCTACGTCGCCAACTGGTTCTACGGCGGCTTCATCCTGGCCATTGCCTTGCTGCATCTGGTCAATAGTGCTTCGGTTCCGGTGAGCTTCTGGCCGATGAAATCCTATTCGGTCTATGCCGGAGCGCAGGATGCGATGATCCAGTGGTGGTATGGGCACAACGCTGTTGGCTTCTTTCTGACGGCCGGTTTTCTCGGCATCATGTATTACTTCGTTCCCAAGCAGGCCAACCGCCCGCTGTATTCCTACCGCCTCTCGGTGGTGCATTTCTGGGCGCTGATCTTTACCTACATGTGGGCCGGCCCGCACCATCTGCACTACACCGCGCTGCCGGACTGGACGCAGTCGGTGGGCATGGTGTTCTCGCTGATCCTGCTGGCACCATCGTGGGGCGGCATGATGAACGGCATCATGACGCTGTCGGGTGCCTGGGAAAAGCTGCGCGATGATCCCGTCCTTAAGTTTCTCGTTACCTCTCTGTCGTTCTACGGCATGTCCACCTTCGAAGGGCCGATGATGGCCATCAAGACGGTGAACGCGCTGTCGCACTACACCGATTGGACGGTTGGCCATGTGCATTCCGGTGCGCTGGGCTGGGTGGCTATGGTGTCGATCGGTGCCCTTTATTACATGATTCCGCGCCTGTATGGCCGCCCCGAGATGCACAGCGTCAAGCTCATCAACACTCATTTCTGGATCGCTACCATCGGTGTGGTGCTGTACATCTCCGCGATGTGGATATCCGGGGTCATGCAGGGCATGATGTGGCGCGCCACCAATCCGGATGGCACGCTGACCTATGCCTTTGCCGAGGTGGTCAAGGACACCTATCCGTTCTACATGATCCGTCTGGCCGGCGGGCTGTGTTTCCTGTCCGGTATGGTGCTGATGACCTGGAACATGTTCATGACGATGGCAGCCGGCAAGGCTACCGACGCACCGGTGGTGATTCCCGCCACGGCGCATGCCCATGCCTGAGCAATGAGGAAGAGACCATGCTGAAACATGAAGACATTGAAAAGAACGTTGGCCTGATGATCGTCCTGATCGTGCTGGTGGTGAGCGTTGGTGGCTTGCTGGAAATCGTGCCGCTGTTTTTCCACAAGTCGACCACCGAGCCGGTTGCCGGCCTCAAGCCTTACGATGCGCTGCAATTAACGGGACGCGATATCTACATCCGTGAGGGTTGCTATGGTTGCCATTCGCAGATGATCCGCCCCTTCCGTGCCGAGACCGAGCGTTATGGCCATTATTCGGTCGCTGGAGAATCCGTGTATGACCATCCCTTCCAGTGGGGCTCCAAGCGCACCGGTCCGGATCTGGCACGGGTAGGCGGACGTTACTCCGACGAATGGCATCGCCGTCATCTGTTGCAGCCGCGCGATGTCGTGCCGGAATCGAACATGCCGGCCTATTTCTGGCTCGACCGCCCGGCCAGGTCGGAGGACATCGAGGCCAAGATGCGGGCACTGCGCAGCGTTGGCGTGCCTTATACCGATGAAGACATTGCCGGAGCCCGTGAGGCGCTGAAGGACAAGACTGAGCTCGATACGGTGATTGCCTACCTGCAAGGGCTGGGTACGGCGCTCAAGCCGGGCAAATAAGCGGTATTGCAACATTGCGGTATTGCAATATTGCGGTATTACGACGGGAGGTTGCGCATGGATACCAATGACTGGCGTTCGCTGTTTACGGTGCTTTCCCTGCTGGTGTTTCTGGGCATCGTGGTCTGGGCATACAGCCGGCGCAGTAAGGCCGCATTCGACGAGGCCGCCATGCTCCCTTTTACCGAGGATGAGGGTGAAACGGTTACAGCGCCGGCAGAGCGCGGACATCAACAAGGAAAGCAATCATGAACCAGGATTTTTCGGGTTTTTGGAGTTTCTACATCACGCTGATCGTGCTGGTCAGCGTGGTTGCTTGCGGTGTGTTTCTGTGGGTGCAGGATCGAGCACCCAAGCAGGTCGGCAAGACAACCGGCCATGTCTGGGACGAAACACTCGAGGAGTACGACAACCCACTGCCTAACTGGTGGCGCTGGCTGTTCTACCTGACCGTTATCTTTTCCCTGGCTTATGTGGTGCTGTATCCGGCGCTGGGGCATTACGGCGGGGTGTTTGGCTGGACATCGCATGGCCAGTATGAAAAGGAAATGGCCGATGCCAAGGTGCATTACGATGCGATTTACGAAGGCTATCTGAAGACCGATGTGGCAAAACTGTCGCAGGATCCCAAGGCACATGCCATCGGTCGCACCTTGTTCCTCACCTACTGCGCCCAGTGTCATGGCTCCGATGCCAAGGGTGCCAAGGGCTTCCCCAACCTGACGGATGACGACTGGCTGTATGGTGGTTCTCCTGAGCAGATCGAAACCACCATTCTGGAAGGCCGCATGGGGGTGATGCCGCCCTATGGGGGCAATCCGGATGCGATTGGTGGTAGCTCCGGCGCGCGTGAGGTCGCCCATTACGTGCGATCCCTGTCGGGATTGGCACATGATGACATTCTGGCCGCCAAGGGTAAGGATCGTTTCGAGAAGGTTTGCGTGGCCTGCCACGGTGCCGATGGCAAGGGAAATCAGGCCATGGGGGCCCCCAATCTAACCGACAAGGTCTGGCTCTATGGCAGCAGTGAAGAGACACTCCTTCAGACTATCACCAAGGGGCGCAGCAACCAGATGCCGGCACATCGCGAGCGTCTGGGTGAGGCCAAAGATCATCTGCTGGCCGCTTATGTGTATGGCTTGTCGCATCCTCACGGGAACCCGGCGGCTGCGGCAGCGTCCAATCCCGTCCCGGCGGTGAAGGACGGCAAGTAATCGAAGTAATCGAAGTAATCGAAGTAATCGTTTAGGCGCCCTCGTTGCGGTTGCAATGAGGGTGCGGCAGGATGCAGGATTTTTGTGGCTCCGGTGGCAACCGGCGGTTGCCTGGCGGGGTTGCCCCGACGTTGACGAAAGTTGCGCGACATGAGTACCACAGTGCAGGAACCTGACCCGGCGGCGGGCAGCACACCACAACCGGGCGCACCAAGTGCACCAGGCAAGCCGCAGTTCATCAAGATCAATCGCAAGATTTATCCGCGCTCGGTCAAGGGCATTTTTGCCCGCTGGCGCTGGATCATGTTCTGGGCCATCCAGACAGTTTTTTATGGCCTTTGCTGGGTGCCCTGGAATGGTCGGCAGGCTTTTCTGTGTGATCTTACCGAGCGCAAGTTCTATTTTTTTGATCTGGTGTTCTGGCCGCAGGATGTCATCTACCTGGCGCTGCTGCTGATTATTTCGGCCTACGGACTGTTCCTGTTTACGGCCATTGGTGGGCGTCTTTTCTGTGGTTACGCCTGCCCACAGACCTTGTTTACCGAGTGGTTCCTGTGGATCGAGGAAAAGATCGAAGGTCCTTACAACGTCCGCCAGAAACTCGACCAGGAACCGATGAGCGCGCGCAAGCTGCGCATCAAGTTGCTCAAACATGGTGTGTTCCTGTTGATCTCGGTGTGGACGGGCTTCACCTTCGTCGGTTACTTCACCCCCATCCGAACCTTGATGGCCGAGGTAGTGAGTTTCACCATGGGCCCCTGGGAGATTTTCTGGGTGCTGCTGTATGGCCTGGCAACTTACGGCAATGCCGGCTTCCTGCGTGAGCAGGTGTGCCTGTTTATGTGTCCCTATGCTCGTTTCCAGAGCGTCATGTTCGACCCGGACACGCTGACCGTAACCTATGACAAGGCGCGCGGCGAGAATCGTGGCGCGCGCAAGAAGAACGAGGATTACAAGGCAGCCGGCAAGGGCGATTGCGTGGATTGCAACATCTGCGTGCAGGTCTGTCCGACCGGCATCGACATCCGCGACGGCCTGCAGTACGAGTGTATCGGCTGCTCGGCCTGTATCGATGCTTGCGATCAGGTCATGGACAAGGTGGGCTATCCGCGAGGCCTGATCCGTTATTCGACAGAAAATGCCCTGGTACGTCATTGGGGAGCAAAGGAAATTTCCCGCCACCTGGTCCGGCCGCGCACCCTGATCTATGGCCTGATTCTGGCTGTGATCGTGGCGGCCACTGCCTGGGGGATTGCCACACGGGTTCCCTTGCGGGTGGATGTCATCCGCGATCGGGGTGTCATGTCGCGTGAGCTCGATGATGGCCGGATCGAGAACCTTTACCGTCTGCAGGTCATCAACGTCAGCGAAGCGGCACACCGTTTCTCGATTGCCGTGCGCGGTGCCGAAGGCGTGGATTTTGAGGGGGATCATCTGGTCGAAGTACCGCCTTCGGGAACATTGATGGTGCCGGTGGTAGTACGTATTCCAGCGGCCGAACTGGCACAGGGCAAGACGCAGATCTGGTTCGATGTGGCCCGCGTCAATGATGCCGCTGTGGCCGTCCATGAAAAGGCGACTTTCCTCAAGCCCTGAGTTTTTCAGGCATTGCATTCGACATTGCATTCGATCTTCACGAAGGGAATTCTCATGAACCCCGCATCTTCAGCCACGAGCCCGACAGGTTTCCCTTTGCCCTGGTACCGCCATCGCGCCCCCTGGTTGCTGATGGCAGGCCCCTTGGTCGTGGTCGTGGCCAGTTTTATCACGATCTGGCTGGCGATCCGCACGGATGATGGTCTGGTGACCAATGATTATTACCGCAAGGGGCTGGCCATCAACCAGACCCTCAAGCTCAGCGAGCGTGCGCGTAGCCTGGGGTTGCAGGCGGCACTGGGACTGGAGGTTGATCGCATCCACTTGCGGCTGGCGGCGCGGGATCGGACGTTCACTCCGCCGGCCCGGATCCAGGTGACGGTGTCGCACCCGACACGCGCTGGTATGGATCAGACCCAGGTACTGAATTTGCGGGAGGGGCACTATGTGGGGCGCTTCCGTCTGCCGCCGGCCGGTCACTGGATCGTGCTGTTGGAAGACGAAGAAAAAACCTGGCGCATCCTGGGCAACATGATCTTGCCGGCAGATGGCGAGGTGCTGCTGGGAGCGGTGGAACATGTCGCTTCGTCTGCCACATCGGCGCATGCTCCGGAGGCTGCCCGGACGCATTGAAGTATCAAATGCGTACCGTCTTTTGCGCACCGTCTTTTTGTCTGGGCCTCTGATAGAATGCGCAGCGGCGGGCCTCCCCGCATTGCAGGATGGTGAACCTGGTCAGGTCCGGAAGGAAGCAGCCACAGCTGTTTACTGCAAGTGCCGGGGGTAAGGCTCGCCAAATTCCGTTTTATCCTGCTGCGTTCTTTCCCGGGCGCGGGGCCTTGCGCGAGACTCGGGGCGCATGGTGCCACGGTACCGTCGTCCATTGATCGGTAGTTCCCGGGAAACCGGTATGTATTCTCTTCTCCACTGATCCGAGACATGATCGTTGCATGAGCTACCAGGTCCTTGCACGCAAATGGCGTCCCCGTTCGTTTGATACGCTCGTTGGCCAGGAGCATGTGGTTCGTGCCCTGACGCATGCGCTGGAGCAGCAGCGGCTGCACCATGCCTATCTATTTACCGGCACCCGTGGCGTGGGCAAGACCACCATCGCACGCATCATGGCCAAAGCACTCAACTGCGAGACGGGCATTACTGCCCGGCCGTGCGGCGTGTGTTCGGCCTGTGTCGAGATTGATGGCGGGCGGTTTGTCGACCTGATCGAGGTGGACGCGGCGACCAACACCAAGGTCGACGAAATGCGCCAGCTGCTGGAGAACGCCACCTATGCCCCGACGCGCGGTCGTTTCAAGGTGTATGTGATCGACGAAGTCCACATGCTCTCCAATTCAGCCTTCAACGCCATGCTGAAGACGCTGGAAGAGCCACCCGAGCACATCAAGTTCATCCTCGCCACCACCGATCCGCAAAAAATCCCGGTCACTGTGTTGTCGCGCTGCTTGCAGTTCAATCTCAAGCAGATGCCGCTGTCACACATCATCAATCATTTGACGCGCATTCTCGAACAGGAGCAGGTGCCCTGCGAGGCGGCTGCCCTCAAGCATCTGGCCAAGGCAGCGGCCGGCAGCATGCGTGATGCCCTGAGCCTGCTCGATCAGGCCATCGCCCACGGTGCCGGACAGGTGGCGGAAGAACAGGTGCGCGACATGCTCGGCGCCGTCGGTGATGATTATTTGTACGGCATCATTGATGCACTGGCGGCCGGTGATGTGGTTGCCCTGATGGCGGTGGCCGAGCGGATGAATGCCCGCAGCCTGTCGGCCGAAGCGGCCTTGCAGGATTTGGCGACGCTGTTCCATCGCATCGCCTTGGCGCAGTTCGCACCGCAGGCATTGGCGGACGACGGCGAGCGGCAACGCCTCGAGCCTTATGCCCACGGTTCGGCCGCTTTCGATGCGGAGTTTCTGCAGCTGGCCTATCAGATCACCATTCATGGCCGTAATGATTTGGCACTGGCCCCGGATGAGCAGGCCGGACTTTGCATGACGCTGTTGCGTTTGTTTGCCTTCCGTCCCGAAACCGCCGCCACGGCATCGTTGCCGGCGGTGGCAGCCTCATCGCCTCGAACGGTGTCTGCGTCTGCACCTGCGCCTGCAGCATCCTCTACTGCCAGGCCAAAAATACCGGCGGCAGTGCCTCAGACACCTGCTGCGGCAGCACCGGCAGCGCAGCAGGTTGCCCGGCAGCCTGATCCGGAGCCCGTTCGGAGTGGAGCGTCAGCGCCTGCAACGCCGCCCGGTATGTCCGCCACTGTGCCGGAGGCAGCTGCCCCTGTGGCTCCTGTGGCTTCCGTGGTTTCCTCAACTCCCGTGGCAGAGCCCGCCATGACCCGGGCAGCGGCAAAGCCTGCGTCAGGTATTGAAGACTGGCACGGGATTTGTCAGTGTCTGACGCTGGCCGGAGGCGCGCGCAGTCTGGCGCAGCATTGTGAATTGCTCGACCTGGGGGCAGATGAAATCACCTTGCGTCTGCCGCCAGCCCAGAAGCCTTTGTTGAACAAGGCGAATCAGGAAAAGCTGGAAGCCGCGTTGCAGCAACATCTCGCCCGTCCGTTGCGGCTGAACATCGTTCTAGCCAATACTGCCGGCGAGACGCCGGTCGAGCGCAAACGCCAGCAACGCCAGGAACGCCAGGAACAGGCAGTCGCCTCGATCCGGAATGATGCTTTCGTCCAGCAGACAGTCGATCTGTTCGGTGCCGTCATCGACGAATCTTCCATCAAGCCGCTGGATCCCGAGGGTGTGTGAGCCGCAGAGGGGCGAGGTGTAAAGGCTGGCTGCCGTTCTGTCTGTGGTGATGTGACAAGATAACCGTGTGTGTGTGTGATTCAACCAGGAGAGTGAAACATGATGAAGGGTGGCATGGCCGGTCTGATGCAGCAGGCGCAGAAGATGCAGGAACGTATGACGAAGGCTCAGGAAGAACTGGGCTCTGTCGAGGTCGAGGGGCAATCCGGTGCCGGCATGGTCAGGATCACCATGACCTGCAAGCACGACGTGCGGCGGGTGCAGATCGATGCTTCGGTGATGGATGACAAGGAAATGCTGGAGGATCTGGTGGCAGCGGCAATGAATGATGCCGTGCGCCGCGCAGAAGCGGCAACCCAGGAGAAAATGGCGGGCTTTACGGCCGGCCTGCAACTGCCGCCGGGTATGAAGCTGCCTTTTTGATGGCAGCCGCAGTTTCATCGCTGGATGCTTTGATCGGGGCATTGGGTTGCCTGCCAGGGGTGGGCCCCAAGTCGGCACAGCGCATGGCCTATCACCTGCTGCAACGGGAGCGTCAGGGGGCACAACGACTAGCCGATGCACTGCATGCGGCGTTACAGCGCATGCAGCATTGCCAGCGTTGCAATACATTCACCGAGGCGGACGTTTGCGAGCGTTGCCTGTCATCCCGGCGCGATCCATCGCTCTTGTGTGTGGTCGAGATGCCGGTCGATCTCAACATGATGGAGCAGACGCACGCCTATAACGGCCTGTATTACGTCCTGATGGGACGACTCAGCCCGCTGGATGGCATCGGGCCGAAGGAGCTGCATCTGGAGCGGCTGATCGAGCGTGCCGGTGATGGTGTGGTGCAGGAGGTCATCATGGCCACCAATTTCACCAATGAAGGAGAGGCCACGGCACATTATCTGTCCGACGCCCTGCATGCCCGTGGTCTCAAGGTGACGCGCATTGCCCGTGGTCTGCCGGTGGGGGGCGAGCTGGAATTCACGGATGCCGGCACCATCGCCCAGGCCATGTACGAACGGCGCGATTACTGAGGGTTGACGCGAGGTTTCTTGCGGGTTTTTCTTCAGGTGGTAGCGGTGTGGTGTGGGGACATCCCGGTATAATTCCACGTTTTTCCGGGCGCAGCACCGCTCCGGTTCGACCGCAGGACACCAGGAACAGAATGACGATGCAGCACATCCGCAACTTTTCGATCATCGCCCACATCGACCACGGCAAGTCGACCCTGGCAGACCGCATCATCCAGCTTTGCGGCGGCCTGGCCGATCGTGAGATGGAAGCCCAGGTGCTGGATTCGATGGAGATCGAGCGCGAGCGCGGCATCACCATCAAGGCGCAGACGGCTGCCCTGAAATATAAGGCACGCGATGGTCAGGTGTATCACCTCAACCTCATCGATACACCGGGACACGTCGACTTTTCCTATGAAGTGAGCCGTTCGCTGTCGGCCTGCGAGGGGGCATTGCTGGTGGTGGATGCCTCGCAAGGGGTCGAGGCGCAGACGGTAGCCAACTGCTACACCGCCATCGAACTGGGTGTCGAGGTGGTGCCGGTGCTCAACAAGATCGACCTGCCAGCGGCCAATCCGGATGGCGCACGCGAGGAAATCGAGGAGGTCATCGGCATCGATGCGACGGATGCCATCCTGTGCAGTGCCAAGACGGGGCTGGGGGTGGAGGATGTCATCGAAGCTGTCATCCAGCGCATGCCGGTGCCCGAGGGCGATCCGGCTGCACCGCTGAAGGCGCTGATCATCGACTCGTGGTTCGATAATTACGTTGGCGTGGTGATGCTGGTGCGGGTGTTCGATGGCACCTTGCGCGCCAAGGACAAGATCCGCCTGATGGCCGGGGGCACAAATCATCTGTGCGAACAGGTCGGGGTATTTACCCCCAAGTCGCAGCAGCGCGAACAGCTATCTGCCGGCGAGGTGGGCTTCATCATTTCCGGCATCAAGGACATCAAGGCCGCCAAAGTGGGTGACACAGTGACGCGGGTCGACCAGCCGGCGGCCGTCCCCCTGCCGGGCTTCAAGGAAATCAAGTCGCAGGTGTTTGCCGGGCTGTATCCGGTGGAGCCAAATGAATATGACAGCCTGCGCGAGTCGCTGGAGAAGCTCAAGCTCAACGATGCCTCGCTGCACTTCGAGCCCGAGGTATCTCAGGCGCTGGGCTTTGGTTTCCGCTGCGGGTTTCTTGGTTTGCTGCACATGGAAATCGTGCAGGAACGGCTGGAGCGTGAATTCGACCAGGACTTGATCACTACCGCGCCGACCGTGGTGTATCAGGTCGTGCTGCGCGATGGTAGCGAGATGTTCGTCGAGAACCCTTCCAAGCTGCCGGATGTGTCGAAGATCGCCGAGACGCGCGAGCCCATCATCACCACCACCATTTTCGTACCTGAGGAATACCTCGGTGCGGTCATCACCCTGTGCGAGCAGAAGCGTGGTAGCCAGGTCAATATGCAGTATCGTGGCCGTCAGGTGCAGCTGGTGTATGACATGCCGATGGCCGAGGTGGTGATGGATTTCTTCGACCGTCTCAAATCGGTGTCGCGCGGCTACGCCTCGCTCGATTATGAGTTCAAGGAATACCGCACAGCGGATGTCGTCAAGCTGGATGTGCTGATCAATGGTGACAAGGTGGATGCTTTGTCGGCCATCGTCCATCGTGCCAATGCGCCATTCCGTGGGCGTGCCCTGGCCGCCAAGATGCGCGAGCTGATTCCGCGCCAGATGTATGACGTGGCGGTGCAGGCGGCCATCGGCACCAATATCGTTGCTCGCGAGAACATCAAGGCTCTGCGAAAAAACGTGCTGGCCAAGTGTTATGGCGGCGACGTATCGCGCAAGCGCAAGCTGCTGGAAAAGCAGAAGGCCGGCAAGAAACGCATGAAACAGGTGGGCTCCGTGGAAATTCCGCAGGAAGCCTTTCTGGCCGTCTTGCGTGTCGATGACAAATAATGGCAGCCCCCGGATTGGATAGTTCCCGCCCATGAATTTCGCCCTGATCCTGTTTATCCTGCTGGTGGTTACCGGCATCATCTGGCTCGTCGACCATTTTTGGCTGAAAAAATATCGTCCCGCCGGAGCCAGGGATCCCTGGTGGGTCGAGTATGGCGCGAGTTTTTTTCCGGTCATCCTGGTGGTCTTCTGCCTGCGTTCCTTCCTCGTCGAGCCGTTCAAGATTCCTTCCGGCTCCATGATCCCGACCCTGTTGGTCGGTGATTTCATTCTGGTCAATAAATATGCCTATGGTGTGCGCCTGCCGGTCATCAACAAAAAGATCATCGACATTGGCACACCGCAGCGGGGCGATGTCGTGGTCTTTCGTTATCCTGAGGATACTTCGCTCGATTACATCAAGCGCGTGGTAGGCGTGCCGGGCGACAAGGTGGCCTACCTGAACAAGCGTCTGACTATCAACGGCGTCGAGGTGCCGGTGCAGCCGATGGCGGATTTCCTCGACAAGGAGCGGCTCATCGCCACACCGCGTTATGTCGAGAAGCTGGGCAATGGTAGCCACGACATCATCGTCGAGCCGGAAAGCCCGGAATCACCGGCCTTTGTGCGTCAGATCAGTTCGTTCCCCTTCCAGGATAATTGTCATTACAATGCCTCCGGCGTTATTTGCGAGGTACCGGCCGGGCATTACTTCATGATGGGTGATAACCGCGACAACTCGCGGGACAGCCGCTACTGGGGGTTTGTGCCGGATGAGAACATCGTTGGTCGGGCCTTTTATATCTGGTTCAATTTTAGTGACCTTGGGCGTATCGGTTCATTCAGATAGGCACCATGCCGTGCATGGCTACATGCCGTTTGGAATATCCAAAAATCAAAGGAGTCAATGATGCATTTGGTGCGCAAGCAGAAAGGTTTGTCCCTGGTTGGTCTGATCTTTGTCGGCGGGGTGTTGATCATGATGGCCATCTTGGCCATGAAGGTGACGCCGGTCGTCATTGATTACTACACCATCCTCAGTAACGTCAAAGGCACTGCCATGGATCCGGGCTTGCGCGGTGCCAGCGTGCCGCAGGTGCGATCGGCCTACCTCAAGCGCATGCAGGTGGCCGGTGGTGGCGATATCGGCCCGGATGACCTGGATGTCACCAAGGATGGTGGCGAACTCGTCATTTCATTTGCCTACTCGAAAAAGGTGCATCTGTTCGGCAATGTCAGTCTGATGATCGATTTCGAAGGCAGCAGTGCAGGCAGCTCCAGCAAGTGATTGCGCGTATGCCGCAGCTGGAGCGGGTCGAACAGGCACTGGGGCACACCTTTGCACAGCGCGCCTTGCTCGAGCAGGCGTTGACACACCGCAGCCACGGTACGCCGCATAACGAACGCATCGAGTTTCTCGGCGACAGCGTGCTCAACTGTGTCGTCGCAGCCCATCTGTTTGACCAGTTTCCGGCTTTGCGTGAAGGGGAGCTTTCGCGTCTGCGTGCTACCCTGGTGCGTCAGGAGTCGCTGTTTGTCATCGCCCAGGATTTGAAACTGGGCGATTACCTGCGACTGGGCGAGGGCGAGCTGAAAAGTGGTGGATTTCGCCGTCCCTCCATTCTGGCAGATGCCCTGGAGGCACTGCTGGGTGCTATTTATCTGGATGCCGGCTTTGAATGTGCGCAGCAGGTGGTGTTGCGCCTGTTTGAAGGGAAATTCGCCAATCTCGATCCGAGTGATACCGGCAAGGACCCTAAGACGGCTTTGCAGGAACTGCTGCAGGCGCGGCATTTTGCCCTGCCGACTTACACTCTCAGGGATACCCGGGGTGAGGCCCATGCCCAGGAGTTCTTTGTCGAGTGCTGCGTGCCGGAACTCGAACTGTGTGCCACGGGCTCCGGGGGCAGCCGGCGAGCTGCCGAGCAGGCCGCAGCCCGGGGGGTGTGCCACCTCCTGGGTGAGGAGGAAAAGCAGAAGTCCGCAGAGAAAGCCACCCGGGCTGGCAAAGTCGCCAAGGTTACCAAGACCGCCAAGGCCCCACAGTCTACCCAGGCTACCGGTGCCGCCGCAGGCAGAGTAGAAAAAGGGGAGGCAGTCTGATGCCCCCTGTCTGCGAATCTGGCTTGCCGGAAATCCCTTTCCATTGTGGGACGCTGGCCATCGTTGGTCGCCCCAATGTCGGCAAGTCCACCTTGCTCAACTGCATGGTCGGCATGAAGATCAGCATCACTTCGAAGAAGCCGCAGACGACGCGCCATCGTGTCACGGGCATCCTGACCACGGCGCAGGCTCAGTTCATTTTCGTCGATACCCCAGGGTTCCAGACGCGACACGGCGGAGCGCTCAACCGGGCGATGAACCGCAGTGTCAGCCAGGCGCTGGCCGAGGTGGATGTCGTCCTGTGCGTTCTTGAGGCCGGCCGTTGCAGCGCCGAGGATCGCGCCATTTTTCGCCTGCTGCCAGCGGAGCGCCCGGTCTTGCTGCTCATCAACAAGATCGATCAGCTGGCCGACAAGAACCAGCTTCTGCCTTTCATCAACGAAGTCCGGGCGGCCTTTCCCTTCGCCGACATCCTGCCGCTGTCCGCCCGGACGGGGCTGGGCACCGAGGAGCTGCTGGCGGTGGCCGCCCGTCATTTGCCGCAGCAGGCGGCGTTTTATGCTGATGATGAAGTGACCGATCGTAGCGAGCGCTTTCTGGCGGCCGAGCTGCTGCGTGAAAAATTGTTCCGCAATCTGGGGGACGAGCTGCCTTATGGCATGGCCGTCGAGATCGAACGCTTCGAGCAAGAAGGCGCGCTGCGCCGCATTTTTGCCGCCATCATCGTCGACAAGCCGCAACACAAGGCCATCGTCATCGGCAAAGGGGGCGAAAAGCTCAAGCGCATGGCCAGTGAAGCGCGGGGCGACATGGAAAAACTGTTCGGTGGCCGGGTGTATCTGGAAAGCTGGGTCAAAGTCAAAAGTGGCTGGGCGGATGACGAACGGGCATTGAAATCCCTGGGTCACGACTGACCGGGTATCCGTAACGACAGGGGCATAAGGGTGGCGGGGGTGGCGGGCGGCAGGCAACGGATCGACGGGCAAAGGGCGTATGTCCTGCATACCTATCCGTACAGTGAAACCAGCCTGGTGCTCGATGTCTTTAGCCGTGAGCATGGTCGTCTGCCGCTGCTGGCGCGGGGTGCGCGGCGGCCGCGCTCGGCGTTGCGCGGGGTACTGCAAGCCTTTCAGCCGCTGGAAATTGGCTGGTTTGGTGGCGGCGAGGTGCGTACCCTGGCACGGGCAGAGTGGTTGGGCGGTACGCCGCTGCTGGGCGGTACGGCGCTGCTGCTGGGTTACTACCTCAACGAACTGCTGCTGAAGCTGTTGCCGCGCGATGACGCTCATCAACGCCTGTTCGATGATTACGCCAGTATCGTGCAGCAGCTGGCTCGCCAGGGGCGCGAGCATGGCCATACGGCACCGTTACTGCGGCGTTTTGAACAATCTCTGCTGGCTGAGCTGGGCTACGGCCTGTCGCTGACGCAGGAGGCACAAACAGGAACGCCTGTGCAGGCAGCCGGGCGCTACCATTACCGTGTCGAGCAGGGCCCGGTGGCGCTGGCTCCCAGGGAGGCTGAGGGAATGCCGGATGGGCAGGTACTGTATGGCAAAACCCTGCTCGATATGGCGAACAACGATTACACCGATCCGCGCACACTGGTAGAAGCCAAGCAGCTGATGCGCACCTTGATTCATCATCATCTGGCGGGCAAGCCTTTGCAGTCGCGCCGGATTTTTGTGGAGCTGATGGAGTTGTCATGATGCGGCAAGAACCCCGGGTAGCGCTCGATCTCGGCGTGAATATCGACCATGTTGCCACCTTGCGTCAGGCACGCGGCACCCGCTACCCCGATCCGGTGCGTGCCGCCCTGCTGGCCGAAGCCTGCGGGGCGGATGCCATCACCTTGCACCTGCGCGAGGATCGTCGCCATATCCAGGATCAGGATGTCGAAGTGCTGCGCGGCTGCCTTGCGACGCGCATGAATCTGGAGGCCGCCATCACCGAAGAAATGCTGGCCTTTGCCTGCCGCATCCGGCCGCAGGATGTCTGTCTGGTACCGGAGCGGCGCGCAGAACTGACTACCGAAGGCGGGCTGGAGGTGCGCGGCCATCTGGCGGAGGTCTCGGCAGCTTGTGCGCGTTTGCGTGAGACGGGTTGCCGCGTGTCCTTGTTTATCGACCCGGAGCTGGCCCAGCTTGAGGCCGCCGTGGCTGCTGGCGCGCCGGTAGTCGAGCTGCACACCGGACGCTACGCCGATGCCCGCAACGACGAGGAAGCGCGCCACGAGCTGCAGCGTATCGCCACTGCAGCGGCTCATGGGGCACGCCTCGGGCTCAAGGTCAATGCCGGTCATGGCCTGCATTTCGGCAACGTCGCTGCCATTGCCGCCATTCATGAGATCACCGAGCTCAACATTGGTCATGCGCTGGTGGCCGAAGCCGTGTTCATGGGCTGGGAAAATGCCATCCGTCACATGAAACACCTCATGAACCTCGCCCGTGGCGGCTGAAGTCCACCTGCCGCAAAGTCACGCAAAGTCACGCCGACCTGCCTGCTATCCTCTCAACCACACACATCCACATGCCCGGGATCGCCCCATGACTGCACACACTTCCTTTCGGCCCGAAGCCCTGGGCCCGCTGATGATCGACATTGCCGGCACGCAGCTATCCGGGCTGGATCGCCAGCGTCTTTGCCATCCCCTGGTGGGTGGTGTCATCCTGTTTTCCCGCAACTACCAGGATCGGGCACAGCTGACCGCCTTGTGCCAGGATATTCATGCCGCGCGTCCTGGCCGGCCCTTGCCCATCGCCGTCGATCACGAAGGCGGGCGGGTACAGCGATTCCGTGAAGGCTTCACGCGCCTGCCGGCCATGCGCCGGCTGGGAGACGACTGGGATCGTGACAATGCCGGGGCACGAGAGGCCGCACGGCAGGTCGGCTATGTACTGGCAGCCGAACTGCGTGCCTGCGGCGTGGATTTCTCCTTTACGCCGGTGCTCGATCTCGATTATGGCAACAGCAGCGTCATCGGTGACCGCGCCTTTCATTGTCAGCCCCAGGCCGTGGTCGAGCTGGCAGCAGCACTGATCGAGGGGTTGCATCAGGCCGGCATGGTGGCCTGTGGCAAGCACTTTCCGGGGCATGGTCATGTCGCGGCGGATTCGCACGTCGCCATTCCGGTCGATGAGCGCACGCTGGCAGAGCTGGCCGGGGACATGATGCCTTACCGTAACCTGCAACTTGATGCTGTCATGCCAGCGCATGTCATCTACCCGGCCGTCGATGAGCGGCCGGCCGGTTTTTCGCCGCGCTGGTTGAAGATGCTGCGTGAGGACTACGCCTGTGACGGCATCATTTTCAGTGATGATCTGTCGATGGAAGGTGCCAGCGTGGCTGGTGACATCGTGGCACGCGCCGAGGCCGCCTGGGATGCCGGCTGCGACATGCTGCTGGTCTGCAATGCCCCCGATGCCGTGGCTGAGCTGTTGCAACGCTGGCAGCCAGCCTTCGTTGCAGCGCGTGCGCGTCGCCTCGAACGCCTGGTTCCGTCCTGTCCGGCACCTTCCTGGGCGGCTTTGCAGGAAGAGGTGGAATACCGGCGAGCCTGGCAGACCATCAACCGGCTGAACGCAGAATCCCGGTTACCTCACGAATAACTCCAGCCAGCCACCCACCATCCACCATCCACCATCCACCATCCGGCGGTTGCCCCCGGTGGGTAAGCCGGGGGAGACGGTAAAGGGGTGGCTGTGATACGCTTTAACGTCGTGCTCCCGTCTCCCTGTGGTTTTTTCAGGATGCTTCCGTGGCAGGGTGGGGGTAGCGCAAACTTCATCCGGTCGCATCAGCATCGCCGGCTACCAGTGTCCGATGGGCAGAAGAATCCATGAATACAGCACCGCACGCGATCAATCAGGCCGACATCATCTTTGACGAAGAGATCATCCGTCGCTTCGACGTGAATGGGCCACGCTACACCTCCTACCCGACCGCCGACCGTTTTACCGATGGTTATGGCGCGGCGGAATACGGGCGCTGGCTGGGGCAGCGCACCGTGGCCGGGGTCAGCCGGCCGTTGTCGCTGTACATGCACCTGCCGTTTTGCAACACCATCTGCTACTACTGCGCCTGCAACAAGATCATCACCAAGGATCATGGCCGCTCCGCCAAATACCTCAAGTATCTTGGCAAGGAACTGGCACTGCAGGCCGAGGCACTGGCCGGCACGCGCGACGTGATCCAGCTGCACTGGGGCGGTGGCACGCCGACCTTCCTGTCGCACGAAGAAATGCGCCAGCTGGTGGAAATGACGCGCGAGCACTTCCACTTCCTGCCGCAAGGCGAATATTCGATCGAAGTCGACCCGCGCCGGGTCGACGAAGCCACGGTACAACTGCTGGGTGAGCTCGGCTTCAACCGTATGAGCCTGGGCGTGCAGGATTTCGATCCGGATGTCCAGAAAGCCGTCAACCGCATCCAGAGTCTGGCCGAAACCCGTCTGGTGATGGAAGCGGCACGCGCCAATGGCTTCCAGTCCTTGAGCGTCGATCTGATTTACGGCCTGCCCAAACAAAGCGTGACGACCTTCGAGCGCACGCTGGAGGAAGTCATCGCCCTCGATCCGGACCGGCTGTCGGTCTACAACTACGCTCACCTGCCCAGTCTCGTCAAACCGCAGCGGCGCATCAATGAAGCCGAGCTGCCCAGCCCGGATGCCCGTCTGCAAATCCTGCAACTGGCCATCCGCAAGCTCAACGAAGCCGGTTATGTGTTTATCGGCATGGACCACTTCGCCAAGCCCGGTGACGAGCTGGCCATCGCCCAGCAGCAAGGCCGTCTGCACCGCAATTTCCAGGGCTACTCGACCCATGCCGAAGCCGACCTGCTGGCCTTCGGCATCTCGGCCATCAGCAAGGTCGGGCCGAGCTATGGGCAGAATGTGAAAACGCTGGACGAATATTATGATCTGCTCGACCGGGGCATCCTGCCGGTCATGCGTGGTTACGAGCTGACTCCGGATGACCTGTTGCGGCGCTCTATCATCCAGTCCCTGATGTGCCATTTCGAA
>JAGOSV010000028.1 GCA_018062105.1 Sterolibacterium sp. | reverse complement strand
TGAAGATCGGGGTGGGCGTCAATACCGGTCACATGACGGTCGGCGACATGGGTTCGCCGGTGCGCCAGGCTTATACGGTCATGGGCGATGCGGTGAACCTGGGGTCGCGCCTCGAGGGCATCACCAAGCAATACGGGGTCTGCATCCTGGCGGGAGAGCATACTTATGCACAAACGAAGGACGTCATTGCTTACCGCGAGATCGATCGGGTGCGTGTCAAGGGCAAGGTCGAGCCGGTGGGAATTTATGAGCCACTCGGCGAGATTGCCGTCATTTCCGGCGATTGCCGGGAGATGCTGGCAACCTGGCAACGGATGCTAGGGCATTACCGTGCCCAGAACTGGGCGGATGCCAGGCAATGCTTGCAGGAACTGGGGAACATGGCATATTCGTCGGATTATCTTTATCAATTGTACGAACAGCGTATCGAGCATTATTGCCAGTCGCCCCCGGGGGCGGATTGGGATGGTGTGACGACGTTTGATTCGAAGTGAACCGACCTTCCGGAAAGCGATACCAGAGGGATGGGAAGAACAGGGAGCAGGATGTGAATAGCGTACAGGATTCCTTGCAGGCCAATGGCAACGAGGTCGAGGATCGGCTGGCATTCCTGAAGAATCTTCAGGCGGTGACCAACCGGATTCATGCGACGAACAACATCGACGAAATCATGCTCGAGTTGTCGCAGGATGTGTGCAATCTGTTCAACGCCGACCGGTTGACCATCTATGCCGTCAGCGAGGATCAGACGGCGATTGTTTCGAAGATCAAGACGGGTCTCAATTCCTTCAAGGATCTGAAACTGCCCATCGCCGAGCACAGTATCGCCGGCTATGTGGCACTGTCACGCAAGTTCATCAATCTGTCGGATGTTTATGACGATGAGGAATTGAAATCGCACCACCCTGACTTGCACTTCCTGCAGGAGGTCGATAAGCGCACCGGGTACCGCACCCAGCAGATGCTGGTGGGGCCGATCCTGACGGCCGAGGGGGATGTGCTGGGGGTGGTGCAAATCATCAACAATAAGTCCGGGTACCCTTTTTCCCAGGTGGCGGAAGAGGGCTTGCGGGGATTGTGCGAAACCCTGGCGATTGCCTTTTCCCAGCGCAACCGGACGATGCCGCTGGTCAAGACGAAATATGACCCGCTGGTGGCCGATGCGGTGATGACAGCGCAGGAAATGGAACTGGCCATACGCGCCGCGCGGCAGAAGAATGTCGATATCGAGGACGTATTGGTCAGTGAGTTTCAGGTCAAGCCGCCGGTGATCGGTGCCGCATTGTCGCGGTTTTTTGGTGTTCCTTATGAGCCATACAAGCCGGATCGGGTCAAGCCGCTCGACCTGTTGAAGAATCTCAAGCGCGATTATCTGGAACAGAATCAATGGTTGCCGCTGGAGGAAACGACAGAAGGCATCCTCATCATGACGATGGACCCTGAACAGGTCAAAGGCTCGCGGATCGTCAACAACATTTACCCCCGCAACAAGCTGGCTTACCGGGTGACCACGCGGCGTGAGTTTCAGCAGAGCATGGACTTTCTGTTCGGGGCTCAGGCGGCGGGTACAGATGCCGCTTCCGTGGGCGATCTGCTGTCTTCCATGGAAGGCGAAATCGAAGAATCTGTCGATACTTCCATGGCGGATACTTCGGCGGCAGCGGACAACGAACTGGTCAAGCTGGTCAACAAAATCATCATAGATGCCTATCAGCAGGGGGTTTCCGATATTCACATCGAGCCGGCACCCGGCAAGGAAAAGACGCTGGTGCGTTTCCGCCGTGATGGTTCGCTGGTCAAGTACATCGAGGTGCCATCGAGCTATCGCAATGCCATGGCGGCGCGGATCAAGATCATGTGCGATCTCGACATTTCCGAGCGCCGCAAGCCGCAGGATGGCAAGATCAAGTTCAAGAAATTTGGCCCGCTCGACATCGAGCTGCGGGTCGCCACCATTCCCTCGGTGGGCGGTGAAGATATCGTCATGCGTATCCTGGCGGCGGGCGAGCCGATTCCGCTCGACAAGCTGGGGGTGCTGCCAGCCAATCTGGAGCGTCTCAAGGGGGCGGTTTCCAAGCCCTATGGCCTGTTTTTCGTTTGTGGCCCGACCGGCTCGGGTAAAACGACGACCCTGCACTCGGTACTCAAGTATCTGAACAACGTCGATACCAAAATCTGGACCGCCGAAGATCCGGTTGAAATTACCCAGAAAGGTTTGCGTCAGGTACAGATCAACAAGAAAGCCGGCATCGACTTTGCTACCGTGATGAAGGCCTTTCTGCGGGCAGACCCGGACATCATCATGGTTGGCGAAATGCGTGATGCCGAAACCACCGGCATCGGCATCGAAGCCTCACTCACCGGCCACCTGGTGTTTGCTACGTTGCATACCAACAGTGCGCCGGAGTCCATCATCCGGCTGCTCGATATGGGCATGGATCCTTTCAATTTCTCGGATGCCCTGCTCGGCATCCTCGCCCAGCGCCTGGCCAAGCGTTTGTGCAAGTGCAAGGAGGCTTATCACCCGGATGAGGAGGAAATACGTTTGTTCCTCAATGAGTATTGCAGTGAACTGATCCACACCGAAGCCTTCAAGAAGGATCGGCCGGCCTGTGAAGCCGCGATACTCGAACGCTGGCATCGGGATTATGCCCAGGACGGAAAATTCACGCTTTATCGCCCCAAAGGGTGTGCCGAGTGCAACGACAGCGGCTACAAGGGACGCATGGGGCTGCATGAGCTGATGCTGGGCAGCGATCACGTCAAGAAATTGATCCAGGAACATGCCCGGGTTGCCGAGCTGCTGGCCGTGGCGCTGGAAGAAGACATGATGACGCTGAAGATGGATGGCATGGAAAAGGTGTTGATGGGGCTGACCGATCTGAAGACGGTACGCTCGGTGTGCATCAAGTAGTCGATCGGGGGCTGGCTTGTCCCGAATGCAGGCTTTGCGTAATGGTACTGTAATGGTGACTGGAGTAAGAGATGAGTAATGCAAATAATCCGGATAATCAGCCCACGACGGTATATCAGCGTCTCGAACAGCTCAATGCCATCGGTGCGGCACTTTCCAGTGAGCGCAATATCGACCGCTTGTTGGAAGAAATCCTGCGGGCGGCCAAGGGCATCACCCAGGCTGATGGCGGGACGTTGTATCTGGTCAATGAGGGCGGCAATGGCCTGCACTTCACCATCATGCTCAACGATACGCTGAAGACGGCACTGGGCGGAACGTCTGGTAATCCCATCAGTTTTCCGGACCTGCCCTTCAGCGATGAGGCCGGACAACCCAACAATGCGATGGTGGCAGTCTATGCCGCACTGCACGGCGAAACCGTGAATATCGAGGATGCCTATTGTGCCGACGGCTTCGATTTTTCAGGTACCCGCAGTTTCGACCAGCGCACCGGCTACCGTTCGCAATCGTTCCTGACGGTGCCGATGCGCAATCATGAGAACACCATCATCGGTGTGCTGCAGCTCATCAATGCGTTGGCACCGGTAAGCGGCGAGGTGGTTTCTTTTTCGATGGATGATCAGCGTCTGGTCGAGTCGCTGGCCTCGCAGGCGGCAATTGCCCTGACCAACCGGCAGCTCATCCAGCAACTTGAAAAACTGTTCGAATCATTGATTGGCTTGATCAACGTTGCCATCGATGAGAAGTCGCCTTACACTGGTGGCCATTGCGAGCGTGTACCCGTGTTGACCATGCTGCTGGCAGAGGCCGCAGCAGCTACCGACAGCGGGCCGCTGGCGGAATTCCACATGAGCGACCAGGAGCGTTATGAGCTGAAAATCGCCGGCCTGCTGCATGACTGCGGCAAGATCACGACACCGGTGCATGTCGTAGACAAGGCAACCAAGCTCTACACCTTGTATGACCGTATCCATACTCTGGACACCCGTTTCGAGGTGCTGTTGCGTGATGCTGAAATCGCTTTGCTGAAGCGGCAGCTGGCCGAAGGTGCCGGGGCCGGGCATGCCGAATATGCGGATCAGGTAGCGCGGATCCGTGCGGACCGTGATTTTCTGCGCCATGCCAATATTGGCGGTGAGGCCATGACGGAAGCTGACCAGCAGCGGGTACGCGAGATTGCCGGGCGTTACTGCTGGATGAATCCGGCGGCTGAGCAGGTGCCCTTTCTTGATGAGGACGAGATCGAGAATCTCACCATTCGTGCCGGGACATTGACGGCGGCGGAGCGCGAGATCATCAACCAGCATATTGTGACTACCATCAAGATGCTGGAAGCCTTGCCCTGGCCACGGCATCTCAAGCGGGTACCGGAGTTCGCCGGAGGGCACCACGAGCGCATGGATGGCAAGGGCTATCCCCGTGGGCTCAGGCGTGACGAGATGTCCGTTCAGGCGCGCATCATGGGGATTGCCGACATCTTTGAAGCACTTACCGCCAAGGATCGGCCGTATAAACCGGGTAAGACGCTCTCAGAATCTTTGTTCATCCTGGGCAAGTTTAAGGAAAACGGCCATATTGATCCTGATCTGTTCGATGTATTCGTTCGTCAACAGGTTTATCTACGCTACGCCGAGCAACACCTCGATCCGCAACAGATCGATGCAGTCGATGTCCGGAGGATTCCGGGGTATGCCGTGGATTGAAGCGTATTCCCTATTTCCTATTTCCTATTTCCTATTCTCACGTGCATCAACGCATGAGTTTTTCGCACTGTGCCCAGTGTGCCAGTGCAGCGTGCCATTGATCGCGCAAAACGGTGTCCAATAGCGCCAATGGCACGTGCCGTTACAATATGAGGTTGCCTCGGGGGTCGGCAGGAAAAGAAAAAGGGCTTCCGGCAATGAACCGGAAACCCCTTGGTATTACTGGTCGGGACGGCGGGATTCGAACTCGCGACCCCTTGCACCCCATGCAAGTGCGCTACCAGGCTGCGCTACGCCCCGAAGCAGAGGATTATAGCAGATGTTTTCGGGGGGTGCGCTGAAAACAGAGTATCGGCGTATCGGATGTGAGGAATATGGGAGACTGTGACGCTGGCTGGTCTGAGTTCGTGATGAGGCGCTTGCCGCTGTTCAGACGCTCAGTAACTCGATGATGCTGGCCAGTTCGTTGCGCAACGAGAATACTCCGGTGGGCAGATGCTCCAGCGGGGTATGGTGGGGTTCCGCTGGGGCTCCTTTGTTCTGGTCTTCATCCAGACGTGCGCGAGCCCCGCTGATGGTGAAGCCTTCCTGATAGAGCAGTTCGCGGATGCGACGTACCAGCAGCACTTCGTGGTGCTGGTAGTAACGCCGGTTACCGCGCCGTTTGACTGGGCGCAGCTGGGTGAACTCCTGTTCCCAGTAGCGTAGTACATGAGGCTTGACGCCACATAGTTCGCTGACTTCTCCAATGGTGAAGTAGCGTTTGGCCGGGATGGGCGGCAGGGTGGGGTCAGTGCCAGAGCGTGCCATTGCTGCCGGGTTTCAGGGTTTCGACGGCACTTTTCAGTTTCTGGCTGGCGTGAAAGGTCACGACGCGCCGTGCCGTGATGGGGATTTCTTCGCCGGTTTTTGGGTTGCGACCCGGGCGCTGAGGCTTGTCGCGCAGCTGAAAGTTGCCAAAGCCCGAGAGCTTGACGCCTTCGCCTTCTTCCAGTGCCTTGCGGATTTCTTCAAAAAATCCTTCGACCATGTCTTTGGCTTCGCGCTTGTTCAGGCCAACTTTTTCAAATAGCAGGTCGGCCAGTTCAGCTTTGGTGAGTGTCATTCATGCTCCTGTTTTATCGGGGCGGGCGGAAGGGCATGCCATGTTACGCGCGTAGCGTGGCGGCAAAACGCTGGGTCGCGATGTCGAGCAGTGTCTGTATGACTGCATCGACATCCGCGTCCGCCAAAGTCCCCTCAGTATCTTGCATAACTATACGGAAAGCAAGGCTTTTTTGATTTTCTGTCAGCCCTTTTCCTTGGTACAGGTCAAACAGTTCGATACTTTGGACGATGGCTGGTGCCGCGGTACGCAGAGCGTGCAGCAGGGGGGCGAGTGCCTGATCCTGGGCCACGACTAGGGCGAGGTCGCGCTCGACTGCTGGAAAGCGCGAGACTGGGCGGTAGACGGGGAGCGGTTGGTGCATCAGGGCGTCCAGGTCGATTTCGAAGACTACCGGGGCGCTGCCCAGATCATACTTTTGTACCCAGATGGGGTGCAGCTCACCAATCAGACCGATGTTTTTGCCTTCGAGCAGCAGACGGGCGGCACGCCCCGGATGCAAGGCGGGATGCGCCAGTCGTTCGAAGCTCAGTGGCTGGCCGGCTAGCAGGGTTTCAATGTCGCCCTTGAGATCAAAGAAATCGGTGGGATGTGCCGGGGTTCCCCATTGCAGGGGAGCGTTTGAGCCCGCGCACAGGGCAGCCAGCCGCAAGGGCTGGTGAAAGCCGGCGGCAGCTGCTGGTGAGGTATCGCGCAGGAAGCAGCGGCCGACTTCGAAAATGCGCACTCGCTGGGTGCGTCGCTTGAGGTTGTAACTCAGGGTGTTGACCAGGCCACCCAGCAGACTAGAGCGCATGACGCTCATCTGGCTGGCAATGGGATTGGCAAGAGCAATGGGGGTGGTATTGCCACAGAAATCCGCTTCCCAGGTGGCATCGACGAAGCTGTAGTTGACGACTTCGAGATAGCCGAGCTGGGCCATGCGGTGACGTATCTGCATGGGTGGGCGCTGGTTTTCCGGGGGGAGCTGCATGGCCAGCCTGCCCCGGGGGAGGGGCGCCGGAATGTGATCGTAGCCGTGCAGCCGGGCGATTTCCTCGATCAGATCCTCTTCGATGCTGATGTCCTGGCGGTAGGAAGGCGGGGTGATGATGAAGTCATCGCCTTCGCGTTGCAGCGGGAAGCCCAGGCGTAGCAGCAGGGTTTCGATGTGGGCGTGTTCGAGCGGGAAGCCGAGAATCTTGCGCGCCCGTTCGCAGCGCAGCCGTATGGGCCGGCGGCGGGGCAGGTGCTCCGGGGCACAGGCTTCCACCAGCGGGCCGGCAGCGCCTCCGCAGAGGTCGAGGATGAGGCGTGTGGCGCGCTCAATGGCAATGCGTGGCAGCTCGAAATCCACCCCGCGTTCGAAGCGATAGGAAGCATCGCTGGAAAATCCCAGGGTTCGCGCCTTGCCGGCAATGCTGTCGGGGGTAAAGAAGGCGCTTTCGAGGAAGATTTCGGTGGTGGTATCGCTGACCCCGCTGTCCGCTCCACCCATGATGCCGGCCAGCGCCAGAGGGCGACCAGAGTCGGCTTCGTCGGCAATCAGCAGCAGATCGGCGGTGGGGGTGATTTGCTGTTCGTTGAGCAGCGTGAGGGATTCCTGGCCTTGCGGGTAGCGTACATGCAGGGCACCTTGCAGGAAGGCATTGTCGAAGGCATGCAGCGGTTGGCCGAGTTCCAGCATGACGTAGTTGGTGATGTCGACGAGGGCACTGATGCTGCGCAGGCCGCTGCGTTCGAGGCGGCGCACCATCCATTCCGGTGTGGCGGTGCGTGCATGCAGACCGCTGATGACCCGGCCGCAGTAGCGTGGACAAGCTGCCGGGGCATCCAGCACGATGGTGCGTTGCTGTGTGTGTGTGGCTGGAACAGGCTCGACCGGTGGCAGGGTCATGGGGCTGCCGGTCAGGGCGGCAACTTCACGGGCGATGCCGTGCAGCGACAGACAGTCGGCACGGTTGGGCGTGAGCTTGAGGGTAAGGCAGTGGTCGTCGAGCAACAGATGGTCGCGGATGTTCTGGCCGATTGTGGCCTCCGCCGCCAGGGGCAGCAGGCCGCCGGTATCCTCTTGCGTGATGCCCAGCTCGCGTGCCGAGCACAGCATGCCGAAGGATTCGATACCGCGAACCTTGGCTTTTTTGATGGTGATGCCAGGCAGGCTGGCTCCGACCAGGGCGCAGGGGACTTTCATGCCGGCAGCGACATTGGGCGCGCCGCAGACGATCTGCAAAGGCTCGGTCTGGCCGACATCAACCCGGCACAGCTTGAGTTTGTCGGCATCAGGGTGTTTGTCCACCGTCAACACCTGGGCGACGACGACATCGTGGAATGCCGGGGCGATGGCGGCCATGTCCTCGACTTCAAGCCCGGCCATGGTCAGCAGATGAGCCAGAGCGGCACTGTCCAGGTCGGGGTTGACCAGGCTGCGTAGCCAGTGTTCGGAAAATTGCATGATATGGGGGTGGGTGTCGTTGGGCTTGAGGGGCTCTGGTTCGAATGGTAGCAAGGAAGCGGCTCGCTGTTCCTTCAGCTGAATTGCGCCAGGAAACGCAGGTCGCCATCGAAAAACAGGCGCAGATCGTTGATGCCATAACGCAGCATGGTCAGACGATCGAGCCCCATGCCAAAGGCAAAGCCGGTATAGCGCTCTGGGTCGATGCCGCCATTTTTCAGGACATTGGGGTGCACCATGCCGCAGCCGGCAATTTCCAGCCAGCGACCTTCCTGGGCACCACTCATGAAGGCCACGTCGATTTCAGCGGAAGGCTCGGTAAAGGGAAAGAAGGAGGGACGGAAACGTACCTTGAGGTCGTCCGTCTCGAAGAAGTGGCGCAGGAAGTCGGCGATCACGCCTTTCAGGTCGGCAAAGCTGACATGTTCGCCAATCCACAGTCCCTCCACCTGGTGGAACATGGGTGAATGTGTGGCGTCGGAGTCGACACGATAGACACGACCTGGGGCGATGATGCGGATTTCGGGCATCGTTGGCAGATTCTGGTGGCGAGCCACATGGGCTTGCATGTAGCGGATCTGCACCGGACTGGTGTGAGTGCGCAGCAAAACTCCAGGAGCATCCTTCAGGTAGAAGGTGTCGTGCATCGAGCGGGCCGGGTGATGTTCCGGAGTGTTGAGCGCGGTGAAGTTGTACCAGTCTTCTTCGATTTCTGGGCCGTCGATGACGCTGAAGCCGATCGAACCGAAGAGCTGTTCGATGCGCTCCTGGGTGCGCAGGGTTGGATGCAGACCACCACGATCCCGTTGCCGCCCGGGCAGGGTGATGTCGAGTGCGGAGGCTTCGAGCTGCGCGGCCAGGGCTGCGTGCTTGAGTGCATCGCGGCGGGCGTTGAGTGCGCCTTCGATGGCATCCTTGGCACGATTGATGATGGCACCTGCGGTACGCCGTTCTTCGGCGGGCAGTTTGCCCAGCCCTTTCAGCAGTTCCGTCAGGGTGCCGGTCTTGCCCAGATAGTGTGCCTTGGCTTGTTCCAGCAGGGCGGCTTCCTGGATGCCGGCGAATTCGCTGATCGCCTGCTCGATGAGTTGCTCGATGTTGTGCATGGGGGCTTGATAAGTGAAAAAAGGAGGCGCAGCCTCCTTTTTTCCGGGGTGAAACGGATCAGGCTGCCAGCTTGGCCTTGGCCTGACTGACGATGGCGGCAAAGGCCGGCTTGTCGAAGACGGCCAGGTCGGCCAGCACCTTGCGATCGACTTCGATAGCGGCTTTCTTCAGACCGTTCATCAGATTGCTGTAGTTCAGACCCAACTCGCGAGCACCGGCGTTGATCCGTGCAATCCACAAAGCGCGGAACTGACGCTTGCGCTGACGACGGTCACGGTAGGCATATTGCCCGGCTTTCATTACCGCCTGTTTGGCGATGCGATAGACGTTCTTGCGGCGGCCGCGATAACCCTTGGCGGCATCGAGAACCTTCTTGTGGCGCGCGCGCGCCGTAACTCCACGTTTGACTCGGGACATGTCAAGCTCTCCTTATGCGTAGGGCATCATTGCCCGGACGGATTTCACATCGGCTGCCACGACCGCCGTGATGCCGCGCAATTGGCGCTTGTTCTTGGTGGTCTTTTTGGTCAGGATGTGGCGCTTGAACGCCGAGGCACGCTTGATGCTGCCGCCGGCACGCACCTGGAAGCGCTTCTTGGCGCTGCTCTTGGTTTTCATCTTCGGCATCGAAGATCTCCTTTTTAACATGGTAGCGGGTGACCTTCTCCACGAAGGCACTTGCATGACCCGTAACCACTTGTGGCACCCGCCCCGGTCAACCGCACCGTGGCAAGTGATTCGTTGCAACCGTTGTTCTGTCGTTTCGTTGTTCCGTTATTTCTGCTTCTTCGTCGGTGCCAGCACCATGATGAGCTGGCGGCCTTCCATCTTGGGAAACTGCTCGACCACGCCGTGCTCCTGCAGATCTGCCTTGACACGTTCGAGCAGGCGGATGCCAAATTCCTGGTGTGCCATTTCACGACCGCGAAAACGCAGTGTGATCTTGGTTTTGTCACCTTCCTGCAGGAATTTGATCAGGTTGCGCAACTTGATCTGGTAATCGCCTTCGTCGGTTCCCGGACGAAACTTGATTTCCTTGACCTGCACCTGCTTTTGCTTGAGTTTGGCGTCATGAGCGCGCTTGGCTTCCTGGTACTTGAACTTGCCGAAGTCCATCAGGCGGCAGACCGGGGGCTGCGCCGTCGGGGCAATTTCAACCAGATCGACCTCGCTTTCTTCGGCCATCTCAAGCGCGGCGCGCAGCGAAACGATACCAAGGGGCTCCGAGTTCATGCCGACGAGACGGATCTCGGGGGCGGTAATTTCATGGTTGACGCGCTGCGTCTTTTCCTGGGCGATGGTTCGATACTCCAAAAAAAACAAAAAAACAGGCCGCCGCGCCTGCGATTGCCGATTGCGATTGCGCGCTAAATGCCTTGAGCGCCGCGGCTGTCACGTTCCAGCAGCAGGCGATCTATCAATGCTTCAGGGGACATTTGCCCAAGATCCACATTGCCTCGGGCGCGCACGGCGACCATCCCGGCAGCCATTTCGTTGTCGCCAACGACAACCTGATAAGGCCGCTTCAACAAACTGTGCTCGCGAATTTTATAGCCAATCTTCTCGCCGCGCAAATCATCCTCGCCGCGCAAGCCGGCGGCACGCAGCTTTTCCACCACACCAGCAGCATAATCCGCCTGCGCTTCGGAAATATTCATCACCACCACCTGCACCGGCGCCAGCCAGAGCGGGAAAGCACCGGCATGATGTTCGATGAGAATGCCGATGAACCGTTCCAGCGAACCCAGTACGGCGCGATGCAGCATCACGGGGACATGGCGGGCGTTGTCTTCGCCGACGTACTCAGCACCCAGTCGCACCGGCATCGAAGGATCGACCTGTACCGTGCCGCATTGCCAGGAGCGACCCAGCGCATCCTTAATGTGAAATTCGATCTTGGGGCCGTAGAAAGCGCCCTCACCGGGCAATTCTTCCCATTCCAGGCCGCTGGCACGCAAGGCCGAGCGCAGGGCGTTTTCGGATTTGTCCCAATCTTTGTCGGAGCCGACGCGATCATCGGGACGCAAGGCCAGCTTGACGGCGATGTTGGTAAATCCGAAATCCGCATAAACCCGGCGCAGCTGGGTGTTGAAGGCTGTGATTTCAGACTCGATCTGTTCTTCGGTACAGAAGATGTGGCCATCATCCTGGGTGAAGCCGCGTACTCGCATCACGCCATGCAGGGCACCGGAGGGTTCGTTGCGGTGACAGGAACCGAATTCGCCATAGCGCAGCGGCAGTTCGCGGTAAGAGCGCAGGCCGTTGTTGAAAATCTGCACATGCCCCGGGCAGTTCATCGGCTTGACGGCGTAATCGCGGTTTTCCGATTCGGTGATGAACATGTTGGCACGATAGTGTCCCCAGTGGCCGGATTTTTCCCATAGCGTGCTGTCGAGGATCTGCGGACAGCGCACTTCCTGATAACCGTTTTCACGGTAGACGCGGCGCATGTACTGCTCGATTTCCTGCCAGATGATCCAGCCGTGCGGGTGCCAGAACACCAGTCCCGGTGCTTCATCCTGCAGGTGAAAGAGGTCGAGCTGCCGGCCAAGCTTGCGGTGATCGCGTTTTTCGGCTTCTTCCAGCAGGTGCAGATAGGCATCGAGTTCTTCCTTCTTCGCCCAAGCCGTGCCGTAGATGCGCTGTAACTGTTCATTTTTCTGGTCGCCACGCCAGTAGGCACCGGCTACCTTCATCAGTTTGAAGACCTTGAGCTTGCCGGTCGAGGGGACGTGTGGGCCACGGCACAGATCGATGAAATCACCTTCGCGATACAGCGACACGTCCTCACCGGCCGGAATTGCCTCGATCAGCTCGGCCTTGTAATGCTCGCCGATGCCTTTGAAAAACTCGATCGCTTTGTCGCGCGGCCAGACTTCGCGCGTTATAGGGAAATCCTTTTTGGCCAGCTGCGCCATGCGCTGCTCGATCTGCTGCAAATCCTCCGGTGTGAATGGCCGCTTGCAGGCGAAATCGTAATAGAAGCCGTTCTCGACGGTCGGCCCGATGGTCACCTGTGCCTCTGGAAACAGTTCCTTGACGGCATAGGCGAGCAGGTGGGCGGTGGAGTGGCGAATGATTTCGGTGCCTTCAGCATCCTTGTCGGTGATGATGGCCAGTGCCACATCCTGTTCGATGCGGTGGCTGGTATCGACCAGCTTGCCATCGACACGACCGGCTAGGGCAGCTTTGGCCAGCCCGCTGCCGATCGAGGCGGCGACTTCCGCAACCGTGACCGGTTGTGGAAATTCGCGTCGTGAGCCATCAGGCAGGGTAATCGCCGGCATGATCGTATCGTTCCTGTTCAGAAGGGGATGTGCGCTATGGCACCATGAAAAGAGCCAAAAATTATAGCAGACGCTACTGGGGTTGCCGCTGGGCAGATTACAATGCGCCCGGTCAGGGAATGCGGTCAAGGACTGCTGACAAGGGACTTGCCTCTGGCGTAGGTTGCATGTACTGCGTGTGTTTTGTCCGCCCGGTGTGGATAGATTTACGGGCGTGTTCCGTGATTTTTGCCAGGGTTCGTTGCCAGGGTTCGGAATGAGCAAGCAACGGGTGGTGCAAGGAGGGATGTGTTGAGCTGGTACCTCTATTTGATTGAGTGCGAAGGGGGCAGCATTTATACTGGTATCACCAAGGATGTGGCGGCACGTTATGCGTTGCATGTCAGCGGCAAGGGCGCGCGTTATACCCGCTCGCATCGCCCTGTGCGTTTGCTGATGAGCCAGGAGTTTGCCGATCGGTCGGCGGCATTGAAAGCGGAGTATCGGGTGAAGTGCCTGTCGGCAAGCGCAAAGCGCGCGTTGTGTGATGGTGCGATCCCCGTTGAAGGGAGTAATCATGAGTGACGAACAACAAGGCGGCGGGGCGACCCCGCCAGTCAAGCCCCATCCCAATCCGATTGCCCGGTTGCGTGAGCTGCTGTCAATCCCTGAGCGGGTGCGCACGGACGCGCAGTGGGACGAGATCATCGAGATCGAGATCACACTGGGGCCGCGCAAGCCGCTGGGCGGGAGTCCCAAGCCGCCGCATGCGCAGCAGTTCCGCCAGGGCGATCACCGTGCCGAGCGCCACGAGAAAAAAGTGGGCGGCGGTGGCGGCGCGGGGGGTGGTGGTGGCAACAAGCACCTGCGCAAACGTAGCAAGAGTGGCGGCGGCGGTGGCGGTGGCGGTAACAGCAATACTGGTAATACCGGCAATGCAGGAAATACCGGTGGCGGTGCTGCAGGAGGCGGTGCTGCAGGAGGCAGTGCTGCAGGAGGCAGTGCTGCAGGAGGCAGTGCTGCAGGAGGCGGCAATGGCGGCAGCCCGGCCGGTGGGGGTGCGGCTCCGGCAGCTGGTTGAGCATGACAGCAGTAGCCCGCTTGCTACTTGTGTTTGAGTCATTGACCCTCTTGGCTCTGCGCGACCTGTTCTCCGGGGACTCTTTGTGAGCGACAGGTTGCGTGGCCCGGCAGGTGGCCGCGTGGCGATGCTGATGTCGATGTGATAAGGATTGTGGCGGGGCTTTACTGCCCGAGGCACAGCGCCAGCGCGTTACGCCAGTGTGGCAGCAGGAGGCCGGTTTCACGCTGCAGCTTGTCGCAGGACAGGCGCGAGTTGTGTGGGCGCACGGCGGGAAGCGGGTACTCTGCGGTCGGGATGCCGATGAGTTCCGGGGTGCGGGAGCGTTGTGCGCGGGTCAGTTCGAGCAGGGCTTCGGTAAAGCCGTACCATGAGGTTTCACCAGTGCAGGTCAGGTGAAATAATCCGCCGGGCTCGGCCTTGCTGGCCAGGAGTGCTGCGCTGGCTTCGGCAATCATGCGGCTCCAGGTGGGGGCACCGATCTGGTCATTGACCACGCGTAATTCGTCCCGTTCTTCTGCCAGGCGCAGCATGGTGCGTAAAAAATTCTTGCCCCGCAGACCATAGACCCAACTGGTGCGCAGGATCAGGTGACGGCAGTCGATGGCCTGGATGGCTTCGTCTCCGGCCAGCTTGCTGCGACCGTAGGTGTTGAGCGGGGCTTTGGGCGAGCTTTCGGTGTAGGGCATCGTGCCGTTGCCGTCATAGACATAATCGGTCGAGTAATGTACCAGCAGGGCACCGCTTCTGCGGGCTTCTTCGGCTAGCAGAGCCGGGGCGGTGGCGTTGATGGCCATGGCTTTGTCCGGCTCGGCTTCGGCCTGGTCGACCGCTGTATAGGCGGCGGCGTTGACGATGATGTCGGCATGAATGGCGCGGATTGCGGTGCGCAGTTGGTCGATGTTGGTGAAGTCGACTTTAGGGTAGTCAAGGGTGGTGAGTGCGCCCTGGCAGGCCAGGGTGCGTTGCAGCTCCCAGCCGACCTGGCCTTCGCAGCCGAGGATGAGGATTTTTTTCATGCGTAGGATTCCGCGTCCTGAAAGGTCTTGCCGGCCTGGTCTTTGGCGGCCAGCAGGGGGGGGGCATCGAGCGGCCAGGAGATGTTCAGCGTGGCATCATTCCACAGCAATGAGCGCTCATGTTCCGGATACCAGTAGTCGGTGGTCTTGTAGAGGAATTCCGCCACTTCGGAGAGGACGCAGAAGCCGTGGGCAAAGCCTGGCGGTACCCACATCATGCGCTGGTTTTCGGCAGACAGAACCTGACCCGTCCAGCGGCCGTAGGTGCTTGAGCCACGGCGCAGGTCGATGGCAACATCATAGACGGCGCCGACGATGGCGCGTACCAGTTTGCCTTGTGGATGCTGAATCTGATAGTGGAGTCCTCGCAGGACATTGCGCGCCGAGCGTGAATGATTGTCCTGAACGAAATCGACGTCGAGGGCAGGGGATAGTTCAGCCAGGGCGCGCCGGTTGTAGCTTTCGAAGAAAAAGCCGCGTGTATCGCCAAATACCCTGGGTTCGATCAGCAGGACATCGGGCAGGTCGGTGGCAATCAGTTTCATGGGGGCGGCAGGGTGGGGTCAGAAAATCCGGTTTTTGAGCAGGTCGAGCAGGTATTGACCATAGCCATTCTTGGCCAGCGGCTGGGCAAGGGATTCGAGTTTGGCATCATTGATCCAGCCGGCGCGCCAAGCTATTTCTTCGGGACATGCGACTTTCAAACCCTGGCGTTTTTCCAGGGTGCCGATGAATTGCGAGGCGTCTAGCAGGGATTCGTGCGTTCCGGTATCCAGCCAGGCCATGCCTCGGCTCATGATTTCCACCTGCAGGCGACCGGCTTCGAGGTAGTGGCGGTTGACGTCGGTGATTTCAAGCTCGCCGCGTGGCGATGGTTTCATCCGGGCAGCGATGTCGAGTACGTCATTGTCGTAAAAATAAAGGCCGGTAACGGCATAGCGGGATTTTGGCTGCGACGGTTTTTCTTCGATGCTGATGGCTTTGCCGTGACGGTCGAATTCAACGACGCCATAGCGCTCCGGATCTTGCACGGTATAGGCAAACACCGTGGCACCTTCTTGCGCGGCGTTGGCGCGCTGCAACTGCTGGGCCAGATAGTGGCCGTAGAAGATGTTGTCGCCGAGGATTAGAGCCGTGTCATCCCGGCCGACGAAATTGCGACCGATGATGAAGGCCTGAGCCAGACCATCCGGCGAGGGCTGCACGGCGTAGCGCAGGTTCAGCCCCCACTGGCTGCCATCTCCCAAGAGCTGTTCGAAGCGCGGCGTGTCTTGTGGGGTCGAGATCAGCAGGATGTCCCGGATTCCCGCCAGCATCAGGGTGGTGAGCGGGTAGTAGATCATCGGCTTGTCGTAGACCGGCAGCAGCTGTTTGGAGACGGCCAGCGTTACCGGGTGCAGTCGGGTGCCGGCACCGCCGGCAAGGATGATGGCTTTTCGGGACATGTTGGATGGATAGATGAAAGAACCCCGGGATCAGCGTTGTGCGTAATTTTTTTCTAGCCAGTGGCGGTATTCTCCACTGATGACATGGTCGATCCAGGGGCGGTTGTCGAGATACCAGGTGACAGTTTTTCTCAGGCCGCTGGCAAAGCTCTCGTGCGGTGCCCAGCCTAGTTCGTGCTGGATTTTGCTGGCATCGATGGCGTAGCGGTGGTCATGGCCCGGCCGGTCGGTAACGAAGGTTTTTTGAGTCAGGTAAGACTGGCCATCGCTGCGTGGACGCAGTTCATCGAGCAGGGCGCAGAGGGTGTCGATTACCTCCAGATTGGTCTTTTCGTTGTGCCCGCCGATGTTGTAGGTTGCCCCGGGCGTGCCGCGTTCGAACACCAGGCGCAGGGCGCGAGCATGGTCGTCGACGTACAGCCAGTCGCGCACGTTGTCGCCACGGCCGTAGATAGGCAGGGGTTTGCCGGCCAGGGCGTTGAGGATCACCACCGGGATCAGCTTTTCCGGAAACTGGCAGGGGCCGTAGTTGTTCGAGCAGTTGGTGACCACGACAGGCAGACCGTAGGTACGTTGCCAGGCGCGTACCAGATGGTCGGAGGCGGCTTTTGAGGCGGAATAGGGTGAGCTTGGGTCGTAGGCGGTGGTTTCGGTAAATAGACCTTCAGCCCCCAGGCTGCCGTATACCTCATCGGTGGAGACATGGTGGAAACGGAATGTTTTTTTGTCCGTTTCTTTCAGGGTGTTCCACCAGGCGCGTGTCGCTTCCAGCAGTGTGTAGGTGCCGACGATGTTGGTGGCGATGAAATCTGCCGGGCCGTGGATCGAACGGTCGACATGGGATTCGGCGGCCAGATGAATGACACCGGCTGGCCTGTGTTCGGTAAACAGCCGGTCGAGGGCGGCACGGTCAGTGATGTCGGTTTGCGAGAAAAGATGGCGCGGCTCGTCCTTCAGCATGGCCAGCGATTCCAGGTTGCCGGCGTAGGTGAGTTTGTCGAGATTGACGATGTGCCAGTCGCTGTCAGCAATCAGCAGGCGAACCAAGGCGGAGCCGATGAAGCCGGCACCACCGGTGATGAAGAGGGTGCGCTGGTTCATGCCGGGATCACCCGGTTCTTGCCGGCGCGTTTGGCCAGGTACATGGCATCATCGGCGCGTTTCAGGGCTTCTTCGGGCGGTTCGCTGGTGGTCAGTTCAGCCACGCCGGCGCTGAAGGTGATGAGCAGCTTTTCGTTGTTGTGCATGAAGAATCGACGGGTGAGTTCGCGTTGCAGACGAACCATGACGGAAACGGATTCATCAAGCGGTGTGTCGGGTAACAGAACGACAAATTCTTCGCCGCCATAGCGGGCCAGGGTGTCCTGGGGGCGGATTGTCTCACGAATGACATTGGTAAGATGGACGAGGGCAGCATCACCGGCCTGATGGCCGAGTGTGTCGTTGAGTATCTTGAAGTTGTCGATGTCGAGTATCGCCAGGCACAGGGGGCTCTTCTGGCGTTGAAAACGCGCCACTTCGCGATCGAGGGCCTCTTCCATGCCCTTGCGGTTGAGGGTGCCGGTCAGGGGGTCTTGCCGTACCATTTCGCTGACCTGAGCCAGTTCCGTTTGCAGGCGTTCGATTTCCCTTTCGGTTTCCTCGACCCGCAGCCGCATCATCTGTAGCTCCTTGCGGGACAGATGGGCATTGGTCTGCATGGTGCGCGTGGTGGTCATCACCTCGTCGAGCACTTCGGAAATCTTGTTGATGTCGCCGGCTTCGCCAATTTTTTGCGCACACAGGCCAATCTTGGTATGGAAGACCCCGGTTTCCTCATCCATGCCGGCCAGCCGGTCGACGAAGGTCGCCAGCATGCTTTTCAGGCGGTTCTGGGCTTCGTTGAGCTGCTTTTTCAGCATGCCCTGCTTGAAAATGACGTCTTTCAGGCGGCGCTCGGCATCATCCAGGCGGCGCAGGTTTAGGGGCTGGCTGACGATTTCGTTCAGCAGGGTGATCTGGCCACGCAGCGGGCGGTCGTCGATGACCAGTTCGTTGATGTTTTCGATGACCAGGCGCAGCAGGTGGAGGAGTGCCGTGCGCATTTCTGCCTGATCTTCTGCGGTGAATTGCAGGCGGTAACTGAATTTTCTGAGGCGGGCCTTGTACGCTTCGAGTTCTTTCGGGTTGTGCAGTGCACAGACCTCGCCGGCCAGCGCGCTAGCTTCTTCGGCCAGCTCAGGATGGTCGGCCAGCAGCGTGGCCACACTGTTGTCGAGCAGCAGGGCGATCAGTTCGCCTAGCTCACGGATCTGGTCAGACTGGGCGGCTTTCCCTGCCTTGGTGTTTTTGTCCGGTTTCGCCGCAGCGTCGGCATTGGTGGCATTGGCGGCAGCCTGGCCTTCCTCGCTGGTGCTGAACGCGTCTTCCTGCATCCAGGTTTTCATCAGGGATTGCAGCCGGACATGCAACTGTTCCGGTGTGGTCGCACTCTTCAGTAGACGCTCCAGGGTTTCGCGTCTGCGTGCAGTGTCCAGTGGATTCGGCTTCTCCCGGCTGTGGTCGAGCTGCGAGAGTAGCTCACGAATCACGACCGCCCACGGCAGTGGCTCCGCTGCCACATCTTCAAAAAGGGACTGTAGTGTTTCGCCAAGGGTGCCCCAATTTCTGGCGGTGGCTGCTGCCTCGAATTGGCGTACCCGCCGTGTCTGTTCCGTCGTCTTGCGCGGCAGGGAGGCAATCAGGGATTTGATGGGCTTGTCAGGAAAGATATCGACTGCTGCATCGCCGGCAATTTCGTTATAGAGATTGAGATAGTTGTCCGGAGTCGGCTGCTGACGCCGTGTGGCCAGTTGTTTCAGCACTTCGCGGGCGATCTCGAAAGGCTGGGTAGGCTTGCTGTCCATGATGGGGCGGTGAGGCGGTGAGGTGAGATGGAAGATGGTTGGTTATTCGACAAGCCCGTGCTTGAGCCCGTAGTGGATCAGCTCGGCATTGTTTTCCAGCTTCATTTTTTCCAGTACGCGCTTGCGGTATTCGCTGACGGTCTTGACGCTGATGCTGATTTCTTCCGCAATCTGTGTCAGCGGTCGACCCGAGGCAATTAGGCAGAGAATCTGGTATTCCCGGTTGGACAGGGATTCGTGAGGCAGCCGGTTGTGGTCGTCGGAAATGACATCGGCCAGTTTCATGGCCAGGGAGGGACTGACGTATTTGTGCCCTGTCGCTACCTGACGGATGGCGGTGACCAGCTGCTCCGGGGCACTTTGCTTGGTGACATAACCGGAGGCGCCAGATTTCAGGGCCCGCACGGCGTATTGTTCTTCGGGGTGCATGCTGAGGATGAGTACGGGCAGGCGTGGAAATTCCTTTTTCAGCATTTTCAGGGTGTCGATGCCGTTGCGGTTGGGCATCGAGACATCGAGCAGGACGACGTCCCAGGATTGCTCTCTTGCCAGATGGACGGCAACCACACCATCCGCCGCTTCGCCGGCGACCAGCAGGTCATCGGTTTCGGAGAGTATCTGGCGCAAACCCTGTCGGACGATGGCGTGATCGTCGGCAATCAGAACACGGATCTTCGATTCGATGCTCATGGTGTGGAGGGAGGTGCGGGGGGAAAGGGGATGCGAGGCCAGAACAACGAGGTCAGAACAATTTGCGCTGCAGGGATTCTCCGGTCACGGTCGGTGGCAGTGGGCGGCGGACAACCGGTATGCTCAGCAGGATGAGGCTGCCGCTTTGTCCGGCCGGGCCGATCGAGAATTCGCCATTCAGGTTGTTGATGCGCTCCCGGATACCGCGCAGGCCAAAGGATTTTGGCTTGTTCATGTCTGCCTCCGAAATACCGCGCCCATTATCGCGAATTTCGAGGATGACATGGCCTTTTTCACGACGTAGATGGACGACGACACGGGTGGCATGGGCATGCTTGGCAACATTGGCCAGCGCTTCCTGGAAGATGCGGAACAGTGCCAGCGATACATGATCTTCGATGGAAGCACCATCATCATCGTCGCAGGAGACCCGGCAGGCGATACCGGTGCGTCGGCTGAAGTCGTCGGCCTGGCATTCGATGGCGGCAGGCAGGCCAAATTCCTTGAGGATGCCGGGGCGCAGCTCGCGCGCTACGCGGCTGACGGTATTCATGGCCTGGTCCAGCATGCCCTCGATGGCCCGTGCCTTGTCGTGCAGCTCGTGGAATTTCTCAGGGAGCTTGGCGTTCAGCAAGGCTGTTTCGATCTTGATGACGGCCAGCGTGCTGCCCAGTTCATCATGGATGTCGCGGGCGATGCGCTCCCGTTCTTCTTCCTTGGCGGATTCGAGGTGATTGGACAGCTCGGACAGCTGTTCCTTTGAGCGGCGCAGCTTGGCTTCACCCTCCTTGCTGAGGGTGATGTCCGTGGCGATGCCATGCCATTGCAGGTGTCCGTGGTCGATTGGCTGGGGGGTTGAACGTAGGTTGAGCCATTTCGTCAGCCCTTTCCGGCGGATGCGGCCTTCCCAGTTGAGGGTACGACAGGTGACGGCGGATTCCTCAATGGCGTGTTCGAGCGACAAGCGGTCGGTAGGTTCGACGATTTCCAGGAAGCGGTGGGGTGCGGCCAGCAACTCATGGGATTTGAGGCCGATCAGTTTGTCGCAGCCATCGCTGACATAGAGAAAGCGCAGCACCTTGTCCGGGCCACGCTGGAGCTGGAAGACCATGCCGGGCAGGTTGGCGGCCAGGGCGCGAAAGCGCGCTTCACTGGTCTGCAGCATTTCCAGGGTGGCCCGGTGTTCGGCACGGTGGCGGGCATGGCGGATTTCGCGTGCGATGGTGGGCAGCAGACGGGAAAAGTCGTCACGCCCCAGGCAGTCGTGGGCACCGGCCTGGATGAGCCGGGCTACCGCTTTGTCACTGGATTCCCGGGTATCGCCCGCCAGAAGGATGAAGGGCAGGTCGATATGCTGGTCGTGCAGCAGCTTGAGGGCAGCCTGGGCGGTCAGTGCCGGCACCTGCAGCTGGTACAGCAAGGCGTCCCAGTCCTGCATTTTCAGGGCGGTGCGCAAGCCATTGGCACTGGCCACTCGCCGTGTCTGCAGCGCCTGCCCGCTGGCTTGCAGGAGTGCCAGCGTTGCCTGGGCATCGGATGGACGAGCATGAACCAGCAGCAGGCGCAGTGGAGCAATGGGCGATGAATGGGCTTGGGCAGGGGGCACCATGGCAGGCATGGAAAATGATGGGGTAGCGGCAAGCGGTAGAGTGTAGCGGAAAGCAGGTCATGGCGGCTATAATCCGCCGCTTGAAAATGGAGGCGGTAACGGCGGGCGGTCGAGGGGGCGAGGTAATGCTTGAACTTGGCACCGGATGCGTCCTGCCCCCATGATCGGCGCCGGCGTAGCTCAGTTGGTAGAGCAGCGCACTTGTAATGCGAAGGTCGGGAGTTCGATTCTTCTCGCCGGCACCAAAAAATCCTGCGGTTTCCGCAGGAAATCAGGGTAGTAGCTGGGGGCTGAGGATCAAGGCTGTGGATCATGATTGCGCCGCCGGCTCTGGGTCTGCCCTGACCGTGTGTGCCGGCAAGCCGCCAGCGTCCCCTGCTTTCTTCCCCCTATTTTTTGCGAGCCCTCAGGATATGCTTGAATCGTATTTTCCTCATGGCATGGCTCCTTACCTCATTGGCGGCTTGCTGATCGGTGCGGGGGTGGCCGTGCTCTATGTCACGACCGGCCGTCTGGGAGGGGCTTCGACTTTTTTCAGCGCAGCCTGGTCCTATCTCCTGCAGACGTCGTTTTTCCGTCAGGCAGCCCTGCGTGAAGGCCGGAACTGGCGCACGATCTATGCGCTCGGGATGATGCTGGGCGGGTTGCTGTATGCCGTGGCGGGATTGCCTCTGATTGAAACGCAGCTGCCGGTGTGGAAATTCATTGTCGGTGGCCTCTTGATCGGTTTTGGCGCACGGCTGGGGGGCGGTTGCACCTCGGGGCATGGCATCTGCGGCATGGCATCCTTGTCTGGCGGCTCGTTCCTGATGGTCTGCACGTTTCTGGGCACTGCCATGGCCACGGCCATGCTGGTGGCCCGTCTGGGAGTCTGAACATGCCGCGTGGTCTCGACATGGTGTGCACGCTGACCAGCGGTGTGCTGTTCGGATTTGGCTTGGCTTGGTCGACGATGATCCGTCCTGAATCGGTGCTGGCGTTCCTGACCTTGCAGGATTTGGGTTTGCTGCTGGTGCTGGGCAGTGCCGTGGGCGTGAATCTGCTGGTGTTCCAGCTGCTGCCGCGCTGGCGCGCTCGTTCATTGCTGGGCAATGATTTCGAGCAGCGGCCGTTTGCGTTGAGCCGGCAAAGCATTTTTGGAGGTGTCCTGTTCGGCTTGGGTTGGGGGTTGTGCGGGGTCTGCCCCGGGCCGGCGCTGGCCGGGGTTGGGGCGGGGCTGGTCGCTGCCCGCTTCGATCTGGCCTGGGCCTTGCTCAGCATTCTGGTGGGAGCTCTGCTGCATGGTTTGTGGGCGGGCCGGTCATCGTAACGGCTAAGCGTCAGCGTGCTGCGCCGTACCTTGCTGCGCAGCGGTGGGCGGCACTGATCTCCCGGCGGGATACGCGGCGCTGGTTGGGGAGCTGTGTGCTGTTGTTGCTGGTGGCCGGGCTGTATGCCAGCAATTCCGGAGCGCCACTGGTCTTTGATGACCAGACCTTTTTTGGCAGCAATTACGTTTCTGCATTTGGTGCGGCCTTCCGGCCGGACATCGCGCGTTACTGGCCTTATGCCACGTTCGTGCTGCAGTCTTTGTGGCTGGATCAGATGCCTGAGCAGATGCGGCCGTTGAATTATCTGCTGCACGCGGCCTGCGCCGTGGCCTTGCAGCATCTGCTGGCGCGCTTTTTGCTGTTGGCACGATCGAACGTGGGAGAGAAACTCTTCGCTTCTGGTAGGCGACCGCCCGCCGGTGGCTATGAGGAGGGGGTGGCGTGGTTCGTTGCGGCCGTATTCGTGCTGCACCCGGTGGCCGTTTATGCCGTGGCTTATCTGGTTCAGCGCAGCATGTTGCTGGCAACCCTGGCCAGTCTCTTGATGTGGCACACCTTCCTGACGGGATTGCAGCGGGGTTCGAGCCGCTGGCTGTGGGGTTCGGTCATCTGCTTTTACTTTGCAGTCTTTTCCAAGGAACATGCGGTGGCTGCGCCCATATTGCCGGTGGCGCTGGTGCTGCTGTTCTGGCATCCGAAGACCATTGCTGCGGCACGACGGGGGCTACAAATCCCGCAGATGCCACAAATTTCACTTTCCTCCCTGCTGGCCATCTTGCTGGCCTGGCTGGCGATCGCCCTGGCCGCCATCCTGCCTTCGGCGCGGTTGCTGGGGACGGATTACGAGCCCCTGCTGCTGCATTTTCCGATGGGGGCAGACTGGCATGAGCACCTGTGGGGGTTGGAGCGTGTGCATTGGATGAGCATCCTCAGCCAGTGCCATCTGTTCTTCAAATATTTGTCCGTGTGGCTGTGGCCGGATCCCGCCGCCTTGTCGATCGACATGCGTGAGCCGTTCTTGACGGACCTGACAGCGGCCTCGTCCTGGTCAAACCTGCTGCTCTGGCTGGCGTTTGGCGGCGGAGCGCTGGCCCTGATCCTGGCGGGGCGCCATTGGCGCAGGGCGATGCCTAGCCTCGTGGGCGTGGGGCTGCTGACCTGCTGGGGGCTGTTCGTGGTCGAACTGACGACGGTACGTTGGCAGGAAATTTTCGTACTGTACCGCAGCTATTTATGGATGACCGGGCTGGCGCTGGGGGGGGCTCTGCTGTTGCAGGCCGTCGTGTCCTTTCTGCAAAGACGTTGTGAGGCGGCTTGGGCAGCACGCACGCTGTCGGGAATTCTGGTGTTGGGAATGTTTTTTGTCCTGGGGTTGCTGGCCTTGCTGGCGCATCAGCGGTTGCAGATTTTTTCATCGGATCTGGCGGTCTGGCAGGATGCCGTGCGTCTCATCGAGCAACGCCGGGGACACGGAGGGGGCACGTTGCCGGGGGATGAGCGGGCCTATTTCAATCGCGGCATCGCCTACATGCAGCATAAGGAAGACCGGGCGGCCGAAGCCGATTTTGTCGAGGCGATCCGGTTGAATCCGGGGTATGAAGATTTTCATCTGAACCTGGGGGTGGTGCAGTTCAGACAGCATCAGGATGCCGCAGCATTGTCGTCATTGGCGCGCGCCCTTGCGCTGCGCCCGGGGTTCACGGCAGCTCTGATGCAGCGGGCTACCGTGCTGGAACATCTGGGGCGCATTCCGGAAGCCTTGGCAGATTTCCAGCGGGCTTGTGTCCTGGGCAGCATGCAGGGTTGCTGGTATCACCACAGACATACCCATCCGGCAGATACCCCTTTTGTTTTTGTGCCGCAGGGCCATACCTCTACCGCGCTGGAGTGAAGGGTGCCTTGGCGATGCGCCATGGATCGCGCTGCATTTTTCCACCCTGCTGCGTGTCTGCCAGGATGACCGGTATAATGGCAGATTGATTTTTTCTGGAGTAAGAGTACGTCATGGGGCTCGACCGCGTTCCTTCCGGCAAGGATTTGCCGAACGATTTCAATGTCATCATCGAGATTTCGATGCGTTCCGACCCGATCAAGTATGAGGTCGATGATGAATCCGGGGCTATTTTCGTCGATCGTTTCATGTCGACGGCGATGCACTATCCTTGCAACTATGGCTACATTCCGCACACCATCGCCGGAGATGGTGATCCGGTCGATGTGCTGGTGGTGTCCCAGTTTTCATTGCCGCCCGGGGTGGTCGTGCGCTGCCGGCCGATCGGCATGCTGAAGATGGCGGATGAGGCCGGTGAGGATGCCAAGGTGCTGGCCGTACCGGTCGACAAGCTGACGCCGATGTATGGTGACATCGTGACGCACCGTGATTTGCCGCAGATCATGCTCGACAAGATTTCCCACTTTTTCGAGCACTACAAGGATCTCGAACCGGGCAAGTATGTCAAGGTGATCGGCTGGGTGGGCGTGGAAGAGTCCAAGCAGGAGATCATGAACGGCGTCCAGGCGTTTGCCGAGGCCAAGGAGAAGCCGGCGTTCTGAGTGTTTTAAGTGTTGATTCGCTGGATTACCAGACGAAGAACACCAGATACCAGTTGCCGCCGACCACGGCGAGCGTAGCAAGAAAGCAGACGGCAGCAGCCAGGCGATGGAGCCAGGTGCTGCCGTTTTTCATGATGAGGTTCAGTCCCAGCAGTGCCGAGGCGAGCAGTCCCAGCGCCAGCAGGCCGGCGCGTAGCTGTGGCAGGGCGGGCACCAGCCAGCCTTCGGCTTTCAGCAGGGTGACAGTCAGCATGGTCAGGCCGATGAAGACGCTGACCCCGGCCAGCGGCACCAGTGCCAGCGACAGGCGTTGCCAGCTGAGTTGCGGGTTGCGCAGACAGAGCGTGGCCAGGCGCAGGGTGGCCCAGAGGAGGGTACCGATGGCGCCGCCGATGGCGATGAGATAGCCAGCAACTAGCAGGCCATCTAGCCAGGTGAATACATCGTTGGCTTCGGGGTAGTGGGTCAGTAGCCACCAGGGCGCGTTGTCGCCGAGCAGCAGGTAGGCATCGTGGTCGACCAGCCAGCTGGCGATGGTCATCTTGATCTGGACGAACCACGGGCTGACCGTCCATTGGAAAGCAGCCGAGGCGATGCCCAGTACGCCGAAAAGCAGGGTCAGGGCTTCGCTGGTGCTGCATTTGCTGTCTGCGGCAAGGATTTCGTGCCAGGGCGTGCGGGTGGCCAGGGTCACGGCATCGCGATGACCGGCGCAGCGGCCGCAGGCATGGCATTCGGCGGCACTGGTCATGCGCCGGATGTCGACCAGTGGGGCGCAGTTGACCGGCTGGATCGGGATGCTCCGGCGTTGCGTGCTGCTGCTTGCCTGATCCCAGGTGGCACGGTCCACTTTGAAGTGCACCAGGGAAAAGCGGGAAAGCAGGGCGAAGACACCGCCCGCCGGACAAAGATGGCGGCACCAGATGCGTTTGCCCCGGCCATAAATCAGGCCGATGGCGACCGCTGCGATGCTTGAGCCACCTAGTACCAGCAAGGCTGCCTGGGGATATTCATAGACGCTGACCAGCTGACCGTAGAGGGTGGTGCAGGCAAAGGCGACGAAGGGCCAGCCGCTCCATTTCAGCCAGCGCGGCACGGGGCGTCCCAGCCCGTGATGGCTGGCCCATTCTGTGAGCGTGCCTTCCGGGCAGAACACGCCACACCAGATGCGGCCGAACAGCAGGGTGGTCAGCATCACGCCAGGCCACCAGATGCCCCAGAACATCAGCTGGGCAAAGAGGCGCAGGTTATCCCAGAGGTGTGCCCCTTCCGGCGGGATGGGCTGAAAGGCCGGTGTGATGACCAGACCCAGGTAGAACACCACGATGAACCACTGGAGGAACTGGATGGCACGTTGGTAGCGCACCATGGCCAAGCCGAAACGCTCCAGCCAGGGGCGAGGTACAGAATTGGCCGGTCTGGTGGGGAGGGAGGGAGTGGAACAGGGATGGGTCGTGGGGTGCGGCATGAACAGGGGGTCGTAGGCTACTTTGCGACGATACGCCCCTTGGCTGTTTCAGGGTGGAACTCGCCGAAGAATTCGTAACTGCCGGGTTTGAGCGGTTGAAAAATGATGAAGCTCGAACCGCCGGCTGCCAGAACTTTTTCCTTGCGTAATTCTACACTTTCAAACTCTTCGGCTCCCGGGCCTTCGTTCTTGATGAGCAGGCGGAATTTGGTATTGGCCGCAACCTCGACCATGTCTGGGATGAAGCGTCCGGCACGGATGGTCAGGTTGTAGGTTGGCATTTCATCCGCCAGAGCGGATGAGATCGGTGCCAGTCCAGACCATCCGAGTAATCCGGATAATCCAAGCACAGCCAGTGTCATACGCAGAGGCATGGTGTGTCTCCTTGGATGAGGTTGTTAGTAGGCAATGTTGGCACGCAGGGCAAAGACCTTGGCAGCCTTGGCAGCGGGATTGCTGCCACCTTGTGCGATGTATTGCAGATCGGGAGATAGTTCAAACTGCGGAGACAGCCGGTAGCGGTAATACAACTCGACGATCCGTTCGCTGCCTTGCGGGGTGAATGTGGTGAGCTGACCCTGGCATGTACCCAAGGTATCGTAGCCAGCTGGGCAGGACGTACCATACACGCCGCTGCGATAGCCTTTGCCGCTTTGCAGCCAGCCCAAGGAAAGGCCGAGGGCATCGGCACCACGGTTCCAGGCGCTGCCACTAAGCTCGGTACCCAGGGTCAAGGTCTGGTCGAAGCGGGCTTCGCCTTTCAGCAGCTTGCCGTAACGTCCGTACAGGCTGAGATTGTCGCTGACCTGCTGGTCGATCGAAACCCCCAGGCCGTGATGACGACCGGAGGTGCCATCAAAGTTGCTGCTGCGACTGCGGTTCCAGGCGTACACCCGGTAATTGCCGGGTAGCCCGTCCAGCAGGCGTAGCTGTTTTTCAGCTTGCGCCATGACAAGCGGGGCGTTCAGGCTGTGCTGATAGTTGGCACCCCGATCCCCGGCACCAAAAATCCCCAGCGCCAGCCGCCAGGCCTCTGGTTTGTTGGTGTAGTTGTCATAGCTGGCGATGAAGCCCGGCTGAAATCCATTGGCATCGACACCGGTTTCACCACCGGCATCCAGCAGTGGGTTGTGGACGAAGGCCGAGTTGAGGAACTGGCGTGCTTCATCACCGGCGACGGCGTTTTGGTCGAAGAAACCAAAGATGTCCATCTTGCCGAAGGTCAGTGTCAGGGTTTCGCGGGAGTGTGGTTTGAAGCCCATGAAGGGCAGGGGGATAGTAGCTTGGTACCAGGCTTGGCCGAGGAGGGCGACGGAATCATCCGGGTTGGCACCTGATGCACGGAAAGCCACGGCATTCGGTGCGCTGGCGTGATAGCCCAGATCACTGAAGGCGGCATTCAGGCCGAGTCCTTGTCCCAGCCGGACATGAGCAAATAGTTTGTGTTCGGTGTCTCCCAGCGGTTGCAGCGGCATCTCTACCGATACATCGCCCCGGTAGTTGAGCTGGGCAGGGCCATTGACCAGACCTTCCGGCAGTCCCCAGGCTTTTTGTGCCACGGTAGCCAGCGACGCGCTGACATGGATACCCTCCAGTTGTTCGGCAATGCGGGCAGATTTCTTCATGTCCAGCGCGTCTTTTTCGACCGCCTTCAGGCGGGTCGTCAATTCAGGCTCGTTCTCGGACAATCGCGGGCTGTCGAGGCTCTCGGCGACCTTGCGGTTTTCGTTCTTGAGAACCTTGATTTCATCTTCCAGCGCGTTGTTGCGGGCTTCGAGCTTGTCTAGGCGGTTGAGCAGCTTTTGCAGGGTGCTTTCATCGACGGCAGGGGCAGCAGCAGCCAGAGCCGGTAGCACCAAGCCTGCCAGTAGCCCGGCAGTAGTCCATGGGGTGCGTTTCATCAGTAGCCACCCTTTTTACCGATGCCGACATAGGTGAACTCATATTCCACGTCGAACGGTTTGAACCATGGCCGCACACCTGTCAGGCGGTCGGTATGGCGGCCGAAGTGGGCGTGCTTGTTCTCCGAAGGCGGCAGGATGGTGTATTTGACGCGGTATTTGCCCGGGCCGAACAGCTTGATGTTTTCGCCATAGTGCGGCCCATCGTTGGCTACCATGGGCATGAAGTCGCCGTTGACTTTCTGGTTGCCGCCGATCTTGCTGACTTCGTATTTGACCAGCAGGTACGGGATCCAGGCACCTTCCTCGAAGCCATTGGGATTATTGGCCAGGGCGCGGATATCGGCTTCGATGTGGATGTCCGATTCCTCAGCTTTCTTCATCATGCCTTCCGGTTCCATGGTGATGGGTTGCAGATAGACGGCACTGATTTCCATGCCGGAGCGCTGTTGCGGGGTACCGATGGGGTATTCAACGGCGCTGGCAGACGTGGCGAAGAGCAGGGGCAGGCTGAAGAGCAGGGCGCTCAGAGTATGTTTGCGGATGGTCATGATGAGGTTTGGAAAGTATCTTAAATGAGAATGTTTATCAATTATGTCGTATGGTGACATAGCTGTCAATCGACATCGACGATATCCGTCATGTCGATGATGGCCGGCTGTGGTGGTTGGCAAGGTCAGAACTTATAGCTGGCACTCAGCTGGATATTGCGTGGGGTGCCGAGTACGTAGTGACCACGGTAGAGAAAGTCGGCAAAGGATTTGTTGGCGACATTGGTGATGTTGAGCTTGAGGGTCAGGTCACGCCGAACGGCGTATTCGGCCATCAGATCGGCGGTGACATAGCCGGGAGCCTTGAAGGTGGAGACTTGTTGCGGTGCCATGTCGCCGCGCAGATTAAGGCCGCCACCCAGGCGCCATTGGGCATTGGCTTGCCAGGTGGTCCAGATGGTGCCACTGTGTTTGGGAGTCAGCCCCGGACGGGAGCCTACGGCTTCACCCAGCAGGCTGGTGTTAGTTTTCGAGGCACCCTGATCGATGCGTGCCGAAGGAATCCATGCGTAGGAGGCATAAATTTCCCAGCCATGCGCGATGCGGCCGGCGACATCAGGGCAATCGCATGAACGTCACGCCAGCCCGAGCAAGTGAGCGCGATAGGAGTCGGAGGTGGCGGCAATCAGTCTTCTGGCCTTGATGCCGCCTTTGCGTTTGACGGGATCGAGACGAATCAGGT
>JAGOSV010000001.1 GCA_018062105.1 Sterolibacterium sp. | reverse complement strand
ATAATCCATTCCTGGCGGCCGGTGTGAACGTCATAAACCATCATAAACCACTGGTAAGACGAGAATAAAACGCTCATTCGTGCAGTGTTGCATGCTGGGTCGTCTGCAGGGTCGCACGACACACACTGACTTGTACTGACTTGTACACAAATGACCGTGCCATCAATTCCCGCACAAGAACACCAAAAATCAAAGCCCAACGACCCAGGAGAATTTCAATCGCGAAATTTATTTGGGCGCAGATTTCAGATTGACTCACACGCACGAAGCCAATAGAATCGCCGCTTCGTTTCTCGGGCAACCCTCCTGGCTTCCGGGTTCTGGTTTGTCTGTGTGTAGCAAGTCTCAGTGTCAGTGGTGGCCGTAGCTCAGTTGGTAGAGTCCTGGATTGTGATTCCAGTCGTCGTGGGTTCGAGTCCCATCGGCCACCCCAGAGTTCGCTGAAAAGTGGGAACGGAAACAAGCAAAGCGAGCCGTCAGGCTCGTCCGGAGAGGTGGATGAGTGGTTTAAGTCGCACGCCTGGAAAGCGTGTTTAGGTGAAAGCCTAACGCGGGTTCGAATCCCGCCCTCTCCGCCATCGATGCCGCGCAACCCGATACAAACAAAAAGCTTCCTGGTTTGTGCCGCTCCGCACCCATCACTCCTCACCCCTTCTTCCTTCCTCGCGAATGACTGGTCGGCTACTTCTCGCTCCTGGTGTCGCGCCGCAACACCGTTTTATCGCCTGTCCCATCTTCGGTATCATCCTGCCCCACCCTGCCCTTTTCCGCGTCCCGGCAAGACGGTTTTCGCGTCGACCTTCATGATTCGCAAATTGCTGCACCGTGCTGCCCGTGTCCTGCGACGCGGGTATGGTACATCGACCAATACAACAAGCACCACCGGCCGGCCCGCCATCATTCCACAAAGCAGCCATGGCATCCGCCCGGAGGCGCTCTCCTCCGGCGCACGGCGTACCTGTGAGGCATTGCAACAGGCCGGCTTCAAGGCATTTGTCGTCGGTGGCGCAGTGCGTGACCTGATTGCCGGCATCCCGCCCAAGGACTTCGACATCGCCACCGATGCCACGCCAGAGCAGGTGCGGGGCGTGTTTCGCCGGGCGCGGCTCATCGGCCGCCGCTTCCAGATCGTCCATGTCATGCAAGGCGGCGAAACCCTCGAGGTGTCCACCTTCCGTGCCGCACATGACGCCACGACCCAGAAGGACGAGTATGGCCGGGTGCTGCGCGACAATGTCTGGGGCAACCAGGCAGAAGATGCCGCACGGCGTGATTTCACCGTCAATGCGCTGTACTACGATCCCGTCAGCCAGGCCGTGCATGACTACCATCACGGTGTAGCCGACTTGCAGCAAAAAACCTTGCGCATCATCGGTGATCCTCCGGTTCGCTACCGGGAAGATCCGGTGCGCATGCTGCGTGCCATCCGCCTGTCTGCCAAACTAGGGCTGAGCATCGACCCGGCTGCCCGCGCCCCGATCCGCGACATGGCCAGCCTGCTCGAAAATATCCCGGCTGCCCGCATCTTCGATGAAATGCTCAAGCTGCTGTTTTCCGGCCATGCCTACGAATGTCTCAAGCGGCTGCGCGATGAAGGCCTGCACCACGGGCTGCTGCCGCTGCTCGATGTCATTCTCGAGCAGCCGGGCGGCGAACAGTTCATCATCCTGGCGCTGGGCAACACCGACCAGCGTATCCGCGCCGGCAAACCGGTTTCCCCCGGCTTCCTGTTCGCCACCCTGTTGTGGCATGAGGTGCTGGGCCACTGGCAGCAGCGCAAGGAACGGGGCGAATTGCCCACGCCGGCGCTGTTCGCGGCGATGGATGAGGTTCTCGACCAACAGGCAGAGAAACTGGCCATCACCCGCCGCATCAGTGGCGACATCAAGGAAATCTGGGCACTGCAACCGCGTTTCGATAAACGTCACGGCAAGTCGCCCCAACGCCTGCTCGAACAGCCCCGTTTCCGCGCGGCCTACGACTTCATGCTGCTGCGCGTGCAAAGCGGCGAAGCCCCTCAGGAACTGGCCGACTGGTGGACGCATTTCCAGGAAACCGACCCGGCCGGACGCGCTGCCCTGCTGCTGCCGGAAAACAGTGGCAGTGGTAAAAAACGCCGCCGTGGCAGTCGCCAGCGCGGCAAAAAATCTGATGACCTGCCCGGCTCGGGATCGGACACGTGACCCCTGCCGTGGTGACGGCCTATGTTGCCCTCGGGGCGAATCTGGGCGATCCGGTCGCCACAGTGCATGCGGCACTCGACGCACTGTCCCGTCTGCCGGGCGTGCATTGCCAGGCTGTTTCCTCGCTCTACCGCACGGCACCAGTCGGTCTGCGCCAGCAACCCGATTTCATCAATGCCGTGGCCGCCCTGACCATCCTCGACACTGCCCGCCTGACACCACACGCCCTGCTGGCCGAACTGTTTGCCATCGAAGCCCGCTTTGGCCGCCAGCGCAGCATTCCCGATGCCGCCCGTACCCTGGATCTCGATCTACTGCTGTATGACGGACAGACCTGCCAGGATGCCACCCTGACCCTGCCGCATCCACGCATGCACCAGCGTGCCTTCGTACTCGTGCCGCTGCTGGAAATTGCTGCAGACAGCCATATCCCCGGACATGGACGGGTGGCCGGGCTGCTGCCAGCCTGTCAGGATCAGGCCATCGAAAAACTCGCGCCCATCACCTGACATGCCTGCCCTGCCCTCGCTGTCCTCACTCCCCATCCCGCTACAAACGGTGCTGCTGCTGACGGCCTCCAACGTATTCATGACGTTCGCCTGGTATGCCCACCTGAAAAACCTCGCTGACCGCCCCTGGTGGTATGCTGCCTTGGCCTCCTGGGGCATTGCCCTGTTCGAATACCTGTTGCAGGTGCCGGCCAACCGCATCGGCCACCAGCAGATGAACCTGGCGCAACTGAAAATCCTGCAGGAAGTCATCACCCTGACAGTCTTCGTGCCCTTTGCCGTCCTCTACATGCAGCAGCCATTGAAGCTCGACTATCTGTGGGCAGCCCTGTGCATCCTTGCTGCGGTATATTTCGTCTTCCGCTGACCCCTGTCTCCTGGCTACCCTGGCGCCAAGGAGCCTCGCCATGAACTACATCGCCACTGACAAACCCGTTACCCTGCACCGCCTGGCCGACCAATACACCCACGGCGAAAAAATCGCCACCCTGACGGCCTACGATGCCAGTTTTGCCGCACTGCTCGACCGCTGCGGTATCGACATGATCCTGGTCGGTGATTCTCTCGGCAATGTCATCCAGGGACAGACGACAACCCTGCCCGTGACCCTGGAACACATGCTGTACCACACCGAAGCCGTGGCGCGTGGTGCCCGGCGCAGCTTCATCGCTGCGGACATGCCCTGGGGCAGCTACCAGGAATCTCCCGAACAAGCACTGCGCCACGCCAGCCGGCTGATGGCCGCCGGTGCCCAGATGGTCAAGATCGAAGGCGGCGCGGTGATGGCTGAGACCGTGCATTTCATGACCGAACGCGGCATTCCGGTGTGGGCGCACATCGGCCTGACACCACAGTCGGTGCATGCGCTGGGCGGCTACCGCGTCCAGGGCAAGGGCGACGAAGCTGCCCGGCGCATGAAGGACGATGCCCTGGCCCTGCAACAGGCCGGCGCCACAATGCTGCTGCTGGAGATGATTCCAGCCGCCCTGGGACAGGAACTCACCACAATGCTGACCATTCCCACCATCGGCATTGGCGCCGGGGTCGATTGCTCCGGCCAGATACTGGTGCTGCACGACATGCTGGGCATCTATCCGGGCAAGACAGCACGTTTCGTACGCAATTTCCTGCAAGGTGCCGGCAACATCGACGAAGCCGTGCGTGCCTACGTCCAGGCCGTCAAGAACCGCCAGTTCCCGGCCACCGAACATACCTACTGAACCCATGAAGCTCTGTGACACCATCCCGGCACTGCGTGCCGCCCTCAAAGATGCCGGACGCATCGCCTTCGTGCCCACCATGGGCAACCTGCATGACGGTCACATCACCCTGATGCGGCAGGCACGGGCATACGGGGATTGCGTGGTAGCCAGCATCTTCATCAATCGCCTGCAATTTCGCCCCGGCGAAGATTTCGACCGCTACCCGCGCACCTTTGCCGCTGACTGCCAGCGCCTCACCGAAGCCGGTGTCGACGTACTGTTCTGCCCGTCGGAAAGCGAAATGTACCCGGAGCCGCAGCAATACCACGTCGAACCGCCGGCAGCACAGGCCAGCATCCTGGAGGGCGAATTCCGCCCCGGCCACTTCCGCGGCGTGGCCACGGTCGTCAGCAAACTGTTCCACATCGTCCAGCCCCGGGTCGCCCTGTTCGGCCGCAAGGATTATCAGCAGCTGATGATTCTGCGCAACATGACACATGAATTGGCTCTGCCCATCGACATCATCGCCGGCGACACGGTGCGTGCCGCCGACGGACTGGCGCTGTCCTCGCGCAACGGCTTCCTGTCGGCCAGCGAACGTGCCGAAGCGCCAACCCTGTATCGTTTGCTGTCGCAGATCCGCACAGCCCTGCTGCAAGGAGACCGGGATTACGCCCGTCTGGAACAGGCCGCAATGGCTGAACTCACCGCCCGGGGCTGGCAGCCAGACTATATTGCAGTGCGTGAAAAACTTGCATTACAATGCCCATCCGCTCACGATTCTGGCTTGGTGATTCTGGGTGCGGCACTCCTTGGGAGCACGCGCCTGATTGACAATCTGGAAGTGTAGGCCACTGCGATGCGCTCATGCCGGTAGTGGCCAGCAGCAGACACGATGCACCCCGGGCTCCGGGTTCTGGATTCCGCATGTCCCAAAAGTCGTCCTCTACTTGAGTTCTTGCACAGACCTAGTCTGGTCAGATGCTGGAATATCCGGTTAGAATATATGTCGAAAGATATAGTAAAGGCGCCACCCGGGAACAGAAAGAAAACAGAAACACCGCCTACGGGTCATCCCGAATGTTACTGGCGCAACATGGCTCTGCATGAGAAAGGAATTTCCACGATGCAACGCACAATGCTCAAATCCAAACTGCACCGCGTGACGGTGACCCAGTCCGAACTTCACTACGAAGGCTCCTGCGCCATCGACCAGACCCTGCTCGATGCTGCTGACATTCGTGAATTCCAGCAGATCGAGATTTACAACGTCACCAACGGCGAGCGTTTCTCGACTTACGCCATCGCCGCCGAGCGCGGCAGCGGCACCATCTCCGTCAATGGTGCGGCTGCCCGCCGTGCAGCGGCCGGCGACCTGCTGATCATTGCCACCTATGCCAGCTACAACGAAGTCGAACTGGCCAAGTTCCAACCGGATCTGGTTTATGTCGATGCCCGCAACCGCATCATGAAACACAGCGGCAATATCCCCGTACAGGCTGCCTGAAACGGGTAATTACATGCCTCTGCTGCCGCGCCGATGCGGTAGCAGGCACTACAATCGGCGCGTCACCGCAGGGCGAAGAAAGTTCTGGTATTCAGGGGCAGATGGGCAGATGGATGGCAGTCCTTGCCGCCTGTCACGATAGCCACGATAGCCACGATAGCCACGGTAACCTGACCCGCCCAGTCACGCTCCATGTCTTCGTGCGGTGTCTGACGACAGGTTGTTTCCTTTATCGCGCCCGCAACGATCCCCGACCCCATGCTGCTGTTCCTGTCCCGCCCCCGCCCCGCCCTCCTCGCTGCAGCGATTGCCACAACCCTGCTCGTCCCCATGCTGACCGCCTGCGGCAGTGATTCCAAAGCCAAGGCCGCCAAGGAAGCCCCAGTCATCGAACTGGCCGCCAGCGACCTCACTACGGTGCAGTCCGGTGACATCGAACAGACCCTGCGTGCCAACGGCACGCTCTACGCCCTCCACGAAAGCCTGATCCGTGCCAAGGTGGGCGGCGATGTCACCTCCGTGGCCGTACAGGAAGGAGAGCATGTTACGGAAGGCCAGGAGCTGGCACGCATCGACGACCTGGAATACCGTGCCCGGCTTGACGACCGCCGTGCCGCTCTGGAAGCCGGACGCGCCCAGGCCGCCCTGGCCGAAGCCACCCGTGGCCGCAATGAAGAGCTGCTACAGAAAAAATACCTCTCCTCGCTGACCTACGACAATTCAAAATCCGCTGCTGCCGTCGCCCATGCCCAGGTGGAATCGCTGGAAGCCCAGATCAAGCTGGCAGAAAAAGCTCTGCGCGATGCCACCATCCGTGCCCCCATCTCCGGCTGGATTGCCGAACGCGCCATCCAGCGCGGCGACAAGGCCACACCGGAAGGCCGGCTATTTACCATCGTCGATCTGTCCCGGCTGGAGATGAAAGCCCTGGTGCCAGCTAACGAGGCCGCGCGCCTGGCCGTCGGCCAGCCTTTCACGGCACGGGTCGAAGGTTATGGCGAACGCGAATTCACTGGCCGGGTGGCGCGGGTCGGTGCCCAGGCACTCAGCGGCAGCCGCGCCGTGCCACTGTACATCGAGTTTGCCAATCCAGACGCCGCACTCAAGGCCGGCCTGTTTGCCGAAGGCCGCCTGACGCTGGCACACAGCGCAGCACAGGCCCTGATTCCCTTGACCGCCCTGCGCAGTGAGCTGGGCAAGGATTTTGTCTACGTCATCGATGACAAAAACACCATCCGCCGCACACCGGTTGGGGTCGGTATGAAGAACGAAACGACCGGCCAGGCTGAAATCCTGCACGGTCTCGGAGCTGGCCAGCGCATCGTCGCCGTCAACCTGGGGCCGCTCAGAGAGGGTGCAACCATCCGCATCAGTAGCGCAGCCACATCTACCCCTGTGTCTGCCCTCAAACCATCGCCCACCCCGCAGACCGCAACAGATACCGCCGCAGATACCGAACCACCTCTGCCGCCACCACAAACCTCCAGCCGGGATCGCTAACCGACCATGTGGCTTACCCGGATCAGCATCCGCAATCCCGTGCTGGCGGCCATGCTGATGTTCGCACTGGTCGTCATGGGCGTGTTCTCCTACAGCCGCGTGCCGGTCGACCAGTTTCCCAATGTCGAAATTCCGGTTGTGGTCATCAACACCGAATATCCGGGGGCTGCGCCCGAATCGGTAGAAAACGATGTCTCGCGCAAGATCGAAGAAACAGTCAACACCATCAACGGCGTCAAACAGATTCATTCACGCTCGTATGAAAGCTATTCGGTCATCATCATCGAATTCGAGCTGACTGTAGACCCTGCCCAGGCCGCCCAGGATGTGCGCGAGAAAATCGCCGGCATCCGCAGCAAACTGCGGCGCGAAGTCAAGGAACCCAAGATTTCGCGCTTCGATCCGGCCGACCGCCCCGTCGTCTCCTACGTCATCACCTCGACCGACCCACACCGCGATCTGCGCGAACTGACTACTCTGACCGATCAGGTCATCAAAAAACGTCTTGAAAACATCCACGGTGTCGGCTCAGCCACGCTGGTCGGCGGCGTGCGCCGCGAAGTCCACATCAACCTTAAACCAGCCCTGCTCGAAGCCTACGCCCTGTCTGCCGACCAGGTGCTCAATGCCGTGCGCAGCGCCAACCAGGAAATCCCCGCCGGCGCACTCCGTTCCGAAGTACAGGAACGGGTCGTCCAGATCAAGGGCAAGCTGACCAGCGTCGACAGCTTCAGCAACGTCGTGGTCAGCCGGCGTGGCGACCAGCCCATCTACCTGCACCAGGTTGCCACCATCGAAGACGGTGCCGAAGAACAGGACAGCCTGGCCCTGATCGACGGCAAACGCACCCTGGCCATCGACATCCTCAAGGCGCAGGGGCAAAACACCCTGCAGGTCATCAGCGATGTGCAAAGAAGCGTCGAACAACTGGCCAAGGAACTGCCGCCGGACATCAAGCTGACAATTGCCAAGGACGCTGCCCAGGCCATCCGCTCGACCGTCCATGATGTCGAAACGACCATGCTCGAAGGTGCTGTCCTCACCATCCTGATCGTCTTCCTGTTCCTCAACTCCTGGCGCAGCACCATCATCACCGGCCTGACCCTGCCGATCTCCATGATCGGCACCTTCATGTTCATCTACATGTTCGGCTTCACCATCAACCTGCTGACACTCGTCGCCCTTTCCCTTTGCGTTGGCCTGCTGATCGACGACGCCATCGTCGTGCGCGAGAACATCGTCCGCCACGTTGATCTCGGTTCTGACCACCACAAAGCATCGCTCGAAGGCACGGATGAAATCGGCATGGCCGTCTTCGCCACCACCATGACCATCGTCGCCGTCTTCGCCCCCATCGGCTTCATGGGCGGGCTGATCGGCCGCTTCTTCCACCAGTTCGGCATTACCGTCGTCGCCGCCGTGCTGATCTCCATGTTCGTCGCCTTCACCCTCGACCCCATGCTCTCCGCCGTCTGGGCCGACCCCAAACCGGAAGACGTCAAGAATCCCAATCTGTTGGACAAGCTGATGCTGCGCCTTTCCAAGCCCATGCACTGGTTTGAAGGCCGCATGACCTGGGCCACCCACGCCTACGGCGCGATGCTCGGCTGGTCACTGCGTCATCGCATCAACACCATCATCCTGGCCGTCGCCTCGATGGTCATGAGTTTCTTTCTGCTGCCCTACATCGGCACAGAAATGCTGCCCCAAGCCGACTTTTCCGAAACCCTGGTGAACTTCACCACCCCCGAAGGCTCCTCGCTGGAACTCACCGAAACCAAAGCCCGGCAGGTCGATGCCGCGCTGCGCGAATTCCCCGATGTCGATTACACCTACACCGCCCTCAATACCGGCAATGCCAACGGCAAAAATAGTGCTGCCATTTACGTCAAACTGAAACCGCGCAAGCAGCGTTCCCGTAACCAGAGCGAACTGAGCCAGCCCATCCGCGAACGCCTCAACCAGATCGGCGGCATCACCGTCACCCACGTCGGCACGGTCAACCCGGTGATGCAAGGCAAACAGCTCATCTTCAGCCTGCAAGGGCCGGACATGCCGGTGCTGGCCCGCCTGGCCAACGAAATCCGCCCCAAACTGGCCGCCATCCCCGGCCTGGTCGATCTCGATACCAGCCTGAAGCCCTCGAAACCCACCATCTCTGTCGAAATCCAGCGCAGCGTCGCCGCCGATCTCGGCATCGACGTCACCCAACTGGGCATGGCGCTGCGCCCCTTCCTGACTGGCGAAGATGCCGGCAGCTGGCTCGCCCCGGACAACCAGAACTACGACATCCGCATCCGGCTGGCCGCCAGTGAGCGCACCTCGCCGGACGACATTGCCCGCATCATGCTGCCCACCAGCCGCATCAACCCGGACGGCACCCCCAAGATGGTGCCCCTCAGCCAGGTCGCGCACATCATCAGCAGCACCGGCGTACAGCAGATCAACCGCCGTGATCTGACGCGCGAAATCGAATTCAACGCCAACGCTCACGAACGCTCCGCCGGCGAAATCAGCGCCGACATCAAGGCCCAGCTCGACAAGCTCGACTGGCCGCCCGGCTACCGCTACAAGATCGGCGGCTCCACGCGCGACATGGAAGAAGCCTTCCACTACTCCTCACAAGCCCTGCTGCTGGCCATCGTCTTCATCTACATGATCCTAGCCGCCCAGTTCAACAGCTTCATCCAGCCCATCTCCATCATGATCTCGCTGCCGCTGACCCTCATCGGCGTGGTGCTCTCCCTCATCATCTTCCGCAGCACCCTCAACGTCTTTTCCATCATCGGCTTCATCCTGCTGATGGGACTCGTCACCAAGAACGCCATCCTGCTCATCGACTTCGCCATCCGCGCCCGTGCCGACGGCATGGCTCGTGAAGCTGCCCTGATCGAAGGTGCCCGCGTCCGTTTCCGCCCCATCATCATGACCTCCATGGCCATGGTCTTCGGCATGCTGCCACTGGCCTTCGGCAGCACTACCGAAGGCGCAGAATTTCGCATGCCCATGGGCCAGACGGTCATCGGCGGCGTCATCACCTCATCCATCCTCACCCTCGTCGTCGTTCCCGTGATCTACACCTACCTCGACGACCTCGAAGCCTGGCTCAAGCGGAAACTGAAAAAGCCGTGACACCAAGAACACCTTGTTTTCCAAAGTATTCCGTGGTGTAGCTTTGCGCCCGTCAGACCCATCTGAAACAAAGCATTTCATGCGCCCTGCTCATCAACCAACCAGTAATCTGCCCGGCCATAAGTATCTTTCAGCAGATCGATGAATAGACGCACCCTGAGCGGCAGCTGACGTCGTTGCGGGAATACCGCGTAAATCCCCAGGGGCGGCGCGGCGTATTCATCGAGCACCGTCACCAGACGCCCGGCCAATACATCTTCCCCCACCTCCCACCACGACCGCCAGGCCAGGCCACGCCCGGCCAGTGCCCAATCGCGCAACACGGCCCCGTCATTGCATTCAAAACGTCCGCCCACCTTGATGACATGTGTTCCTTGTCCCGGAACACCTTGACCATTGCCTGCTGCACGCAATGTCCAGCCACGCTGCTGCCCCAGCGATAGGCAGGCATGTCCCGCCAGCTCTTCGATCCTCTGCGGGGTGCCATGCCGCATCAAATATTCCGGGCTGGCCACGATAACTCGGCGCATGTCCCCCAGGCGCACGCTGACCAGGCTGGAATCCGCCAGCTCGCCAATACGCACAGCGCAATCGATACCTTCATTGACCAGATCGACCAGCCGGTCCGACAGGTCGAGATTGACCGTCAGTTCCGGATTGGCATCGAGATATTGCCCCACCAGTGGCGCCACATGACGCCGCCCAAAGCCCGCCGGTGCCGACAGGCGCAGGTGGCCGCTGACACGAATGCCGCCCAGACTGACGGCCGCTTCAGCATTGGCTAGATCATTGAGCAGCCGCTGGCTATCCTCCAGAAAAGCCTGCCCTTCAAACGTCAGGGTCAACTGGCGCGTGGTGCGAATCAACAGCGGCACCCCCAGGCGCGCTTCCAGTGCCGAGATGCGCCGGCCAATCAAGGCTGCGGTTACACCTTCGACCTGAGCCGCTGCGGACAGGCTGCCGCGCGTGGCGGCCTGGACAAAAGCGCTCATCTGCTTGAATTGATCCATGAGATCGGCCTCTCTGATTCGATACTTTTAGTACAAGATTAATTGCATCATAGCCCGTTTATCCGGCAACAAAATATCGAATAAGATGCCGATGTCCCTTATTTCTTGGCTTACCCCAATTTCCCACAGGAGCCCATCATGGCAAACCAGACCGCAAATCTTCCCGCCGGTGTGCAGATCAACGCCCCGCTGCAACCTCGCTTTGACGAAATTCTCAGCCATGATGCCCTGGCGCTGGTTGCCAGGCTGCACCGCACCTTCGAGGGTCGCCGCCAGGAGCTGCTCAAAAAACGTATCGAGCGTCAGGCGCGCATCGACGCTGGCGAAATGCCGGATTTTCTGCCCGAAACCGCACATATCCGGGCAGGTGACTGGAAAATCGCGCCGCTACCCAAGGCGCTCGAATGCCGCCGCGTCGAAATCACTGGCCCGGTCGAGCGCAAGATGATCATCAATGCCTTCAACTCCGGGGCGGATAGCTACATGACGGACTTCGAGGACTCCAACAGTCCGAACTGGGACAATCAGATCCAGGGACAGATCAATCTGTTCGATGCCATCCGCCACCGCATCAGCTACACCAACGAGGCCGGCAAGGAATACCGCCTCAATGACAAGGTCGCCACCTTGCAGATCCGTCCGCGCGGCTGGCATCTCGATGAAAAACATGTGCTCGTCGATGGTCAGCGCGTCTCCGGCGGCATCTTCGACTTCGCCTTGGTATTCTTCCACAACGCCAAGGAGCAACTGGCGCGTGGCGCCGGGCCGTATTTCTATCTGCCGAAGATGGAGTCGCATCTGGAAGCCCGCCTGTGGAATGATATTTTCATCCTGGCGCAGGAACATCTCGGCCTGCCGCGTGGCACCATCAAGGCCACCGTGCTGGTCGAGACCATCCTCGCCACTTTCGAAATGGAAGAAATCCTCTATGAGCTGCGCGACCACAGTGCCGGCCTGAACGCCGGACGCTGGGATTACATCTTCTCGTGCATTAAGAAATTCAGGAAGAACAAGGAATTTTGTCTGGCCAACCGTTCGGCCATCACCATGGAAGTGCCCTTCATGCGCAGCTACGCGCTGGCGCTGGTGCAAGCCTGCCACAAACGCGGCGCACCGGCGATGGGCGGCATGAGCGCACTGATCCCGATCAAGAGCGATGCCGCTGCCAACGAAAAGGCGCTGGCCGGCATCCGCCACGACAAGACGCGCGATGCCAACGATGGCTATGACGGCGGCTGGGTAGCGCATCCGGGGCTAGTCTCGATCGCCATGGAAGAATTCGTCAAGGTACTGGGCGACCGACCCAACCAGTGGGACAAACAGGTTGCCGGCAGCTTCGGCGCGAAAGACTGGCTCAACTTCCAGCCCGGGCAGCCGATCACTGAAACTGGGCTGCGCAACAACATCAACGTCGGCATCCACTATCTCGGCTCATGGCTTGCCGGCAATGGCTGCGTGCCCATCCACAACCTGATGGAAGATGCCGCCACCGCCGAAATCTCGCGCTCACAGGTGTGGCAGTGGGTGGTTAGCCCCAAAGGCATCCTCGATGACGGCCGCAAGGTTACAGCCGAGATGGTGCGCAGCCTCATCCCCGAGGAACTGGCCAAAGTCAAGGCAACCGTAGGCGACGGCCACACCGCCACCTACGACCAGGCAGCCAAGATATTCGAGGAAATGTCGCTGTCGGCCAACTACCCCGAATTCCTCACCCTGCCGCTGTACGAAGCGATGGCATAAAGCCCCCGCGCCACATACGGGCAAATATCACGGCATCCTACAGGATGCCGTTTTTACTGCCACGGCGCATGCTCATAAACACACAGGGCAATCACATTTGGATTTCCTTGCTCCCCGACAAACACTGAAGGGCGGGTAACGTACTCTTTCCCTCTTCTGGGTCGCCGAGCGATGGCCCTGATAAACACGAATGACACAAATATCGAAACCTGACCAAGGATATAATTTCGCGCTTCTCTCACGATCGGGTATCCCCCGTAAAAACGCTCGTGCAATCCTCACATCTTGGCCGGGAACGTCTGGCTGCCCTCTCTCTGGCTGCACTGGGTGTCGTTTTTGGCGACATCGGCACCAGTCCGCTGTACACGATGAAAGAAGTTTTTGCCGGTGCTCATCATCGTGTGCCCATCACTCCTGATAACGTCCTTGGCATCTTGTCCCTGATTTTCTGGGCACTGATCATCGTGGTCTCCGTCAAATATGTGTCGTTCATCATGCGTGCCGACAACAAGGGAGAAGGCGGCATCATGGCGTTGATGGCACTTGCGCTACGTAACCAACCAGAAAACTCCTGGTCTCACAAACTGATCGTCACGCTCGGTCTGTTTGGTGCCGCACTGTTTTATGGCGATGGTGTGGTCACCCCGGCCATTTCCGTGCTCTCCGCCGTCGAAGGGATCGCGATCATCACCCCAACCTTCAAACCCTTCATCATCCCCATCACCCTGACAGTACTGATCACCCTGTTCATCATGCAGAGCCGTGGCACAGCGACCATAGGTCGGCTGTTTGGCCCGATCATGGCACTCTGGTTCTGCTCGCTGGCCATACTGGGGCTTGCCAACATCCACCAAAACCCGACCGTCATGCAGGCGCTGAATCCCTACTATGGCATCAACTTTCTCTACACCCACCCGGCCCTAGGCTTTTTCTCGCTCGGCTCCGTAGTACTGGCGCTGACCGGAGCCGAAGCTCTGTACGCCGACATGGGACACTTCGGTCGTCCTCCCATCCAGGCTGCCTGGTTTGCTCTGGTACTGCCGGCACTCATTACCAATTATTTCGGTCAAGGTGCTCTGCTACTAGTCAATCCGGCAGCCATCGAAAACCCCTTCTATCTCCTGGCGCCCGAATGGGCACTCTACCCACTGGTCGCCCTGGCCACTGCCGCCACAGTGATCGCCTCACAATCCGTCATCTCCGGTGCCTATTCCGTCACCCAGCAGGCCATCCAGTTGGGCTACTGTCCGCGCCTTGAAATCCGCCACACATCGGACAGCACCATCGGCCAGATTTATCTGCCGGCCATTAACTGGATGCTACTGATCACGGTTGTTTTCCTGGTTATCGGCTTCGGCTCATCGACCAACCTCGCCGCAGCCTACGGTATCGCCGTCACCGGCACCATGCTGAGCACCAGCGTGCTGGCATTTTTCATCCTGCGCGGACTATGGGGATGGAATACCTGGCAATCGCTGCTGGGTGCCATTCCCTTTCTGTGCATCGATATCGCCCTGTTTTCCGCCTGTACCGTCAAGATTGCCGATGGCGGCTGGTTCCCGCTGGCCTTTGGTTCGGTGCTGTTCCTGCTGCTGACCACCTGGAAACGTGGCCGCAATCTGCTGGGCAAACGATTGTCCGAAGAGGCCATCGACCTGCTGTCCTTCATCCAAAGCCTGGCCTATGACAGCAATCTGCAACGCGTTGAAGGCACAGCGGTCTACATGACCGGCAACTTGAGCGGTGTCCCACACGCCATGCTGCACAGCCTCAAGCACTACAAAGTGCTGCACGAACGGGTGGTTCTGGTCGCTGTCAACGTCCTCGACATCCCGCGCGTTGCCGATGCCCAGCGCGTTACCGTCGAACGCCTGCCCGGGCAATTCTGGCGAGTAAAAGTCTTTTATGGCTTCATGGATGACCCTGACCTGCCCGAAGCCCTGGACTGGTGCGCCGAACAAGGCCTGGACTTCGACATCATGGACACCTCATTCTTCCTCGGCCGCGAAACCCTGATCGCCCGGGTCAATTCCGAAATGAATTTCTGGCGCGAAAAGCTCTTCATCGCCATGTTCCGTAACGCCAGCAGTGCCGCCAACTTCTTCAAGCTGCCGGCCAACCGCGTCGTCGAAATGGGCTCACAGGTCGTGCTATGACCTCCATTTTTTGGCACCGGACGCACCATCAAAAGCCCTGAAGCAGCCCGGAGTTGCTTGCGGGAGGCAGGCATTTCGTTTATAAAGCCCTCCCGATACTCGATGAATTGGCCAGCTTCGCAGCACGATATTCCAAGGCTTCATCACCCCGACTGATCATCAAAACAGGCAGGCCATCATGAACAACAAACAACTGGCACATTTCCAGAAAATTCTCCAGGCACTCAAGGACGAGCTGCTGGGGGATGTCGAGCGCACCGTGCACACCATGCAAGAAGAAGCCACCGTGTTCGCTGACCCGAACGATCGTGCCAGCCAGGAATCCGACATCGCCCTGGAGCTGCGTAACCGCGACCGCGAACGCAAGCTGATCAAGAAAATCGACGAAGCACTAGAACGCATCGAAAACGGTGAATACGGTTACTGCGACAACTGCGGCATCGACATCAGCGTCAAACGTCTCGAAGCCCGCCCCACGGCAACATTGTGCATCGACTGCAAGACCCTGGAAGAACTGCGCGAAAAACAGACCGCCAAATAAGTTTCAACCCCCAGGGTTTTTCAGCCGCCTTTCGGCATCACCCTGCCCCGCTACCCGCTTCCTGATCGTCCGGGCGGTCTTTCGCCGGATCCTTTGGCTTTTGAAGATACATAACTACATAACTACATAACGAAAAATACATAACGAAAAAGGGTGCCCAGGCACCCTTTTTCGTTTGTTGCCGCGCCACCTGCTGCGTGGCCAGCGATGCTGCTTACTGTGCCGGCTGTGCCGGCTGCTCCGGTGCTGCGGCCTTCATGGACAGACGCACCCGTCCCTTGTCATCAGTCTCGATGACCTTGACCTTGACGATCTGGCCTTCCTTCAGATAATCCGATACCGCATTGACGCGCTCGTTGGCAATCTGCGAAATGTGCAGCAACCCATCCTTTCCGGGCAGCAGGCTGACGATGGCACCGAAATCCAGCAGGCGCAACACCGTGCCTTCATAGATACGGCCGACTTCAACCTCTGCCGTGATGTCCTCGATACGCTTCTTGGCCGCCTGCGCCGCGTCGGAATTGACCGAGGAAATCGTGATGGTGCCATCATCCGCGATATCGATGACCGCACCGGTCTCTTCCGTCAGCGCACGGATCACCGCACCGCCCTTGCCGATCACGTCACGGATCTTCTCCGGATTGATCTTCATGGTAATCATGCGCGGCGCATAATTCGACACTTCCTCGCGGTGTCCCGTCATCGATTGCTTCATCAGGTCAAGGATGTGCAGACGAGCCTGCTGCGCCTGAGCCAGTGCCACCTGCATGATTTCCTTGGTAATACCCTGGATCTTGATATCCATCTGCAAGGCGGTGATGCCAGCATCGGTACCAGCCACCTTGAAGTCCATGTCACCCAGATGATCCTCATCACCGAGGATATCCGTCAGCACGGCAAAACGGTTGCCCTCCTTGATGAGCCCCATGGCGATCCCGGCCACATGCGCCTTCATCGGCACGCCGGCATCCATCAATGCCAGCGAACCACCGCAAACCGAAGCCATCGAACTGGAGCCGTTGGACTCGGTGATTTCCGAAACCACACGGATGCTGTAGCCAAACTCTTCCGGCGTCGGCAACACGGCCACCAGGGCACGCTTGGCCAGACGACCATGACCGACTTCGCGCCGCTTGGGGGTGCCCACCCGGCCAGTTTCACCAGTAGCAAACGGCGGCATGTTGTAGTGCAGCATGAAGCGGTCACGATATTCGCCCTGCAGCGCGTCGATGATCTGCTCATCGCGCCCCGTACCCAGTGTGGCCACCACCAGTGCCTGCGTCTCACCCCGGGTAAACAGGGCCGAACCGTGGGTGCGCGGCAGCACGCTGTTGCGGATGGCGATCGGCCGCACGGTGCGCGTATCGCGACCATCGATGCGCGGCTCACCGTTGAGTATCTGGTTGCGAACGATCTTGGCTTCGAGATCGAACAGGTGATTCTTGACGACATTGGCGTCGGCTGCGTTTTCACCCCCGGACAGCGCGGCCACTACGCGCGCAGCCACTTCGCGCGTCTTCTGCACCCGTGCCTGCTTCTGGGTGATGCGATAAGCCTCGCGCAGATCGGCCTCGCCCAGCTCGGCAATCTTCGTAATCAGTGCCTCATCCTTGGCCGGAGCCTGCCAGTCCCACTCCGGCTTGCCGGCAACTTCGACCAGCTCATTGATGGCATTGATGGCTGCCTGCATCTGCTCATGGCCATACACCACGGCACCCAGCATCACTTCTTCGGACAATTGCTGGGCTTCCGACTCGACCATCAGCACCGCCGCTGCCGTGCCAGCCACCACCAGGTTCATCTGGCTTTCCTTGAGCTGCGACAGGGTTGGGCACAGGACATACTGGCCGTTGAGGTACCCCACACGGGCTGCCCCGATCGGGCCGGCAAACGGCACACCGGAAATGGCCAAGGCAGCAGAGGCGCCAATCATGGCGGGAATATCCGGATCGACTTCCGGGTTGCTCGACACGACCGTGACGATCACCTGGACTTCATTCATGAAGCCTTCAGGAAACAGCGGACGAATCGGCCGGTCGATGAGGCGCGAGGTCAGGGTTTCCTTTTCGGAAGGACGGCCTTCACGTTTGAAGAAGCCACCAGGGATACGGCCGGCGGCATAAACTTTCTCGACGTAATCCACCGTCAGCGGGAAGAAATCCTGCCCAGGCTTGGCTTCGGAGCGGGCAACCACCGTCGCCAGCACCACGGTGTCATCCATATTAACCACCACGGCACCACCCGCCTGACGGGCGATTTCGCCGGTTTCCAGGGTGACGGTATGAGCACCGTAGTTAAATGTTTTCTGAGTGGGTTTCAGTTCGAGCACAATATTATCCTTTCATCATCAACAAGGCAGAGACCCGCTTCGTCAGCAGCACATCGGCAGGAAACCCCATGCCCTTCGTTCCATCCGTCATTTCTGGCATTACTGAAAGCAGCCACCAGAAACGACAAAGCCGGCACAGCCAAGACTGACTGACCGGCGTCCTTGTCACGCATCCCAGGAAGACAGCAGTGCCGGAGCGCGTCGCCTGACGACGACGGCGGCAACAACCCCGATCCCTGGGGGCATGTTCCTTCGTTCGACACACCGCACGGTGCGGGCGTCGAAATTACTTGCGCAGATTGAGGCGCGACAGCATCTCGCGGTAGCCATCGACATTCTTGCGCTTCAGGTAATCCAGCAGCTTACGGCGCTGATTGACCATCTTCAGCAGGCCACGGCGCGAATGGTGATCCTTCAGGTGAGCCTTGAAGTGGCCGGTCAGGCCGTTGATGCGTGCCGTGAGCAGCGCGATCTGGACTTCCGGTGAGCCGGTATCTCCTTGGGCGCGTTGAAAATCGCTGACGATCTTGGCCTTATCGGCGGTAGGAATTGCCATCTGGGTTCTCTTGTATGTGGTTTCTTGGAAAGCTTCGGATTATATTCTCAAAGTCCTGAGTGACTCAAGTCTGCACTGCAAGACATGCACTGCAAACGCATTCGCCCCCTTCTCCACAAAAATGTAACACACCATGAAACCGAATTTTCTCCCGACCTTCCTGTTACTCCTGTTGTGCCTGCTGGCTCCTGCCGCACGGGCTACAGGAGCAGGCGTGCTGCTCGAAGCCAGCGGCAGCGTCACCGCAGTCTCCCCGGATGGCAAGACGCGCATCCTGCAAAAAGGCTCGACACTACAACCCGGAGACACCGCTATCACCGGCAAGGATGGTCGTGCCGAAATTCGCTTTACGGACAATTCGCTGGTCAGCCTGCGCCCAGAATCGCAATTCCGGATCGATGAGTACCACTACGTCGTCACCCGCCCTGGCAAGAGCGATGGCAATGACAAGGGGTTTTTCAGCCTGGTCAAAGGCGGCTTCCGTACCGTCAGCGGTGCCATCGGCAAGCTGCAGCGCAGCAACTACGCCGTTAAAACGCCCGCCGCCACCATCGGCATCCGTGGCACGGAATACACCGCCGTACTGGAAAGCGGCCTGCATGTTGCGGTTCATCATGGTGAAATTTCTCTCGATAACCGCGCTGGCAGCTTCACGGTTGCCGAAGGCCAGAGCGCCCAGGTCGCCAATGCCGATGCGCCTGCCCGTATCTTCCAGAGCCGCGAAAGCAACACCAGCGGCAATGCAGCCCGAAACAGCCGCACCACCGACGGCAATGTCCAGATCGGTGGCAACACCCGCATTGAAGCAAAGACCGACAAAACTACCGCGACCGCCAGCGGGCAGGATAACCGCGCCGTCAATCAGGCCGGAGTCATCGGGGGAGATTGACGGAGGGCATCAACGGGAGAGCGAAGCGAGTAGAAGACATCGCGGAAAGCGCAAGAAAGAATGTCGGAAACTCGCTCAAACAGGCAATTTTTTGCCCGGCAGGAGCTGTCCCTTGCGCCCTCGTTGCCCGAGGTGTCGAGCCATATCCTCACCCGACAGCACCAGCGGCACCACCTTGCCGCGGCTGCTGCATGACAGGCTCAATGTCCGGCCATCGCTGTAGCCGCAGCGCACCAGCAGACTGCCTGGTTCAAGGCTCAGCAACATCAAGCCGCGCCCCTTGGCCAGCACCCGAAGTTCGCTCGCCTCGAACACCAGCAAGCGACCATTGCCACTGGCTACCCACAAATGGCTGCCACCTTCTGCCGGAACAGGCAGAGGCAGCAACGGCCGCTCATCTGCCTCCATGCTCATGAACGCCTTGCCCGCCCTGACGCGACTGACCAGATCGGACAAGGTGGCGACGAAGCCGTAACCACCGCTATTGGCAAACAGGTATTGACGCTCCGGCGCGGCCGACACCGCCTGCGCCAGTTTGCTGCCCTCCTGAAAATCGATCAGCGTCGCCAACGGCACCCCATCCCCACGCCCACCGGAAATGGAAGATACGGGGATAGTGTACGCCCGCCCCTGCGTATCGAGGATCAACAAAGGCCAGGTGGTGCGTGTTTCAAAAACCGCCAGACTTTCGTCCCCGGTCTTGTAGGAAATGCTGTCGACCGCCAGCCCATGTCCCTGACGCAAACGCAACCAGCCAGCCTTCGACAGGATGACCGTCACCGGCTCGTCCGGCACATTGAGCTTCGTCTCGCCACGCGCTGCCGTTGCCGCCACATCTTCTTCGATCAAGGTACGGCGTGCATCACCATGCCTTTTCGCATCACTCTCGATTTCCTTGATGATGGCACGCGTCATGGCACTGCGATTGTCGAGCAGATTCTGCAGCGTGCTGCGTTCCAGATACAACTCGCCCAGCTCCTTCTCGATCTTGATGCCTTCGAGGCGCGCCAGCTGGCGCAAACGAATTTCGAGAATATCCTCGGCCTGGATTTCTGTCAGGCCGAAACTGGCCATCAGACTCTGCTTGGGTTCGTCCGACTCGCGAATGACGCGAATCACCTCCTCGATACGCAGGAAGACAATCATCCGCCCCTGCAGGATATGAATACGTCGCTCCACCTCATCCAGCCGGAAGCGGGTACGCCGCGCCACCGCGACATAACGGAAATCCACCCATTCGGCCAATATCTGGCGCAAGTTCTTCTGCTGCGGATTGCCATCACGGCCAATCATCGTCAGATTCAAGGACACCGTGGTTTCCAGCGAAGTATTGGCCAGCAAGCTGGCCATGAACTCCTTGACCGTCACCCGGGAAGAGCGTGGTTCCAGAATCAGGCGCACCGCCTCGACATCACTCGACTCGTCCCGCACCGTATCGAGCAAGGCCAGCATGGCCGCTTTCAGATTTTTCTGTTCCTGGCTCAAGTCTTTCTTGCCCGCACGCGGCTGGGGATTAGTGATGGACTCGATCTCCGACATCACCTGTGCCACCGAAGCCCCCTGCGGCAATTCATGCACGATAATTCGCCACTGGCCGCGCGCCATGTCCTCGACCCGCCAGCGTGCTCGTAGCCGCAGGCTGCCCCGACCGGATTCATAGGCATCGCGCAGCACCGAAGCCGACGAAATGAGCTGTCCGCCACCAGGAAAATCCGGCCCTGGCATATACCCCAACAGTTCCGCAGTGCTTGCTTGCGGATTGCGGATCAGATGCATGGCCGCCTGCGCCACTTCGTTAAGGTTGTGCGGTGGAATTTCGGTCGCCATGCCTACTGCAATCCCGGAAGCACCATTGAGCAAAGTGAACGGCAGACGCGCCGGCAACAACACCGGTTCATCGAAACTGCCATCGTAATTCGGCCGGAAATCAACCGTCCCCTGCCCCAATTCACCCAATAAAAGCTCGGCAATCGGTGTCAGGCGAATTTCGGTATAGCGCATGGCCGCTGCCCCGTCGCCATCGCGTGAGCCAAAGTTTCCCTGGCCATCGGCCAGCGGATAGCGCAGGCTGAAATCCTGGGCGATACGTACCATGGCGTCATACACCGAAGCATCGCCATGCGGGTGCAGCTTGCCCAGCACATCTCCCACCACACGTGCCGACTTGACATGCTTGGCTGCGGCATGCAGACGCATTTCGTGCATGGCATAGAGGATGCGGCGCTGCACCGGCTTCTGTCCATCCTCGACCTGTGGCAAGGCACGCCCCTTGACCACCGACATGGCATAAGAGAGATAGGCACGCTCGGCAAACAGATCCAGTGCTGTCGTTTCACCGGGCCACGTCATCTCCGTCGCAGCCGTATTGCCAGCATCCGGGGGCTGCCCCGGCGGCAGTGCCGCTGCAATTGCAGCCGGCACTGGAGGTTGCGGTGTTTCATCGGGAAGATCAAAAAGATCGGGGGTGTCCTTGTTCATGCTCTCGGATTTTCTACACGCATCATCGCCACCGGCCTTGTCAGGACAGGTGGTTTCCAGGTTCAGTGTTTAGTGTTCAGTGTTCAAGGAAACGAGTCTAGCAGCCCGCCGCGCTGGCCGTCGAGCAATGAACCCAGGATGTCACGTTTCTTGCGGCTTCTTGATTGACACAATGTCCGGCATGCCCTAGATTGGCCGAACCATCGATGGTTTCAGGCAGTAACACTGGAATGTCACGGCTCATGATTCACAAACCACGAACCACGAACCACGAACCACGATGGCTGAATGGAACCATGTGGAATAAAAAAGAACCATCATCACTGCAACAGGAGGCAGCGACATGGCAGCAAATGACAACACCACGGATCAAGAGCGTCGTAAAAATCCGGGAAATCGCGATGTTTTTGAAAAGACTTACGATCGTGTCGAACCCTTTCTCGACCCCGACAATTCATGGGCGGGGCAGCCGCTCGAGCAGCATGCCTACAACGTCCTCAAGGAAAAATTCCCGAACATGACGGAAGAAGAGCTGAATGCTCATCTTGCTGCCGCCCAGCGCGTCTTCAAGGAAAGAAGCACCAAGTAAAAAACAGGACCGGGTGGCGGCGCAGCAAGCCGGTACGGTAATCCCCCCCCCCCCGCATCCACACTGCCGCCCTTGTTTTCTCACTCACATGACCCGCTACTTGCGGGTCATGTCATTGGAGCAGGAGGGCAGAAACAATCCGGGCGATCCGTAAAGATGGCACTGACCCCGATGGCAAAAAGCTGTGCCGCCTGCGCCGCATCATTCACGGTGTAACACGCCAGCGCCCCTCCGGAGGCGCGCAGCTCCGCGGCAAGCCGTGACGTCACTTCTGTTGCCGTCGCTGCACAATGCAGATGCTGACAATCGAGGCGGCGTAAGCGCGTCTGCCAGTCCGCCGGGACATTCTCGACCAGCAAGGCACGCGCCATCACCCCGCCCGCATCCGTTCTCTTTCTCTCCATCGATGGCAAGGCGGTCGCCAAGGCTTCCTCCGAGAAAGAAGACAGCAGCAAGGACAAGGGACGCTTGCCCGCTGCCAGGCAGGCAGACTGGAACACGGCAATTACCTCCCCCACCACACGCCCTGTCGCAGCATCATGCCCCGCTGCCGGCTTGATTTCGACATTGGCTGCCAATCCCAAGGCATGACAGGCTGCCAGCATTTCAGTCAGCAGTGGCAATCGCTCTCCCCGAAAAGCAGCATGGTGCTGCACCCCGGCATCGAGTTGGTGCAATTGCGCGGCACAGGTCAGTGCCACCGCCCCCTGTCCATCCGTTGTTCGCCCCAGCGTTTCATCGTGAATGACGAAGGGCACGCCGTCTGCGCTCAGCATCACATCAAACTCCACGGCAGACACACTACAGAGGCGAGCCACGTGTAACCCTGCCAGGGTGTTTTCCGGTGCCAGCGCCCCACCACAGCGGTGCGCAATGACCCGTGGGTAATGCCAGGGCGAAAGACCGGCAGCAGTCATGTCTTCCCCAGGAATCGAAACGTCAGGTCACTCCCTGCAAGGTCGTTCCTCACAATCGCCCCGGGGTCTCGCCAGCAGCTTCCAGAGTTGCCGCATTGGCGCGGCGCATGGCTGTATCGAGCGCTTCCTTGGCAGGTTTGACATTGGCCCAGACGGTCGCGATTTCCTCCCCCAGAATACTGCGCATGCGATCCAGCCCCAGGCCATAACGCGGCCGCAGCCGGGCCGGGCTGGCCTGTGCCAGACGACGCGATGCCAGATCCACCAGAGCCAGCGGCTCACCTGCCGACTTCATGGCATTCAGGGCAGTCGGCGTCATTGGCAAAAAGCCCGTGCCATGCAGCCACTCCGACTGGACTTCCGGCCGCATCAAAAAATGGACGAAAGAGGCTGCTACAACGTACTCCGCCTTGCTGCGACCGGCCAGCGCCCACAAGCCCTGGCCACCCGGCAAGATTTTTTCACGGTTGGCACCATACAGGTCGTCATAGAACGGCATCTGCGACATCCCCACCGCCAAGCCCGCCTCCACCGCCTCACGATACAGCGAGGATTCCGCGGTAATCATGGCGCACTCGCCGGACAGGAAATTTCGGTTGGCCTCGTTGCCAGCACCGAAATACTGGAAATAGTGCGCCTTGTACCAGCTCGACAACAAAGCCAGATGTTTGATATCCACCATGCTGTTGAGGCGCAAGCGGGCCCGCCCACCCTTTTCAGCCACCGCCAGCGGCTCGCCGTGCTGAGTGGAAACATTCTCCAGATGTATCCAGGAAAAACGGGAAGAAGTCAGTGGACAGTGACTACCAGCGTCATATAGCTTACCCGCCCGTTCCTGCACATCCAGCCAGGTTTTTGGTGCATCATCCGGATTCAGCCCAGCCTGCTGCAAACGTTCCTTGTTCCACAGCAGTACCGGCAAGGATAACCCCAGCGGCAAGGCCTGCAAGCGCCCGGCACCATCATCGACCGCATCAGCCATCAATGGAAAGAACTGCCGGGCCTCCAGCTTCGCATGACTACCCGCCATGACCTGATACATCGGCCTGAAGCGCGGCCGGCCCTGAAAAAACAGCAGACTGTCATCAGGCTCCAGCAACGCCAGGGTCGGCAACTGCCGCCGCCCGGCCTCATCCAGCCCCTGCACTTCCTGTAGAAGAATGCGCGCCCGCCCTTTCTGCTCGGTATTGAAGCGCAGTACCAGAGTCGCCAGCGCATCCCGGGCCGAGCCACTCAAGGCATGACGCAACACGACATCCTGCCGCACCTGTGCCGCCACGGAAGTCGTTTGCGGTTTTTTGACCTTCTTGGCCGCCTGCACCGGTGCCACCCACAGGGCTACCAGCAGGATTCCCCAAGACCAGTGTCGCCGTTGCCACATATCCCTGCCCTCACAATACACAATACACAATGCCGGTCATTATGCCGGCAGACACCGCCAGCAAACCAGTAAAGACAGCCCCGGCTCGCCATCAGTTCCACGGATTGCGGGCGACCGGCGTGCCCAAGGTCTGCACGATGCTGATCGAACACATCGACTATCCGCGCAAGGTCTGCCAGTCAGCGTGACAGCCGGTCGATCTTGTAGACCGCTACGATGCCCACCTTGCCCAACTGGATGTCGGACAGCAGGTGTTTCAAGGCGGGTCGATCCATATTGTCGCCAAGTCAGGCAGTGGCATAGGGCCTCACCTTGTTCTATCATGAAGAGTCAAGATGAATCATGATGGAGAGAGCCATGACCGCTGCCGTCCGCGAGAAATTTTCTTCCCAAGCCGCGCCCGACGTGTTGGCGGCGTTGCGCCAGATCGCAGAGAGCCAGGGGCGCCAGTTCCAGGCGGTGCTCGATGATGCCCTGCGCGACTACATCGACCGGCAACAGACGGAACGTCCCCGTCGCCACGTGATGGCCTCATTCGCGTCCAGCCTGGATGAGTTCGACAACCTCTACCGTGAACTGGCCAAGTAAGCCGTGCCACGCGATTACTTAACCGTGGCCGATGTGCTCGGCATGCACACCGTGCTGATGCAGCGTTACGGCGGCGCACCGGGTGTGCGCGATCCGGGTGCGCTAGAGGCCGCCTTGTTCCGCCCGCAGACCGGCTACTACGATGACATCGTGGCTGAAGCAGCCGCGCTGCTGGAAAGCCTGGCGATCAATCACCCTTTCGTGGATGGCAACAAACGCATCGCCTTCGCCGCTGCTGACGTGTTCCTGCGCATCAATGGCTGGCGCTTGCATCGTGCTCCGATGCAGGTTCACGCCGAGATGATCGAAATGTTCGAGACCGGAACCTTTGACATCGCCCACCTTGACCCCTGGTTGCGGGGTTTTGCCAATGGCGAAGAAACCTGACGTGACGGATCAGAGCTCCCGGCGACCGACGGGGCTTGAATCACGCTCCGGCAGGCGCAGCGCCCCCAGGCGCGTGGCGCAAATCCGCTGGATCACCATCGGCCGGGGCAGCGTCACCTCGCCCTGCTCGAAGGCAACGATATCCAGATGCTCACGCACGATGAAGCGCAACTCATCCTTGCGTAACAGGAACGCCGGATTCGACGGCTTGCCCAGGCGTTCATTGCCGATCATGAAGGTTTCGTAAATCAGCACGCCCCCCTTTCCCAGCGCCGCCATGAGCGCAGGCATCAACGGACGCCAGAGATAATTGGTCACGACGATGCCGGCAAACTGACCCGCCGCATACGGCCACGGCCCACCTTCGAGGTCAGCGCAGCGGGTCTCGATGCCGGGCACGTCTGCCAGGGTTGCCAGCCGCACGGCATCGCGATCCACCGCCTCGACCGGATGCCCGGCCGCCGCCAAAAAACGGGCATGCCGCCCATTGCCACAGGCCAGATCGAGCACCCGCCCACCCGGGGCGATCAGAGGCGCAAAACGCCGCACCCAGGCAGAGGGTTCGGCGGTACAGGACATATCAAGTTCAACGGCATCGGCAGCAGAGTTCATAGGCGGCAAGAATAAAGGAAAGGGGAAGCGGAGATGCTGCGCATTTTGCACATTTTTCACGCACCCTGTCACAGCGGTTCGGACATGCCAACGAAACGATAGCCAATCCCTGTTTCTGTCAGCCTGCCGTGCGTATCAAGAAAGCATCAAGATGTCCCCGGCGTTCATCGCGGCTCAAGGAATAAAATCCACCTTCTACGCCTGACCACCTGCGGACGATCAGCCCACCATGCACGAGCCCCACGAACCCCATGACTCCCACGAGCCCCATGAATACCGCCATGCCCTCTGGCCGTTGATGGAGCCCGCATCGATCGCCCTCATCGGTGCCTCCGAGCGGGAGGGCTCCCTGGGGGCGCTGCTGACACGCAACATGCTGGAGACGGATTACCGTGGCGCGCTGTATCTCGTCAATCCGCGCCACCACAAGCTGTTCCAGCGGCTGTGCCATGCCCGCGTCGAAGAACTGCCCGCACGTATCGACCTGGCGGTGCTGTGCACCCCGCCGCGCACCTTGCCCGAGCTGGTCGAGGCCTGTGGCAAACGCGGCGTGCGCTGCCTCCTGATTGTCTCCGGCTCGACGCATCACGCACGGCACCATGCCCTGAGCAGCCGCCTGCAGGCCATCGCCCGGCACTACCGCATGCGCCTGCTGGGGCCGGCCTCGGCCGGGCTCATGCGCCCCGTCAAGGGCATACACCTGGCCATGAACCAGAGCCAGATACTGCCCGGCCACACGGCTCTGGTGAGCCAATCTGCCACCCTCTGCGCTGCTGCCCTCGACTGGGCCCAGTCGCAACATGCCGGTCATTCCAGCGTAATCACGCTACCCACTCTGCCCACCCTGCCCCCGGAGGGCAGCAACGTTTCTGGAGAAATCGCGCTGGGCGAAGTGCTCGACTATCTGGCAACAGACCCACAAACGCACAGCATCTTCCTGTACCTCGAACACCTCGGCAATTCCCAGAACAGCCAGGATGCCCGGCACGCCCGCCACTTCGTCAGCGCATTACGCAGCGCCGCCCGCTGCAAACCCGTCCTGCTCATCAAGGCCGGACGCCACAAAGCCGGGGAACGCGCCACCCGCCAGTACAGTGACACCCCGCTTGCTGCCGACAACATCACCCATAACATCGCCGACGATGTGTTTGATGCCGCGTTACGCCGTACCGGCGCCGTGCGTCTGGATTCCATCGGCCAGATGCACGCCACCTTGCAGGCACTGGCCACCCGCTTCAGGCCACGCGGCCAGCGCCTGGCCATCATTACCGACAGCGGCGGTCTGGGTGTCATGGCCGCCGACCATGCCGACCGGCTGGGCGTGCCCCTGGCACACAACACAGAAAACCCGCTGCTCGATCTCGGCGATCACGCCACGACAGCGCAATACACCGCCGCACTCGGCCAGATGCAGAACGATCTCCATGTAGACGGCATTCTGCTGATCCTCACCCCAATGCCGCAACGCGACCCAAGCGGCACCGCCCGCCGCATCATCGAACAGGCACGCCAGAGCGACAAGCCCGTCATCACCTGCTGGATGGGCGAAAGCCAGGTCAGCGAAGCACGCCTGCTGTTTCGAGCGGCTGGCATCCCGACCTTTCGTACCCCAGAGCCCGCCGTCGAGCTGTTTCACGCCCTCGGCCGTTATTTCCATCACCAGCGCCTGCTGTTGCAGATTCCGGCGGCGCACCCCGCCAGCGCACCGGAAATCCCGCCACACCAGCTCGCCGCCGCCCGCCAGATCATCGATACCGCCCTCGCCGCCGGCCAGCGACAACTGGATGAAGTCACCAGCCGGCACCTGCTGGATAGCTGCGGCCTGCTGCTGCATCCACCGCCAGAAGCCCCACCCTGCCCGCCCCCTTCGCCCGCATACAGCCTGTCCTTGCAGCGCGATCCACTCTTCGGCCCGTTGCTCCTGCTTGCTGCGGGTGACGAAAGCCGCCGGCGTGCCGTTGCCCTGCCGCCGCTGGATGCCGTGCTGGCCGATGACCTGCTACAAGCCCCCACCCTGGCCAGCCAGCTATCGCAACTACCAGAAAACCAGCGGACATTTCTGCGTAACCTGCTGCTACGCCTGTCCACCCTCGCCTGCGAGCTGCCCTGTTTGCACCAGCTGACGCTCCTGCTGAGCTTGCCATCGACCGGGCAAGACACCTTGCTCATCCATCCCCTCCCGCCCATCTGCATCGCCCCCTTGCCCGCCGCTGCCGCGCCCTATGACCACATGGCCATCCACCCCTATCCGGCGCACCGCATCACCACCTTTCACGGGCGCGATGGCAGCCCAAGCCAGGCGGCCATCACCATCCGCCCCATCCGCCCTACGGATGCTGCCCTGGAGCAGGAATTCGTCCGCCATCTCTCCGCACAATCGCGCCGCTACCGTTTCATGAACGCCCTGTGCGAACACCCGCCCGCCCAGCTTGCCCGCCTCACACAGATCGACTACGACCGTGAAATGGCCTACATCGCCACCCTGCCCGACCCCCCGGATGGCGGCGGCGGCGAAGTCCAGATCGGTGCCGCCCGTTACGCCCTCAATCCGGATGGCCACACCTGCGAATTCGCCATCGCCATCCTTGACGACTGGCAAGGCAGCGGCCTGGCACAGCGCATGATGCAAATCCTGATCGACACCGCCCGCGCAGACCCCCGTCTGGACACCCTGTATGGCGATTTCCTCAATGACAACGCACGCATGATCCGCTTCGTCAGTCGCCTCGGCTTCACCCTTTCCCCCCACCCGGAAGAAGCCGGCCTCAAGCGCGGCACACTGAACCTGTCATGACCTCCGTCCTTGAACCGACACGCTGCGGCTGGTGTGAAACCCCCTACAAAGGCCGTCCCGACCAGCTCTATCGCGCCTATCACGACACCGAATGGGGTGTTCCACAGCACGATGATCAGCAGCTATTCGAATTCCTCATCCTCGAAGGTGCCCAGGCCGGCCTGTCGTGGCGCACCATCCTGCACAAACGCGCCCACTACCGCGCCGCCTTCGCCGATTTCGACCCGCAACGGGTCGCCCGCTTCGATGCGGCCGACCGCCAGCGCCTGCTGGCTGACCCGGGCATCGTCCGCAACCGCCTGAAAATCGACGCTGCCCTCCACAACGCCGCACGCACCCTGGCGCTCCAGGAAGTCTTCGGCAGCCTCGACCATTACCTGTGGCGCTTCGTCGATGGCCAGCCGCGCCAAAACCACTGGCGCAGCCTGAACGAACTGCCCGCCAGCAGCCCGCTCTCCGAACAACTCTCACGCGACCTGCAACAACGCGGCTTCCGCTTCGTCGGCCCGACCATCTGCTATTCACTGATGCAAGCCGTAGGACTGGTCAATGACCACCTGGTGGGCTGCTTCCGGCACGCAGAACTGAATCTGGCTGCACCGACTGCTGCCAAATAATCCGCACATGGCCTGGACTATCGGCACGGCTGCGCTCATCGGCTGCTACAATCGACCCCATCTCAATCTCGTGTCTTGATGGAGACTGCCGTGGGACGAGAGACCCTGCTCAATACGCTTTCAGTTTTCCTGGTGGAACCTTCTGCGGTTCAATCCAAATACATTGCCGGTGAGCTGGGCGCCCTGGGCGTCTCCCGCATCCGGATCTTTGAATCAGCCCAGGAAGTGCTCGACCAAATGAAAAACGAGCATCCCGGTGTCGTCATCAGCGCCCTGTATCTGCCAGATATGTCGGGCACCGAACTGGTCTATGCCATGCGCAGCGACCCGGATCTGGCGGATGTGGCCTTCGTCCTGATCTCCAGTGAAACCCGCCCGCAAGTGCTGGAACCCGTGCGCCAGTCCGGTGCCTGCGGCATCCTGCCCAAGCCGTTTACCGAAGTACAGCTGAAAAAGGTGCTGGCCTCGACACTGGATTACCTGAGCGTCGACAACAGCCTGATCAATGAGCACTTCGAACTCGAAGAACTGACCGTGCTGCTGGTCGATGACAGTACGACTTCACGCAATTACGTGCGCCATGTCTTCGAAAATGTCGGCCTCAAGAATTTCATCGAAGCAGAAAACGGCCTCGAAGCCGCCCGCATCATGGAAGAAACCCTGGTCGATCTGGTCGTCACGGATTTCAACATGCCGGAAATGGACGGTGGCGCACTGGTCGAACATATCCGCCACAAAAGCTGGCAAAACTCGGTACCCATCCTGATGATCACCAGCGAGCAAAACCGCAGCCGGCTGGCCGGGCTGGGCGACCTGGGCGTGTTTGCCATCTGCGACAAGCCCTTCGAGCCGGAAATCATCAAACCTCTGCTGGCCCGGTTGCTGGAAGAACACCACTGACCCCGAACCTCCCGGCAACATCCGCCCCCACGGCCGGGACAGACAGGCTTGCCAGCATGAAGTGTCCAGGCACCCGTACCCGCCCCTCGAGGGTCAAAAGCGGCTAAAATTCCCGGTTTCGCTGCTGCGGAATCCTCCGCTCATGCCTGTATGGCAGCAACCCTGACGAAAACGCGACGATGACGACCCCGTTTGCCAAAGAAACCCTGCCGATCAGTCTCGAAGAGGAGATGCGTCATTCCTATCTCGATTACGCCATGAGCGTGATCGTCGGCCGGGCGCTGCCGGACGTGCGCGACGGTCTCAAGCCGGTACATCGGCGCGTGCTCTACGCCATGCACGAGCTGTCCAATGACTGGAACAAGCCGTACAAGAAATCGGCGCGTATCGTCGGCGATGTCATCGGTAAATACCACCCACATGGCGACAGCGCCGTGTATGACACCATCGTCCGCATGGCACAGAGCTTTTCCCTGCGCTACATGCTCATCGACGGCCAGGGCAACTTCGGTTCGGTCGATGGCGATAGCGCAGCGGCCATGCGTTACACCGAAATCCGCATGGCGCGCATCGGCCACGAACTGCTGGCCGACCTGGAAAAGGAAACCGTCGATTTCGGCCCCAACTATGACGGCGCTGAACAGGAACCACTGGTGCTACCGGCCAAGGTGCCCAACCTGCTCATCAACGGCAGTGCCGGTATCGCCGTCGGCATGGCCACCAACATCCCGCCGCACAATCTCGGCGAAGTCGTCGATGGCTGCCTGGCCCTGCTGGCCGACCCGGACATCACCATCGAACAGCTGATCGACATCATCCCGGCTCCCGATTTCCCCACCGCCGGCCTGATTTATGGCATTGCCGGTGTGCGCGAAGGCTATCTGACGGGGCGTGGGCGCGTCGTCATGCGGGCCCGCACCCACATCGAAGAAAACGAAAAGAATGGCAAGCAGTTGATCGTCATCGATGAGCTGCCCTACCAGGTCAACAAGAAGGTATTGCTGGAGAAGATTGCCGAACTGGTCAACGACAAGAAGATCGAAGGCATCACCCACCTGCAGGACGAATCCGACAAGGACGGCATGCGCGTGGTGATCGAGCTGAAGCGCGGAGAAATGCCGGATGTCGTGCTCAATCATCTCTACAAGCAGACCCAGCTGCAAGACACCTTCGGCATGAACATGGTGGCGCTGGTCGATGGCCGGCCGCGCCTGCTCAACCTCAAGGAAATGCTCGCAGCCTTCCTCGCCCATCGCCGCGAGGTGGTCACCCGCCGTACCGTCTTTGAACTGCGCAAGGCACGCGAACGCGGCCACATCCTCGAAGGTCTGGCCGTTGCCCTGTCCAATGTCGACGAAATCATTGCCCTCATCAAAGCTGCGCCCACTCCGGCCGATGCCAAGCGTGCCCTGATGGGGCGCCGCTGGAATTCGCCGCTGGTCAACGGCATGCTGGCGCGTGCCATGGCCGATGCCTCGCGTCCCGAAGATTTGCCCCCCGAATTCGGCCTCGGTCAGGACGGCTACCTGCTGTCAGACACCCAGGCCCAGGCCATCCTGGAACTGCGCCTGCAACGTTTGACCGGTCTGGAACAGGACAAGATCATTGCCGAGTACAAGGAAGTGATGGCACTCATCGCCGACTTGCTCGACATCCTGGCGCGTCCCGAGCGCATCACCGCCATCATTGGCGAAGAGCTGCAAGCCATCCGCAGCCAGTTCACCGATGCCCGGCGTACCGAAGTCATCATGAACGCCCAGGACATCAACATCGAGGATCTCATCACCCCGCAGGACATGGTGGTCACCCTCTCACACAGCGGCTACATCAAGTCACAGCCACTGTCCGAATACAAGGCGCAAAGACGCGGCGGCCGTGGCAAGCAGGCCGCCTCGAACAAGGAAGACGATTTCGTCGATCACCTCTTCGTCGCCAACACCCACGACTACATCCTGTGCTTTTCCAACCGTGGCCGCGTCTATTGGCTCAAGGTATACGAAGCTCCGCAGGGCACGCGCACCAGCCGCGGCAAGCCCATCATTAACCTCTTTCCGCTCGAGGAAGGCGAAAAGATCACCGCCATCCTGCCGGTCAAGGAATTCGATGAGCAGCATTACGTCTTTATGGCCACCGCCGGCGGCACGGTCAAGAAAACCCCGTTGTCCGACTTTTCCAACCCGCGCCGTGCCGGCATCATCGCCGTCGGGCTCGACGAAAACGACTACCTGATCGGTGTTGCCATCACCGATGGCAGCTATGACGTGATGCTCTTCTCCAACGCCGGCAAAGCCGTGCGCTTCGCTGAGGAAGACGTGCGTGCCATGGGGCGTGCTGCCCGCGGCGTGCGCGGCATGTGGCTGGAAGAAAGCCAGACAGTCATTTCCATGCTGGTGGCTGCCAACGAAGAATGCTCGGTACTCACCGCCACCGAAAATGGCTACGGCAAGCGTACCGCCATTGCCGAATACACCCGCCATGGCCGTGGCACCAAGGGCATGATCGCCATCCAGACCAGTGAGCGTAACGGTAAGGTGATTGGCGCCCTGCTCGTCCAGCCGGACGACCACCTGATGCTGATTTCCACCGGCGGCGTCTTGATCCGCACCGCCGTCAATCAGATCCGCGAAATGGGCCGCTCGACCCAGGGCGTGACCCTCATCAACCTCGATGCCGGCGACAGCCTGGCCGGCATCGAAAAAATCATCGAATCCGATACTGAATCCGATATTGAATCTGAATCCACCTCTGAAGACGAAGGAGAAACCGAATGACCCGCGCCATCAATTTCAGTGCCGGCCCCGCCGCACTGCCCGCAGAAGTCCTGCAACAAGCCGCCGCCGAAATGCTCGACTGGCACGGCAGCGGCCAGTCGGTCATGGAAATGAGCCATCGCGGCAAGGAGTTCATGTCCATCGCCGCCGCTGCTGAAGCCGACCTGCGCGAATTGATGGCCATTCCGGCCAATTACAAGGTGTTGTTCCTGCAAGGCGGTGCCTCGCTGCAATTCGAAATGATCCCGATGAACCTGCTGGCCGGCAAAGGCAACGCCGATTTCGTCAATACCGGCGAATGGGCCAAGAAGGCCATCAAGGGCATCAAGAACTTCGGCCGCGCCAACGTGGTAGCCAGCAGCGAGGACAGTAATTTCAACTACGCCCCGCCGCAAAGTACCTGGCAGCTCGACCCGAATGCCGCCTATGTGCATTACACCGCCAACGAAACCATTGGCGGTGTCGAATTCCACTGGACACCGGAAACTGGCAATGTGCCGCTAGTCTGCGACATGTCCTCGAACATCCTTTCCAAGCCCGTCGATATCGCCAAATACGGTCTGATCTACGCTGGCGCACAAAAGAATATCGGCCCGGCCGGCCTGACCATCGTCATCATTCGCGACGACCTGATCGGCAAGGCTAACCCGGCTCCGTCTGCCATGCTCGACTACAAGACCCACGCTGACAACGACTCGATGTACAACACCCCGCCAACCTACGGCATTTATATCGCCGGTCTGGTCTTCCAGTGGCTCAAGAAACAAGGCGGGCTGGCCGCCATCGAGCAGAAGAACATCACCAAAGCCAATCTGCTCTATGACTTCCTCGACCAGAGCACATTCTTCAAGAATCCGGTGAAAAAAGAAGACCGCTCGCGCATGAACATCCCCTTCACGCTGGCCAACGCCGAGCTCGACGAAGAATTCCTCAAAGGTGCCAAGGCGCGCGGCATGGTGCAACTGAAAGGCCACCGCTCGGTCGGCGGCATGCGTGCCTCGATCTACAACGCCATGCCCCTCGAAGGCGTTCAGGCGCTGGTCGCCTACATGAAAGAATTCGAAGCCCAGCACGGCAAATAATCCGGGAGAGCAAAACCATGGCCAACAAATTCCAGATCCTCATCCTCAACCAGATTTCAGCCAACGGCCTGAAGCGCCTGCCGGCCGAACGCTACAGCACCGGCAAGGACATCGCTGCCCCCGACGCCGTGCTGGTGCGCTCCGCCGACATGCACAAGATGGACATTCCGGCATCGATACGCGCCATCGGCCGCGCCGGTGCCGGCACCAACAACATCCCCGTCAAGGTCATGAGTGCGCGCGGCGTGCCAGTGTTCAACGCCCCCGGTGCCAACGCCAATGCCGTCAAGGAGCTGGTGATTGCTGGCATGCTGCTGGCTGCCCGTAATCTGGGCGGCGCCATGAGTTTTGTCGCAGCCCTCGATCCGGCCGACCCCGACATGGAAAAAAAGGTCGAGGATGGCAAGAAAACCTATGCCGGCTATGAACTGGCCGGCCGCACGCTGGGTGTCATCGGTCTGGGCAAGATCGGCTGCCTGGTGGCTGATGCCGCCCTCAAACTGGGCATGAACGTGCTCGGCTTCGATCCGGAAATCACCGTCGATGCCGCCTGGAGCCTGTCGGCCCAGGTCAAAAAAGCGCAAAGCATCAACGAAGTACTGAAGCATGCCGACTTCGTTTCGGTGCATGTGCCGCTGCTCGATGCCACGCGCAACATGATCAACGCCGACAACATCGGCCAGATGAAGTCCTCGGCCGTGCTGCTCAATTTCTCGCGTGATCAGGTGGTCAATGACCACGCCGCGCTGGCCGCCCTCGATGCCAAGAAACTCGCCGCCTATGTCTGCGATTTCCCTTCGGCCGAACTCAACCGCCATCCCAAGGTCATCGCCCTGCCCCACCTCGGTGCCTCGACCGGCGAAGCCGAAGAAAACTGCGCCATCATGGTGGCCGACCAGCTGCGCGACTACCTCGAACACGGCAACATCCAGAACGCCGTAAACTTCCCGAATGTCGTCATGCCGCGTGAGTCCAGCCACCGCATCGCCATCGCCAATGCCAATGTGCCGAACATGGTCGGCCAGATCTCGACCGTCGTAGCACAAGCCGGCCTCAACATCCACAACATGATGAACAAGTCGAAAGGCGACATGGCCTACACCCTGGTGGATGTAGACAGCAGCGTGCCACAAAAAACCATCGATGCCATCGCCGCCATCGAAGGTGTCCTGAATGTCCGCTTCCTGCCGCTGGAGGCATGAAGCGTGACAGGAGCAGCGGACAGCAACAGCGAACAGGCTGAACTGACACGGCTGCGCACGGGCATCGACCGCATCGATGACGAGGTGCTGCGCCTCGTCAGCGAGCGGGCGCGGCTGGCGCACCGCATCGGCGAGATCAAGCAGGGCGTCATCTACCGCCCCGAACGTGAAGCCCAGGTGCTGCGCCGCATGGCCGAAAGCAACCCTGGCCCGCTGCCCGATGAAGCCGTGCAGCGCATCGTGCGCGAAGTCATGTCCGCTTGCCTAGCTCTGGAACAACCGCTGCGCATTGCCTACCTAGGCCCGGCCGGCACCTTCACCGAAAGCGCTGCGCGCAAGCATTTTGGTGCCGCCCCCACGCTTCATCCCTGTGCCAGCATCGACGATGCCTTCCGTGCCGTTGAAACCGGCAATGCCGACTATGCCGTCGTACCCGTGGAAAATTCCACCGAAGGCGCGGTCGGTCGCACCCTTGATCTACTGCTGTCCTCGCCGCTCAAAATTTGCGGCGAAGTCAATCTGCGGATTCATCAGAACCTGCTGGGTCAAACCAGCGCACTCGATCCCCAACACCCCCCGACACGCCTCTACTCCCACGCCCAGTCGCTAGCGCAATGCCATGAATGGCTAAACCGCCATCTGCCCGGCGTGCCCCGCCTGCCCGTCGCCAGCAATGCCGAAGCCGCCCGCCTGGCGGCCGAACAACCCGATGCCTGCGCCATTGCCGGAGAAACCGCCGCACAACATTACGGGCTCAACATCCTCGCTGCCCGCATCGAGGACGAGCCCAACAACACCACCCGCTTTCTGGTGCTCGGCCAGCACGATGCCGGCCCCTCGGGACAGGACAAGACCTCCCTCATCTGCTCGGCACAAAACCGCGCCGGAGCCGTCCATGACCTGCTCACTCCGCTGGCCGACCACGGCATCAGCATGACCCGCTTCGAATCACGGCCGGCGCGTGGACTGGGCGGGGGGCAATGGGCCTACGTGTTCTACATCGACCTCGAAGGTCATGCCCAAAGCACCGAGCTTGCCCAGGCCCTGAGTGACTTCTCTGCCCGCGCTGGCTTCCTCAAAATCCTCGGCAGCTATCCGGCCGCCATCCTGTAGGCTGGGCCATCCCACCCATTCCACCCCGCCCGCTGTCTCCCGCCCCTGCCGATACCGCCATGAGTCCGACCCTTGCTGCACTTGCCCCGGATCACATCCGCGCCATAGCCCCCTATCCTCCCGGCAAACCCATCACCGCCCTGGCGCGCGAGATGAAGATTCCCGTCGAGCGCATCGTCAAGCTCGCTTCCAACGAAAACCCGCTCGGCATGAGCCGGCTGGCGCGTGCCGCCGTCGAACGCGAAATTTCCGGTCTGGCACGCTATCCCGACCAATTCGAGCTGATCCACAGCCTGGCCGAACGTCACCGCCTGGGCATGGAACGCATCCTGCTCGGTAATGGCTCGAACGACCTGCTCGACCTCGTTGCTCGCGTGTTTCTTGGCCCGGGTCGCTCCACCGTCTTCTCGCAATACGCCTTTGCCGTCTATCCGCTGGCCAGCCAGGGCGTTGGTGCCACCAGCATCGTCACGCCGGCACGGAATGGGGACTTCGGCCACGACCTGACCGCCATGCAGGCCGCCATCCGGCCCGATACCCAGGTGGTCTGGATCGCCAACCCCAACAACCCGACCGGTACCTGGCTACCGGCTGCCGAGCTGCACGCCTTCCTCAAGGCCGTCCCGGAACGGGTCATCGTCGTCCTCGACGAAGCCTACAACGAATATCTGCCGACAGCCCGACAAGGCAACGCCGACCCGCGGCCCTGGCTCGATGAATTTTCCAACCTCATCATCACCCGCACCTTCTCCAAGGTCTATGGTCTGGCGGGGCTGCGCATCGGCTATGCCCTGGGCTCGGCCGAAGTCATCGACCTGCTGAACCGCCTGCGCCAACCCTTCAACGTCAACAACCTAGCGCTGGCCGCCGCCCGTGCCGCCCTCGACGACCACCTCTTCCTGACTGAAAGCCACGAGCTCAACCAGCGTGGTCTGGAACAGATCACGACCGGCCTGAAACGCCTCGGCCTGAACCACATTCCGGCGCACGGCAACTTCGTCACCTTCCAGGTCGCCGATGCCACCAACGTCAATCAGCGCCTGCTCAAACAGGGCATCATCGTCCGTCCGCTGGGCAATTACGCCCTGCCGGATCATCTGCGCGTCACCATCGGTCTGGAAAGCGAAAATGCGCGCTTCCTGACAGCACTGGAACATGCCCTTACCCCATAAAGCCATAAGCCATTCATTTCATTGATCTGACCTCTCATGGATACCTTGATGGACCTGTTCCTGCAACTCGATTCCTGGCTCTCCGGCCTGGTGTTTTTCTTCCTGATGTTCCTCGGCTGGGGACTGGGACTGACCGTCCTGCGTTTCATTGACCACGGTCACCGTGAAGACTCCTCACGCATCGAGGATGCCGCCCTGGCGCTGTTCGGCCTGCTGCTGGCCTTCTGCTTTTCCGGTGCTGCCAGCCGTTACGAAACTCGCAAATCCCTGCTGCTGACCGAAGCCATTGCCATCGGTGACTTTGCCACCACCGCCTCGATGTTCGAACCCAACATCAGCGATCCACTGCGTCAGGAACTGGTTTTTTACGTCCAGCAACGTCTCAAGACCAGCGACATGCGTACCGACGATCCGGCCATGCCACAGGAATCCGCCCTCACCCTGCACAGCCAGGAACGCCTGCGCCTGCTCGTCCAGCAGGCTATCCGCGAAAAAGATACGCCCACCTTGCACACCCCACTGATGAACGGCTATAACGGCCTGACCCAGGCGCATGACAACCGCTATTACGGCAACCGCAATCAGGTGCCTGGCAGCATTGTCATGGTACTGGTCATCTTTGGTGTCTTCACCACCTTCAACATGGGACGTGCCGGTGGCTGCCCAGCCGGCAAACGCTTTGCCACCTGGCTACGCATCATGATCTACGCCGCCATGGTCGCCATGGTCTTTACCGTCACCATCGATCTGGAACAACCCCGGCGCGGCTTCATCCATGCCTCCAAGGCACCCCTGCAAACACTGCTGAACAGCCTCAGCCAGAGCGCTCCAGTAGCTGCCCTGCCCACGCCCTGATTTTGTCTCCATGTCTACCCTCGGCAAAGTCGTCATCTGCGGTGTTGGTCTGATCGGTGGCTCCTTTGCCCGGGCCCTGCGGCAGGCCGGCGTTGCCCATGAATTCGTCGGCATTGGCCGCACCGCCGCCGCGCTGGCAACAGCACAGACCCTGGGGCTCATCGACCGCACCGCCACCGACTGGGCCGATGCCCTGCGGCAAGCCGATCTGGTGCTGCTGGCCATGCCGGTCAGCCACACCGCTGCTGTCCTGACGCAACTCGCCCCGCATCTGGAGCCGCAAACCGTCGTCACCGATGCCGGCAGCACCAAGCAGGACGTGATTGCCGCTGCGCGCGCCGTGCTGGGCACAAAAATCGACCAGTTCATCCCCGGCCACCCGATTGCCGGCGCAGAAAAAAGCGGTGCCGCGGCCGCCCAAGCCGATCTCTATCGCGACCGCCGCGTCATCCTGACACCTCTGCCTGAAAACCCGGCCGTCTCCATCGCCCGGGTGACGGATGCCTGGACCGCCTGCGGCGCAACCGTCAGCACCCTGACCGCTGAGGCGCATGACGCCATTTTTGCCGCCGTCAGCCATCTACCGCACCTGCTGGCCTATGCCCTGGTGCATGAATTCGCCCAGCGTGACAACGCTGCACAACTGTTCGATTTTGCCGCTGGCGGCTTTCGCGACTTCACCCGCATTGCCAGCAGCCACCCGGAAATGTGGCGGGACATCTGCCTGGCCAACCGCCGCGCCCTGATCCATGAACTCGATGCTTACCAGGCCGAGCTGATGCGGGTGCGGGTGCTGCTGGCCAGTGCCGACGGCCCGGCGCTCGAAGCGCTCTTCGACAGAGCGAGAACCACACGCGACACTTGGCTTGCCAGCCGTCAGGCCGCAACGGTCACGACCCCCGAATAACCTTACCTTCCAGAGCGACATCATGGACAAACACGCCAAAATCTATGTTGCCGGTCACCGTGGTCTGGTCGGCTCCGCCATCGTCCGCGCCCTCTACGCCCAGGGCTATGACAACCTGCTGCTGCGCAGCCACGCCGAACTCGACCTGATGGAACAAGCGCCGGTGCGTGCCTTCATGGAAGCCGAGCGTCCCGATTACATCTTTCTTGCCGCCGCCAAGGTCGGTGGCATCCACGCCAACAACAGCTATCCGGCCGAATTCATCCACAGCAACCTCGCCGTCCAGACCAATGTCCTGCACGAAGCCTGGCGGGCGGGCGTCCAGCACCTGCTGTTCCTCGGCTCCTCCTGCATCTATCCGCGCAACTGCCCGCAGCCGATCAAGGAAGACTACCTGCTGACCGGCCCGCTCGAAGCTACCAACCGCCCCTACGCACTGGCCAAGATCGCCGGCATCGAAATGTGCTGGAGCTACAACCGGCAATACGGCACGAAATACCTGGCCTGCATGCCCACCAATCTCTACGGCCCGGGTGACAACTACGACCTGGCCAATTCCCACGTCCTGCCTGCCCTGATCCGCAAGATGCACGAAGCCAAGGTGCGTGGTGACAAGGAAGTCATCATCTGGGGCACCGGCACCCCGCTGCGCGAGTTTCTCTCCAGCGACGACATGGCCGCTGCCTGCCTGCACCTGATGCAGCTCTCCACAGAACAACAGGCCGAATTACTGGCATTGGACGGCCCACCCCTGGTCAACATCGGCTGCGGCGCGGATCAGACCATCCGCGAGATGGCCGAAATCGTCGCCTGCACCGTCGGTTTTCAAGGCGAGCTGCGCTTCGATGTCTCAAAACCCGACGGCACACCACGCAAGTTGCTCGATGTCTCGCGCATGAAAAACCTCGGCTGGAGCGCCCGCGTCCCGCTCGAACAGGGGCTGGCCGATGCCTACGCCGACTTCCTCGAACGCCATAGTGCAGCCGCCGCCTGACCCTAGACCCTCACGGGAGACCGCATCTATCATGAACAAAATTGCACTCATCACCGGCATCACCGGCCAGGACGGTGCCTATCTGGCGGAATTCCTGCTCGCCAAAGGCTACACGGTGCACGGCATCAAACGCCGCACCTCGCTGTTCAACACCGACCGTATCGACCACCTCTACCAGGACCCGCACGAGCCCGATCCCCGCCTGATCCTGCACCACGGCGACATGACCGACAGCTCCAGCCTGATCCGCATCATCCAGCAGACCCAGCCCGACGAAATCTACAATCTCGCCGCCCAGAGCCATGTTGCGGTGAGCTTCGAAGAACCCGAATACACCGCCAACTCCGATGCCCTCGGTGCCCTGCGCATCCTCGAAGCCATCCGCATCCTCAAGCTGGAAAAGAAAACCCGCTACTACCAGGCCAGCACCTCCGAGCTGTATGGCCTAGTGCAGGAAGTGCCACAGAAGGAAACTACGCCGTTCTACCCGCGCAGCCCCTACGCCGTGGCCAAACTTTACGCCTACTGGATCACCGTCAACTACCGCGAAGCCTATGGCATGTATGCCTGCAACGGCATTCTCTTCAACCACGAAAGCCCAATCCGCGGCGAAACCTTCGTCACCCGCAAGATCACCCGCGCCCTCGCCCGCATCAAGCTGGGACTGCAAGATTGCCTCTATCTGGGCAACCTGGATGCCAAACGTGACTGGGGCCACGCCCGTGATTACGTCGAGATGCAATGGCTGATGCTGCAACAGGCGCAACCGGAAGATTTCGTCATCGCCACCGGTGTGCAGTACAGCGTGCGTGATTTCGTCAATGCTGCTGCAAAAGAACTGGCAATGGACATCCACTGGGAAGGCTCGGGTGCCGACGAAAAAGGCACCTGGCACAACCATCCCGGCGGTAAAACGACGCCCATCGTCGCCGTCGATCCCCGCTACTTCCGCCCCGCCGAAGTCGAAACCCTGCTGGGCGACCCGAGCAAGGCCAAGCAAAAACTCGGCTGGACGCCCAAAACCACCTTTGCCGAACTGGTAGCCGAGATGGCGCGCGAAGACCTCAAATCCGCCCAGCGCGACGAGCTCATCAAGCATCACGGCTACCCGACCATGAACTACCACGAATAAATCCGGAGCCATCCGCGACCCACGACCCGCCACCCACCGCCACCCATCGCCGACCATCCGTTATCGCCGTGTCACTCACCCACCCTGCCGGATATGCAGCCTTCCTGCTGGCGGTTTTTGCCACGGCCATCCTCGTCACGGCGCTGGTGCTGCGCCACTTGCGCATCATCGACCAGCCCAACGAGCGCAGCTCGCACAGCTGCCCCACTCCACGCGGCGGTGGCCTGGGTATCGTGGCCGGCAGCCTGCTGGCCGCTCTGCTGATCCTCCTCTGCGGCAATCCCGAAGAGCGCACCGTCCTGTACAGCCTGCCCTACTTCGGCCTGCTCGCCGCCGTGCTGCTGATTGGCGGGATTTCGCTGCACGATGACATCGCCGGGCGCGGCTTTGCCAGCAAGCTGCTGGTTCAGCTCATCGCCGCCCTCATCCTGCTGGCCTGTGGCATCATCCTCCCCAGCGCACTCATCCAGCCGCTGCCCGGCCTGCTGGTCTGGCCGCTGTCGCTGCTCTGGCTGATCGGCATGACCAATGCCTACAACTTCATGGACGGCCTGGATGGCATGGCCGGCAGCACGGCCGTCATCGTCGCCGGTTTTTTTGCCGCATTCTGCCTGCTTGCCGGCCAGACCGTACCGGCGCTGCTCGCCAGCGCGATGGCCGTGACTGCCGGCGGTTTTCTGTGCTTCAACTGGCCACCTGCCAGAATCTTCATGGGCGACATCGGCAGCACCTTCCTCGGCCTCACCTTGGCCGCCCTGGCCCTCTTGCTGGCAAATTCTCCTGCCAGCACGCCCGCCAGCCTGCTGCTCATGCCGCTGCTGCTGCTGCACTACCTGTTCGACACCGCCCTCACCTTCTGTCGCCGCCTGCTGGCCGGCGAAAACGTCACCCAGGCCCACCGCAGCCACCTCTACCAGCTGCTGCAACGCAGCGGCTGGAGCCACCGCCGCGTCAGCCTGACGTACAGCCTGTTGGCCATCCTGCAAGGAACGTTGGCCCTGGCGTTTGGCACGACCCGGCTATGGCTGCCCCTGCTGCTGCTCCTGCCGATCTACACCCTGCTGGCCATGTTCCTCCTGCGCCATGCCCGCCGCCACGGTCTGCTGCAACGGTCTGCGGCAACGCCTGCCGTGACATGAACCCACTGCCACTGCCGCTGGCCGATGACGAAATTCACCTGTGGCTGGTGGCCGACCGCGCGCTGCGCGACCCCGCGCTGCTGAATCGTTATTTCCCCCTGCTCAACGACGCCGAACGTCGCCAGCAGCAACGCTTCCATTTCGACAAAGACCGCCACCAGTACCTGCTGACCCGTGCCCTGGTGCGTAGCGTGCTGTCCCGCTATGTCCCCGCCATCCCACCGACTGAGTGGTGCTTCGAAAAACTCGAACACGGCCGTCCGCGCATCACCAACCCTCACCCCCTTGCCCAACGCCTTACCTTCAACCTCAGCCACACCGCCGGCCTCATCGTCCTCGGCCTATGCCAGGAAGGTGAGCTGGGCATCGATACCGAAAACATCCGCGAACGCAGCGCCCCGCTGGACGTCAGCCCGCGTTATTTCTCGCCGCGCGAATGTGCCGACCTGAACGCCTTGCCGGCAGCCGCACAGAACGAACGCTTCTTCCACTACTGGACACTCAAGGAAGCCTATATCAAAGCACGCAGCAAGGGACTGTCGCTGCCGCTTGACCAATTCAGCTACACCTGGCCGGACGAACACCGTCTGCAACTCACCTTCGCCAGCGGCCTGGCCGACCACCCCGAACGCTGGCGCTGCTGGCTGCTGCAAGCCACCGCCGACCACCTGCTGGCTATCTGTGCCCAGCGTCAGCCCGCCCCCCAGAAACTACTGACACGCGCCCTCATCCCGCTGCAAAATGACTGGCCGCTGAACCTGCCGGTGCTGCGCCAACAAGATTGACCCATAACGACCGCCCGCGACCTACGACCCTCTACCATCTCTAGGGAAACACTGATCAAGTCATTCCCGCGAAGGCGGGAATCCAGTAAGTTGTTGAAACCATGGATTCCCGCCTTCGCGGGAATGACAAAATCTGGACTTCTTCAGCGTTTCCCTAGCATACCTCAATGGCCAAGCTCACATCCTCCAAAGCCCCGAAAACCCTCTACGTCTGTCCGGACTGCGGTGCCAACGCAGCCAAATGGCAAGGGCAGTGCCCGGGCTGTGGTGCCTGGAACACGCTCATCGAATCCCTGGCCGAGCCAGCCGCAACCGGCGGCAATCGCATGGACCGCTTCTCGGCACTGGCCGCCGATGGCCGCCTGCAAAAACTGGCCACTATCCAGCCGCGTGAAGATCCGCGCATCCCCACCGGCATCGAGGAATTCGACCGGGTGCTGGGCGGCGGGCTGGTCGCCGGCGGCGTGGTGCTGATCGGTGGCGACCCGGGCATCGGCAAATCGACTCTGCTGCTACAGGCCCTGACCCAGTTGGCCGAAATCCACCCATCCATCCTCTACGTCAGCGGTGAAGAATCCGGCGAGCAGGTCGCCCTGCGTGCCCGCCGCCTGCAACTAACCACCGGCAATCTCGCCCTGCTGGCCGAAATCAGCCTGGAAAAAATCCTTGCCACCCTGAGTACCCATCAGCCTGCCGTAGCCGTCATGGACTCGATCCAGACCCTTTATTCCGAGGCACTGCAATCCGCCCCGGGCTCGGTCGCCCAGGTGCGCGAATGCGCCGCCCATCTAACCCGCTACGCCAAGCAATCGGGAACCGCCATCATTCTCGTCGGCCATGTTACCAAGGAAGGCGCCCTAGCCGGGCCGCGCGTGCTGGAACACATCGTCGATACCGTGCTGTATTTCGAAGGCGACAATCACTCCGCCTTCCGCTTGGTACGCGCCGTCAAAAACCGCTTCGGTGCCGTCAATGAACTAGGTGTCTTCGCCATGACCGACAAGGGTCTGCGCGGCGTCTCCAACCCCTCGGCGCTCTTTCTCTCACAGCATGCCCAGCAGGTGGCCGGCAGCTGCGTCATGGTCACCCAGGAGGGCAGCCGCCCCCTGCTGGTCGAAATTCAGGCACTGGTCGACACCAGCCACGGCACGCCGCGCCGCCTGTCCGTCGGTCTGGAACAAAACCGTCTGGCCATGCTGCTGGCCGTCCTGCACCGTCACGCCGGCATCGGCTGCTTCGATCAGGATGTCTTCGTCAATGCCGTCGGCGGGGTGCGCATCAACGAACCCGCCGCCGATCTGGCCGTCCTGCTCGCCATCGTCTCCTCGCTGAGAAACAAGGCGCTACCACAAAAACTGGTCGTCTTTGGTGAAGTCGGTCTGGCCGGAGAAATCCGCCCGGCACCGCGTGGCCAGGAACGTCTCAAGGAAGCCGCCAAGCTGGGCTTCACCCTGGCCCTGATCCCCAAGGCCAACGCCCCGCGCCAGCCCATCAAGGGGCTCGAAGTCATCGCCCTCGACCGTATCGAGCAGGCCATCGAACAGCTCCGGACGTGGCAGTAACGGACCGTGGCCTGGCCTGGTGTGGCGGGACGTGGATATCGTGGATATCGTATGTCGTCGACCGTTGCGGCCATGACAGACTGGAGCGTCCCAGCCCCCGTCAGCCGGCTTTCTTCTCGCGATTCTTCCAGACGATGGTGATGGGTTGCGGCTCGGCCGGCAGGGTGGCAGCCGCCGATGCTGCCGATGCCGCAGGCGGCTGGCCAGCTGCAGCCTGGGCACGCTCCTCACGCTTGCGTAGCGGAACCGCCTCGCCTTTACGACAGGCCATCGCCGCAGACAGAAAATCCGTCAGCTGATCCTCCAGCCCCAGCTGGTTGATCATCTGGATTTCCAGTGTCTCGTGATAAGCCGCCTCTTTGCCCGGACGTTGATCATAAGCGGCATGAATGTCGATTTTTTCTTCCGCCAGCAGCCCCTTGAACACCAACGTGCATTCATTCTCCGGCTGGCTGTCGAGCGTGGCTCTACGGTCGAGGATGAAACGGACGCGGACATAAGGATTGCCCTGCTCATCCAGCCCCTCACCGGAATCCGCCGGAAAACCGTTTCCACGGGCATCCGAGGCAAATTCGTGAAACATCGGAATCGTCATCGTGTGCAGTATCTGCATGAATTCATTCTTGAAACTACGTTCGTCCTGCTGTGCTGCGGCATGATCGTGAGACATGATGACCTTTCAAATGAAGACACAAATACACAGTACCGGTACCTGATGCACAGACACGACAAGCGTGACTCGAACGACCCTGCCCATGGAGCAATCCTGTAACTACAGACCCGGGAGATATCCGAAGGCAGGTTCGGGTTCGGGTTTGGATTTGTGCCCTGTTACCGGCATCAGAGCCGCCGAGAATAGCAGAGTCCACCCAGTAAAAAATGGTCGACTGCCCGGATCAGGTATTCTGCTTCGCCCAGATGTCCCCTCGCCGGACGGCTCTGGCTCAACGCATCCGGCTGCGCAGGGAAATTTCCGGCCAGGCCATTTTCAGGTAGTACATCATCGACCACAGCGTCAGGACAGCGGCGATGAGGATCAGCGCTTCACCAATCATCGGGATGTCGAGGCCAAAGAGCGGCTCCCGGTAGAGCAGCGCCGGAATGGCAACCATCTGGGCAACGGTCTTGATCTTGCCGAGAAAGGAGACGGCAACACTTTCTGCCGCGCCGATCTTGGCCATCCATTCGCGCAGCGCCGAGATGGTCAGCTCGCGGCCAATGATGATGATGGCGATGACGGCATCGACCTGGCGCAACTGGACGAGGACGATCAGGGCCGCGGCCACCATCAGTTTGTCGGCCACTGGATCGAGAAAGGCGCCGAAGGCCGAGGTCTGACCAAGCTTGCGCGCCAGCCAGCCATCGAGCCAGTCGGTGATGCCGGCAACCATGAAAATCAGCGTGGCGGCCAGCGCCTGTTCATGAGGCGCCAGCCAGTGCGGCGGCACATAAAACACACCAACGAACAACGGGATCAGGACGATACGCGCCCAAGTGAGCAGGATGGGAATATTGAGCGGCATGTTCAGTCAGTCCTGGCGGTCAATGCAATGCGTCATGGATTTTCTGTGCCAGCAGGCGGCTGATGCCTTCCACCCGGCACAGGTCTTCCACAGTGGCGGTGCGGATTCCGGCCAACCCGCCGAAATAGGCCAGCAGGCGACGCCGGCGCTGCGGCCCGACCCCGGCAATGTCTTCGAGACGGGAGTGGCTACGCGCCTTGTCCCGCCGTGCGCGGTGGCCAAACAGGGCAAAACGGTGCGCTTCATCGCGGATTTCCTGGATCAGGTGCAAGGCCGGGTGGTGGGCAGGTAAATGCAGCGATTCTAAGGCATCCCCCAGCAGCAGTGTTTCCATTCCTGGTTTGCGCGCCTCGCCCTTGGCCACGCCGACACTGACCAACTGGGCCAGCCCAAGCTCAGCAAAAACATCATGGGCCACACGCATCTGCCCTTTGCCACCATCGATGAGGATCAGGTCAGGGGCGACGGCCTCAGCTGTCGCCACCTTCTCATAGCGCCGTGTCAGAGCCTGACGCATGGCAGCATAATCATCCCCCGGCGTGATGTCGCGAATGTTGAAGCGCCGGTAATCCGCCTTTTTCATCTGGCCATCGACACAGACGACGCAGGAGGCCACCGTTCCTTCTCCCTGGGTGTGGCTGATGTCGAAACATTCGATGCGCACCGGCGGCTCAGCCAGCCCGAGGACGGTAGCCAGGGCTTCGAGGCGCTGACCGGCGCTGCGCCGGGCATGGGCACGGGCAACGATGGCCAGCCGCGCATTCTGCTCGGCCATCGTCAGCCAGGCACGTTCCTGTTCGTTGCGGGGCTGTGCCACGCTGACCCCGGGATGTGCGACAGTAAAAAAATCCTTGCCTGCCGCCCCCAGGGCTTGGTTGACGATAAGACGCACCGGTGGCGGATGGTCGAGATAGTGCTGCTCGATGAAGGCCAGCAGACCGCTGCCTTCCTCTCCTTGCCAGGGAGCAACACCCTGCCCGGCCGCTGGGAAATAGGCATGGTCACCCAGATGCTGACCGTGGCGTACCATGGCCAGATTGACACAGAACGAGCCCTGATCCACCAGCGCGGCAAGGATGTCGACGTTCTCGGCACCAGTGCTGCTGACGTACTGACGGTGCAAAACGGCCTGCAAGGCGCGAACCTGGTCACGCAGGCGGGCGGCCTCCTCGAAACGCAGGGTTTCAGCCGCCTGCTGCATCGTCGTGGTGAGATCAACGATCAGGGCATCATGACGACCCTGCAGGAAATCACTGGCGTGCTGAACGTCCCGCGCATACTCGTCCTCCCCCACCAGCCCGACGCAGGGCGCCTTGCAGCGTTTGATCTGGTAGAGCAGACAGGGCCGTGAACGGTGGGCAAACACGGCGTTTTCGCAGGTACGCAGCTGAAAGGTCTTTTGCAAAAGCTGGATGGCCTCGCGCACGGCCTGGCTGTTGGGGTAAGGGCCGAAATAATGATGGCCACTCTGAAAGGCACCACGATGGAAGGCCAGACGAGGGACAGCATCCGCTGTCAGGACGATATAGGGATAACTCTTGTCGTCGCGGAACAGGATGTTGTATTTCGGCGCCAGCCGCTTGATGAGCGTGTTTTCCAGGATCAGGGCTTCGGCTTCCGAGCGGGTGGCGGTGATGTCGACTTGCGCCACCTGGCTCAGCATCAGCGTGATGCGTGGGCCAAGGCCGGTTTTCTGGAAGTAGGAGCTGACCCGCTTTTTGAGGTTCTTGGCCTTGCCAACGTAGAGCACCTCGCCACCAGCCGCCAGCATGCGATACACCCCCGGCACTTCCGGCAGTGTGGCCAGCAGGGTTGCCGCATCAAATAGCTGGGGGGAGCCGGCCGGCGGAGTATCGTCAGGCGCGCTCAAGCTCGTCTCGTACCGCCGCAAATATGGCGGCGAATCCCTCGGCCGTCAGGCGGCGTGTCTGGGTGTTGTAGCGGCTACAGTGATAGCTGTCGAGCAAAATTCGCCCCTCTGGCAAGAGGTGACGTGCGCCATGGGCAAATGCGTGATCTGCCAGCCGCAACCCCAGCGCCTTGAGCACGGCTCCGTGGGCAATGCTGCCCAGCGCCACCACGACCCGCAATGCCGGAGCGGCGCGCAGTTCTTCGGCCAGATAATGGTTGCAGGTACGAATCTCGACCGGCAGCGGTTTGTTTTGTGGCGGCAGGCATTTGACGGCATTGGTGATGCGGCAATCGTGCAGCTGCAGGCCATCTCCGGCGGCCAGCGAGGTTGGCTGGCTGGCAAAGCCGTAGCGATGCAGCGTTTCGTACAGCAGGATGCCGGCATGATCGCCGGTGAATGGTCGTCCGGTACGGTTGGCACCGTGCATGCCGGGCGCCAAGCCGACGACCAGAAGCCGCGCACGATGATCACCAAAGGGCATCACCGGCCGCGCATGGTATTCCGGATGTGCCGCGCGTACCTCGGCCAGAAACTTCGCCAGACGCGGACATGCCGCACAAGAGGCCAAGGCTAGGGCCACGGCCTCCGGCCCGCCGGTTGCTGCCACCGATGATGGAGGATTCATGAGGTTCCCTCCCGGTCGCCTTGCGCCTGCCGGAAGGCATGCAAATAACCAGCCAGATAGGCCGATACGGTTTTCTGGTCGAGGTGGTAATGGCACAGCTCGAATTCCTCTTCACCGCGGCAGGCCACCAATACCGGCACTTTTTCATCGTGGCGCGCCAGCCACTGTGGATGACGTTCAGCCTCGGCGTCGATGTCGATGATGTCGAGCACAATCGTGCAAAGCCCCGCCCATACCTGCCCCAGCGCTAGCAGGTCTGCTTCCATTTCGCCACACAGATGACAATAACTGCGGCTGTAGAGGGTCAGTTGCAGTTCCGGAAGTTTCACGGGCAGGCCATATCTTGAAGCGGACAAAGAGAAAAAACGCAGGGTAGCGGAATATGAAGGACGGCTCAATAGCAGCTCAATAGCAGCTCAGGGGCAATCACCGGGCAGCTCGCCGGCATGCAGACGGCGCATGGACGGCACGGTGGTGCGGTAGGCCGGATATCGAGGCAACAGGCGCAGACCCAGCAGGGCAAGTGCCAGCCCAAGCCCGGCGCCAACCAGCGAAGCCAGCTCGCCACCAGCTGCCTTGCCTAACTCTGCACCGAGCAGTATGAGCAAGACAGGAAACAGATAGCTCCATCCGGCTGCCCGCAACAGGGCTCCGTCCGGAATCTCGACTACCACGGATTCGCCCGGCTGGGCATCGATGACATTGGGCAGGCGATAAAGATTCAGTCGCCGTGGACGCAGCGACTCGTTGAGCAGCGTGCTACCGCAGCCGCCAGCTTCATGGCAGCGCCCGCAGCCACCGCTGGGCGGCAGGATTTCCACCACGGCCTCCTGCCCGATCAGCTGCCTGACGATCCCGTGATTTTTCATGTCACACGCCAGAGACCGCCCAGGCTCAGGGGCGGGTACGCAGCTCGATGCCGTCGCCAAACACCTTCAGGGTGCGGCGCGGCACTTCGCCCAGCACGATGATCAGATGACCATCCTGGGCGCGACGATAAATATTGACGGCACCCAGAGTTACCTCGCCCAGTACCGGCTTGTCGCCCAGAGGCTCGATAAAGACTGAAATGCTGGCAATGCCGTCGGAAAACACCAGATGGGCGGCATCATCGGCCGCAGCGCCTGCATGGGAGCCACGATGCCGATGAAAGCTGCGACGTTTCATGTCGGCAATCTTGCGAAAGCCGGGCAACGACACCTTGAACAGCCAGCGATCATTGCGCTGGCGCGGCGACCCCGCCTGCAGGTCCAGGATGCGCCAGCCCTGCATCTGGGTATCGAACTTCGGTTTCAGACTTTCGCGATCGATCGCACCACCGACCTGCAGCTGGGTAAAGGCGAAGGTCTCCACCGTTCCATTACGCTCATCGAGCATGCCTGCCTTGAGCAGCAGCCCACTGTCCGTATCCACCCAGAATTTGTGACCATAGCGCCAGGCATCGCGCGGTTCGAGAACCACCACCTGGGCATCCCGTCCGGCAATCCGTTCCAGCGCACCCTTGCGGATATCGTAAAACTCCGTCAGCCCGGCCAGTGAGGTGGGCAACATCACAGGAAAGGCACCGCGCCAATCCCGTTTCTCGATGATCAGGGTGCGTGTCTCCGGCAGATAGCAGCGAATCACGTCCCCTTCGCGGATGACCTCACGCGGGCTGCCGTCGAGCACTTCAAGCCGTTCGAGCTCACGTCCGTCCTGCACCAGATGGGTAATGCGCGAAGTCTCGCCATGCCCACCATTACGATAAACGAAGGTGCCACTATAGTTTTGCTCGCGTGCCGCCCCCACCACCTTGCCCAGCCAGGCCACACCCTCCTGACCAAGCGGCACAGCCACCGGCAAGGTGACCGGAGCTGCCAGGGTGGCTGCGGCCGGTACCGATGCCGATGCCGCAGCCGCATGGGCTGTCCCCACGCTGGTGCCACACAGCAAGAGCAGCCCGCAAAGACAGCGCCGACCCACGCGCTTCATCCGCTTCATCGTATCGTTGCCACCGTGCGGACATAACCGGCGCCCCCGTCGAAACGGTTCCCGGGAGAGTAAGCCTGGTGCGCCATCAGATACGGCTGCAAGCGATCGGCATCGATCGGTGAGGTTGCCGCCACCGTCTGAACCGCCGCCGGGGTGTCGGTCTGTGCCAGAGCCTCCCGTGCCACGCCGGCTCCGGGAACAGAACCCGATGGCGCTGGTGCAGACAGCGCCAACCAGCCGACCACAGCCACTCCCGCCACCGCCGCTGCAGCACGCAGCACGCCGTGATACCAACGGTTGTCATTGGCGGCCTGCCGCTGGAAAGCCGTCACCGTGGCCGATGGTGCCAGTATGGTGGGCTCGTGCTGCAAGCCAGCCATGACCCGAGCCGTCAGATCCAGTTCCAGATGAGGCGTGCGACGCAAGGCATCGCCAATCTGCTGATACTCACCCCAGACGGCACGCAGCTGCGGATCCGTCTGTAGTGCTGCCAGCACGACCGGCTGCATATCCGCATCGAGTTCATCATCGAACAGCAAGGACAGTTCATTTTTCATCATTGATCTCCTGCACACGCCTGCATACGTTTCCCCGGCATCCGGCATCCAGCACACTCACCAGCGTTTATCCGGTGCAATATCCAGCAACGGCCGCAGCTTCTCGGCAATGGCCTCACGGGCACGGAAAATCCGCGAACGAACCGTACCGATCGGACACGCCATCACCTGGGCAATCTCTTCATAACTCAAACCATCGATCTCCCGCAGCACGATGGCCTGACGCAAATCCTCCGGCAACGCCTCCATCGCCGCATTCACGGTTGCCCCGATCTGCTTGGACATCAGGATACGCTCGGGGGTGTTCTGGTCACGCAACTGCTCGCCATCGTCAAAGGTTTCCGCCTCCTCGGTATCGAACTCGGTCGTGGTCGGTGCCCGCCGGCCACGCGCTGCCAGGTAATTCTTGGCCGTATTGATGCCGATCCGGTACAGCCAGGTATAAAACGCACTCTCGCCCCGAAAGCCTGGCAAGGCGCGATACGCCTTGATGAAGGCTTCCTGTGCTACATCCTCGACTTCGGCGGGATCACGAACCAGACGCGAAATCAGGCGTGCCAGCCGGCGCTGATACTTGCTGACCAGCAAACCAAACGCCTGCTGGTCCCCTTGCTGGACACGCTCGACCAGAAGCTGATCTGCTTCGCGATCACTCACAACCAGTCACTCTCGGACGGTGGGACAAAAAAATGGGGAAATGGTTCAGCCTGCGCGCCCACCAGAAGCGGCTGCAGGAGGCAACAAGCCACAGCCGCCAGATGACGGGTGTGGCTTGTTTAAAGGATGATCTTACGCCAGCCACAACGGACCGGGCGACCGGCGAAAATCATGCTGCAACGCATCACTTGACGCGGTTGCGGTATTCGCCAGTGCGCGTGTCGATTTCGATCTTGTCGCCGATATCGACGAACAGCGGTACAGGCAGTTCAAAGCCCGTCGAAATCTTGGCCGGCTTCATGACCTTGCCGGATGTGTCGCCCTTGACACCCGGCTCGGTGTAGGTGATTTCACGCACCACCGAGTTCGGCAGTTCGGTCGAAATGGCCTTGCCGTTGTAGAACACCACTTCGCAGGCCATGCCATCTTCGAGGTAGTTGAGCGCATCGCCCATGTTTTCGGCATCGACTTCGTACTGGTTGTATTCCGCATCCATGAATACATAGGAGGGCTCGGCGAAATACGAATAGGTGACTTCCTTGCGGTCGAGCACGACGACTTCGAACTTGTCATCGGCCTTGTACACGGTTTCAGTGCCGGAGCCGGAGAGCAGGTTCTTCATCTTCATCTTGACCACGGCGGAGTTGCGGCCAGACTTGTTGTACTCGGCCTTGAGCACCACCATCGGCTCGGTACCCACCATGATGACGTTGCCGGTACGGACTTCCTGTGCGGTTTTCATTGTTGATCCAGAGAAAAAGTGAATCTGGAATTATATCGGTTTTTTGTGGCAATTTTTGCTGAAAGCCACCAGTTGCCCGGCCAGATCCTCCTGTTCACCGAGGTATTGTGCCCAGTCTGCCGCCTGTCGCTCATAAGCCGCCAGATGACGGGAAAACGCCTGCCAGGCGGCTGTCACCTCTTTGCCATTCACTGCCGGGTCACCATTCCAGAGCCGCCAAAAATTCTCCCAGGCCGCCGCCGCTGCCGGCTCCAGCCCGGCAGCATACTGCCGCATGAAAGCGTCAAGCTTGACCTGATGCGCTTGCCCGTCTTGCGGGTAAATGTGCCAGACCATGGGGCGTGCAGCCCATTGTGCGCGGACGAAAGAATCCTCGCCCCGCACGAAATTCAGATCACAAGCCCACAACAAGCGGTCATATTCTTCCTGTCGGACAAACGGCAAAGCCTGCACCGTCAGCGCGCCCCGCGTGATGCAATCCCCTGCCCTGAGCGCCGCCTGCCCCAGCAGTCCGGCCACTTGTACCAGCGACCGCCCTTCTGGAACCAGGCAGCGCAAGGGCTGTTCAGCCTGTTGCCAGGTTTCCAGCAAATGCGGCAACGCATTGTTTTCATAGCAGAACAGAGAAATATTCCAGGCAAAAGTCGCCTCGGCCGGTAAGCCCTGCGAAGCCAGCCATTGTTGGAGTGCGCCCGCTTGCCCCGCCTCACGCCGGCGTTCCTGCAGCCTGGCTTCGCGCAGCAAGCCCCCTGTTGCGGGCGTAAAGCCGGGGAAGAAAAAATAACGGGTCAATGGCAGACAAGGATGCGGCGATGGACGGCCGTGACACCCCCCCACCCAGTCTTCTGCACTCAGGTATTCGAGATTCAGCCACAGCGCTTCCTGCCCTAACCCCTGGCTGGGGCGCGCCGCCATGACCGCCAGACAGGCCGCCGGCAGGTCGCAGCCAAACGCCTCGATCACCACTTCGCCCAGGGATTGCCAGACATCTTCTGGCAATCCCTCCAACCAGTAACGGATATGTATCCCCTGCACCGTTTGCAAGGCGCTGTCCACCTGCAATTCAGGGCACAAACGCTGGAAACTGGCGAGGTCATCGACCCACAGCGTAACCTGCAGGCCATGTTCCATCACCAGTTGCCGCGCCAGCCGCCAGCAAACGCCGATGTCGCCAAAATTATCGACGACGCGGCAAAAAATATCCCAGCGCCGGGGAGGCGTGGCTTCAGGCATCCTTGCGGCTGTTGCGCGGTTTTTTGCCGGAGCTGGTTGCCACGACGACGACCGGCTCATCCCAAAGGCTGGTCTGCACCATCTGCGCGGCACGCGGGATTCTGGGAGCGCGCCGTGGCCTGGCCTGCCCGGTGGCCGCCGTAGAGTGCTCCCCCGTCGGAGTAGATGTGTTTCGTCGGCGCGGTGTCGCAGGAAGGGAAGAAGAGGATGTTGCAGAGGATGTTGCACCTGTTGCAGCGCGTTTCAAGGCCACGCGGCCGTCATCGAATTCGAGTATCAGCCGCTCCAGCATGATCTTCTGCGTCACGCCATGACGGAGCGCCAGACTGTTCAGCACCCGGATGGCATGTGCGGCAATCCAGGTATTGACGCGCTGCTCACCAGCCTGCTGGCTGCGTCTTTCGCGGTAAGCCTTCTGGCGTTCAGCGGCAGTCTTGGCCATGGGCAGGGAAAGCGGGATGACGTTGGGGAGGACGGTATTTCAACGGAACCGGGGCACAGATACGACCGCCAGCGACCCGTTATCGTCCATAAGCACAGAAAACGCATAAGCAATGCATGGACTTGCGCCCGGAGCGCAAACAGGCCGCTGCCACCATTTCGGCGGCAGCGGCCTGCGACGAACGAAATCAGCCGAGTTCGGCGATCAGTTCGGGAACAGCGGTAAACAGATCGGCCACTAGGCCGTAATCCGCCACCTGGAAGATCGGCGCATCGGGATCCTTGTTGATCGCGACGATCACCTTGCTGTCCTTCATGCCAGCCAGATGCTGGATGGCACCAGAGATGGCCACGGCAATGTAGAGCTGCGGCGCCACGATCTTGCCGGTCTGACCAACCTGGTAATCGTTGGGCACGAAGCCAGCATCGACGGCGGCACGCGAAGCACCGAGGGCAGCGTTGAGCTTGTCGGCCAGCGGCTCCAGCACACTCTTGTAGTTCTCGGCCGAGCCCATGCCCCGACCACCGGACACGACGATCTTGGCTGCACCCAGTTCCGGCCGTGCGCTCTTGACGATTTCACGGGCGATGACCTTGGAAAGCCCCTGGTCAGCGGCAGCAGCAATTGCCTCGACCGCACCACTGCCACCTTCAGCGGCAACGGCATCAAACCCCGTGGTGCGGACGGTGATGACCTTGACGGCATCGGCGCTCTTGACCGTCGCCATGGCATTGCCGGCGTAAGTCGGGCGCACGAAGGTGTCGGCCGATTCCACCGCAGTGATTTCGGAAATCTGTGCCACATCCAGCAGGGCAGCGACGCGCGGCAGCATGTTCTTGCCGGTGACGGTAGCAGGCGCCAGGATGTGCGAATAGCCGGCAGCATTGGCCACGACCAGCGTCGCAACGTTTTCGGCGGTCTGCTCGGCATAGATGGCGTTATCGGCCACCTTGACCTTGGCCACACCGGCCACCTTGGCGGCGGCCGCAGCCACCTCGGCACAGCCGCTGCCGGCCACCAGCACATGGATTTCGCTACCAATCTTTTGGGCAGCGGCGACGGTATTCAGCGTCGCGCCATTCAGCGCGGCATTGTTGTGTTCAGCAATGACGAGGATAGCCATCAGATCACCTTCGCTTCGTTCTTGAGTTTATTGACCAGATCCTTGACATCGGCCACCTTGATGCCGGCACCGCGCTTGGCGGGCTCGGCCACCTTGAGGGTGGTCAGACGCGGTGTCACGTCGATGCCCAGATCTGCCGGCTTGAGGGTGTCGAGCGGCTTCTTCTTGGCCTTCATGATGTTGGGCAGTGTGGCATAACGCGGCTCGTTCAGGCGCAGATCGGTAGTCACCACGGCCGGCAGCTTGAGTTCGATGGTCTCCGAACCACCGTCGACTTCACGCGTCACAGTGGCCTTGCCGTCGGCGATCACTACCTTCGAGGCAAACGTGGCCTGTGCCCAGCCTGCCAGCGCGGCAAACATCTGGCCGGTCTGATTGGCATCATCGTCGATGGCCTGCTTGCCGAAGATCACCAGTTGCGGCTGTTCCTTGTCGGCCACGGCCTTGATGAGTTTGGCCACGGCCAGCGGCTGCAGATCGGCATCGGATTCAACCAGGATGCCACGGTCGGCACCAATGGCCATGGCCGTGCGCAGGGTTTCCTGGCAGGTGGCCACGCCGCAGCTGACAGCGATGACTTCGGTGGCAATGCCGGCTTCCTTGAGGCGCACGGCTTCTTCAATGGCGATTTCGTCAAAGGGATTGACGGACATCTTGACGTTGGCCAGATCAACGCCCGTGCCGTCAGCCTTGACGCGCACCTTGACGTTGTAATCCACCACACGCTTTACGGGAACGAGTATCTTCAAGTCAGCATCCTCACGTTACAGGTGTACAGGTTGGGATAGAACAGGAGCGTGACCGCACAGCCTGTGGCCGGCAGCACGCCCGATGGAACCAGTGGAACTGACTATTATGCTCCAATTTTTTACCCGAATGTTGGAGCATAATCGCACGTTTCCGGACGAACGCAGGCAGAGACTGTGTCCGCGTAGCCTCACTGATCACCGGTCACCGGATCGCCAAGCACCATTCATTGTCACGCCGTCACGCTGCTGCGTTGCCGCACGATCGCTCTGTCCCATCGCCCTGCCCCGTTCCCTATCATGCTGCCACTTCTTCAGGTACTCCAGAACCGAAAACATACACATGCCGGTATCGCCGCCCTCATCTTCCTTCTCATCCTGATCCTCGCCTGGCTCTGGCCGCGTCCTGGGCCCGACAGCGGCACACCCCACACTGACACCACCCAACCCAAGCCGGCACTGACCGTCACGCTGACCCGCGTACAGGAAACCGACTGGCCCCGGCAATTGACGGTCGATGGCAACATCAGCGCCTGGCAGGAAGCCGTCATCGGCAACGAGCTGGGACAATTGCGCATTACAGAGGTCATGACCCAGGTGGGCGACACGGTGCGCCGTGGACAAGTACTGGCGCGGCTGGCCAACGAAACCGCCGCAGCCGAGCTGGAAGAAGCACGCGCCGCCGTCAGCGAGCTTTCCTCCTACGCCAGCGAGGCCCAGGCCAATGCAGAACGTGCCCGGCTGCTGCGCGAACAAGGGTTTTACAGCCCGCAGACCAACGCCCAGTACGTCACCGGCGAGCAGGCCTCGCAAGCACGCCTCAAGGCAGCACGGGCACGGCTGGAAAACGCCGAGCTGCACCTGTCCAAAACCCGGATCGTGGCCACCGATGACGGCATCATCTCCGCCCGCAATGCCACGGTCGGCTCATTGACCCAGCCCGGCCACGAACTGTTCCGTCTGATTCGTGGCGGACGTCTCGAATGGCAGGTGGAATTACCCGCCGAACAACTGACGCTCATCCGCCCCGGCATGATGGCGCATATCCTGCTTGCGCCGGAGACTCCGGGCAGAAATGGCAGTGAAGATAGCGATAAGGACTCGCCCCCGGACCAGCTCGAAGCCAAAGTGCGCAATGTTGCGCCAGCCATCGACCCACGCAGCCGCACCGGCCTCGTCTATCTCGACATTCCGGCCCAGGCTGCCCGCTATCTCAAGGCCGGCATGTTCGTGCGCGGCACCCTCATCACCGGCGAAGGAAGTGCCCTGACCCTACCGCAACGTGCCGTAGTGCTACGTGATGGCCACACCTATGTCTACACCGTCAGCGGCCAGCCGGCCCGTGCCCGCCTGAAGTCCGTCCGGCTCGGCAGCCGCAACCACAGCAACAACCGCATCGAAATACTCGACGGACTCAGTGTCGGTGACACCGTTGTCGATCGGGGCGCACGTTTCCTGGCAGAGGGCGACATCGTCCAGGTCGTCAGTGATGCCCCTGTGGATCCGGCATCTGGCCAGGCAGGTGACAGGACAGGCAACGAGGCGAACAATCAAACGGACGCACCATGAACGTTTCTGCCTGGAGCATCCGCAACCCCATCCCGGCCATCCTGCTGTTTCTTATCCTCAGCCTGGCCGGCATCCTGTCCTTTCGGGCCATGGAAATCCAGGATTTCCCGGATGTCGACCTGCCCTCGATCATCATCACCGCCAGCCTGCCGGGTGCAGCCCCCAGCCAGATGGAAACCGAGGTGGCACGCAAGATGGAAAACGCCATCGCCGGCTTGCGCGGCCTGAAGCACATCTACACCCACATCCAGGATGGCACGGCCACCATCTCGGCGGAATTCCGTCTTGAAACCCGCACCCAGGAAGCCCTAGACGACGTGCGCTCGGCCATCGGTCGCATCCGTTCCGATCTGCCGGCTGACCTGCGCGAACCCATCATCGAAAAACTGGATGTTGCTGGCAGTCCCATTCTGACCTACACCATTGCCGCGCAGGGCATGGATGACGAGGCGCTATCCTGGTTCATCGATCACGATGTCACCAAGAAACTGCTGGCAGCCCGCGGAGTTGGTAGCGTCAGTCGTGTGGGCGGGCTGAGCCGGGAGGTACGCATCGAGCTGGATCCGTCCCGCATGCTGGCACTCAACGTCACGGCGGCTGAAGTCTCGCGCCAGTTACGCCGGGTACAACAGGATGCCGCCGGTGGTCGAACCGACATCGGTGGCATCGAGCAGACGGTACGCACTGTCGCGACGGTCGCCAGCGCCAGCGAGCTGGCAGCGCTCGAAATCCCCCTGGCCGACGGACGCCGCATCCGCCTCGACCGTGTGGCCCACATCCAGGACACCGTCACGGAACAACGCAGTGGTGCGCTGCTCGATGGCAAACCCGTCGTCGCCTTTGAAGTCACCCGCAGTCGGGGTATTGGCGCGGTCACGGTAATGAAAAACGTGCGAGAAAAACTCGCCCAGCTAAAAGCCGACCACCCGGGTATCGAAATCACCGAAGCCTTCAACTTCGTCGATCCGGTCATCGACAACTACGAAGGCTCGATGAAACTCCTGATCGAAGGTGCGCTGCTGGCCATCGTAGTGGTCTGGGTCTTCCTGCGCGACCGGCGCGCCACCTTCATCTCGGCCACCGCCCTGCCGTTATCCATCATCCCCACCTTCGCCATCATCCACCCGCTGGGCTATCCACTCAGCATCGTCACCCTGCTCTCGCTGTCGCTGGTCATCGGCGTACTGGTCGATGATGCCATCGTCGAAATCGAAAACATCGTGCGCCATCTGGCTGCCGGCAAAACACCCAGGCAAGCCGCCATGGAAGCTGCCGATGAAATCGGCCTGGCCGTGATCGCCACCACCTTCGCCCTGATTGCCGTCTTCCTGCCCACGGCCTTCATGGGCGGCATCCCTGGAAAATATTTCGTCCAGTTCGGCTGGACGGCCTCCATTGCTGTATTCCTCTCGCTGGTCGTCGCCCGCATGCTGACCCCCATGATGGCGGCCTACCTGATGAAACCGGATGCCCGCGAACACCCGGAACCCCGCTGGCTGGCCATCTACGACACCTGGGTACGCGCCTGCCTGAACCACCGCCCGGCCACCCTGCTGGTCACGGCCGGTTTTTTCCTTGGCTCATTCCTGCTGGTTCCGCTGCTACCCTCCGGCTTCATCCCGCCAGATGATTATTCACAAACACAAGTCCATCTCTCATTGCCCCCCGGCAGTACCTATCAGGACACCTATGCCGCTGCCGAACAGGCACGCCAGCTGATCCGCCAGCATCCGCACGTCAAGATGATCTACACCGCCATCGGTGGCGGCCGCTCGGGCAGCGATGTATTCGTCGCTGCCGGTGCCGGCGAAGTACGCAAAGCCACCCTGACGCTCAACCTCAGTCCGCGTGAAGACCGGCGTGGCATCACCAAACAGGACATCGAACGCGATTTGCGCCAGCGGCTAGCCGCCCTGCCCGGTGTCCGCCTCAAGATCGGCCTGGGTTCGGCCGCCGAAAAATACACCCTGGTGCTGGCCAGCGAAAACAGTACCCTGCTGGCCACACAAGCCCGCAAGGTCGAAGCCGAACTACGCACCATCCCCGGCATCGGCAGCGTCCTCTCCAGCGCCAGCCTGGTGCGCCCGGAACTCATCATCAAGCCAGATTTCACGCGTATGGCCGAACAAGGACTCACCTCGGCTGACATTGCCGACACCCTGCGCATCGCCACCAGCGGCGATTACGACCAGGGACTCGCTAAGCTCAATCTGGAACAGCGCCAGATTCCTCTCGTCGTCAAGCTGCCGCCCACCGCCCGCACCGATCTGGCCCTGCTGGAACGTCTGCGTCTGCCCGGGAAAAACGGCCCGGTGATGCTGGGCAGCGTTGCCTCACTTTCCATCAGCGGCGGCCCGGCGGAAATCGACCGTTATGACCGCATGCGCAACATCAACTTCGAAATCGAGCTCAACAGCCAGCCGCTGGGCGATGTCGAACGTGCCGCGATCAACCTGCCCAGCGTCAAGAACCGTCCCTCGGGCATCCTCCAGGCCACCGTCGGCGATGCCGAGTCCATGGCCGAACTCAACGCAGGATTCACCCTGGCCATGTCCGCCGGCGTGCTGTGTATCTACGTCGTGCTGGTACTGCTATTCAAGGACTTCATTCACCCGCTGACCATCCTGCTGGCGCTGGTGCTATCGGTGCCCGGTGCCTTCATTGCCCTGTTCGTCACCCAAAAGCCCATCTCCATGCCCTCCATGATCGGCCTCATCATGTTGATGGGCATTGCCACCAAAAATTCCATCCTGCTGATTGATTACGCCATCATCGCCCATCGTGACCACGGCCTGGAAAAACGCGCAGCACTGCTCGATGCCTGCCGCAAACGGGCCCGCCCCATCCTGATGACCACCATCGCCATGGGTGCCGGCATGCTCCCCATCGCCCTCGGGCTGGGCACCGATCCGAGTTTCCGCTCACCCATGGCCATCGTCGTCATCGGCGGCCTCATCAGCTCCACCTTCCTCAGCCTGCTGGTCATTCCGGTTGCCTTCTCCTATGTCGACCAATTCATCGACTGGGTGCGTCGCCAGCGACACCGGCTTATCCAGCATCCTCCTCCTGCCACCGATCATGTTCATAACATGCAAGCGCCCTGAACAGACGGTCTATCCTGCCAGGCAGTCCTGTCGCCAGTGCTAGAATTTGCGGCTTTCCTGTTTAACTGAATCAAACTAAATCATCGTGAAAACATCCTCCTTACGCCCGCTGCGTGCCATGGAAGGCTTCATCTTCTGGAGCCGCTGGCTACAAGCCCCCCTCTACCTCGGGCTGATCGCCGCCCAGTGCGTCTACGTCTATCAGTTCATGCTCGAACTGTCGCACCTCATCAGCAAGGCAGGCACGATGAGCGACAACGATGTCATGCTGACCGTGCTGGGCCTGATCGACGTGGTGATGATTGCCAACCTGCTGATCATGGTCATCATCGGCGGCTACGAAACCTTCGTCTCGCGCCTCGACATCGAAGGCCATGAAGACCAGCCGGAATGGCTGTCGCACGTCAACGCCGGCGTGCTGAAGATCAAGCTGTCAACCGCCATCATCAGCATCTCCTCCATCCACCTGCTGAAGACTTTCATCAACGTCAGCAACCTTCCCGATCGCGCCATCCTCTGGCAGGTTGCCATCCACATGACCTTCCTGCTCTCCGCCCTGGTCATAGCCTGGGTAGATCGCATCATGAATGGCTCCTTGCTACTGACCCGGCAAGCCCACTGACTCCAACATCTCTTTCCTCTCTCCTCATTCCAGGAAATTCACCATGGCCATCATCCGTCAGGAAGATTTCATCCAGAGCATCGCCGACGCCTACCAGTACATCAGCTACTACCACCCCGTCGACTTCATCAAATCCCTGACCGAAGCCTATGAGCGCGAAGAAAGCCCGGCAGCCAAGGATGCCATCGCCCAGATCCTCATCAACTCCCGCATGTGCGCCGAAGGCCACCGCCCCATCTGCCAGGATACCGGCATCGCCGTCGTCTTCCTCAAGGTCGGCATGAATGTTCAATGGGATGCCACGCTCTCGGTACAGGAAATGGTCAACGAAGGCGTGCATCGCGCCTATCTGAATGCCGACAACAAGCTGCGCGCCTCCGTCCTCTCCGACCCGGACGGGCTACGCAAGAACACCCAGGACAACACCCCGGCTGTGGTGCATTACGAAATCGTGCCGGGTGACCATGTCGAAGTCATCTGCGCGGCCAAGGGCGGCGGCTCCGAAAACAAATCCAAATTCGCCGCACTCAACCCCTCCGACTCCATCGTCGACTGGATACTCAAAACCGTCCCCACCATGGGTGCCGGCTGGTGCCCGCCAGGGATGCTGGGCATCGGCATCGGCGGCACGCCCGAAAAAGCCATGCTACTGGCCAAGGAATCGCTGATGGCGCCCGTCGACATTCATCTGGTCAAGGAAAAGGCCGCACGCGGCGAAAAGCTTAGCCGCGTCGAAGAACTGCGCCTCGAACTGCTGGAAAAGGTCAATGCGCTGGGCATCGGCGCACAGGGCCTGGGCGGACTCACCACTGTCCTCGACATCAAGATTCTCGACTACCCCACCCATGCCGCCGGCAAGCCCGTCGCGATGATCCCAAACTGTGCGGCCACCCGTCACATCCATTTTCATCTCGACGGCTCGGGTCCGGCCCGGCTGGAGCCGCCCAATCTCGACGACTGGCCCCGCCTCACCTACGACACCAGCAAAGGCAAGCGCGTCAATCTCGACACCCTGACCCGGGCAGAAATCGCCGGCTGGAAACCCGGCGATGTCCTGCTGCTCAACGGCCGCCTCCTGACCGGCCGCGACGCTGCCCACAAGCGCATCCAGGACATGCTGGCCAAGGGTGAAAAGCTGCCGGTCGACTTCACCAACCGCGTCATCTACTACGTCGGCCCGGTCGACCCGGTGCGCGACGAAGTGGTCGGCCCGGCCGGCCCCACCACCGCCACGCGCATGGACAAATTCACCGACATGATGCTCGAAAAAACCGGCCTCATCGCCATGGTCGGCAAAGCCGAGCGCGGCCCGGCCGCCATCGAATCCATCAAACAGCACAAATCGGCCTACCTCATGGCCGTCGGTGGTGCGGCCTATCTGGTTTCCAAGGCCATCAAGGCCGCCAAAGTCGTCGGCTTTGCCGATCTGGGCATGGAAGCCATCTACGAATTCGAGGTCAAAGATATGCCAGTCACCGTCGCCGTCGATGCTACCGGCATCTCCGTGCACAACACCGGTCCGCAGCAATGGCAGGCCCGCATCGGCAAGATTCCCGTCGTCAAGGGCTGATCAGCATCCCAGTGCCTGCCGCCGGCAGCCCACCACCGCCATGATCGGACTCTTCGACTCTGGTCTGGGTGGGCTGTCGGTACTCTCGGCCATCGCCCGCGCCCTGCCGCAAGCCGATCTGCTCTACCTCGCCGACACCGCCCAGGTGCCCTACGGCGACAAGCCGGAAGCCTTCATCCGCGCCCGAGTGCTGACCCTCGGTGCCCACCTGGTAGCCGAGGGCTGCAGCACCCTCGTCGTCGCCTGCAATACCGCCACCGTCGCCGCCGTCCAATCCCTGCGCCAGGCACATCCAACGCTGGCCGTCATCGGCATCGAGCCCGGTATCAAACCGGCCGCCGCCGCTTCACGCACCGGCCATATCGCTGTTCTCGCCACCGAATCCACTGCCCGCAGCCCCCGTCTGCAAACGCTCATCAAAACCCACGCCAGCCATCTCGACGTACATGTCACTCCCTGTCCCGGCTGGGCTACCCGTGTCGAAACCCTGCATCTTGCCGACCCAAACTTCGCCGATGACATTGCCGGGCGCATCCAGCCCCTGCTCGACCGGGGTGTCGACCGCATTGTCCTGGGCTGTACCCACTACGCCTTCCTTGCCCCCCTGATCCAACCACTGATTCACGGACGCGCCCAACTGGTCGAAGTCGCCGATGCCGTCGCCCGCGAAGTCGTGCGCCGTACCGCCCAAGCTCCGGCAGGACGCGGCCACCTCATCCTGCAAGCCACCGCCCGCCCAGCCGCCCTGCACGCTGCCCTGCCCGCCCTCGGTCTGCAACCACTGCTCACACACCTGCAAGCACCCGCACGACTCATCTCACTGTAAACATCTCCAGAAGCATCCCCCATATATCAAGCACAGCGCAGCCCAAGCAACGCAAACCGCAGTACAAACCCCATGAATCCCGAAAAACTCGCAAAACCCATAAAACCTGTTTGACCAAAAGCCCTAGAACCAAGTATTATCGCGCCTCTTGAAGGGTTGGAGACGTGGCCGAGAGGTCGAAGGCACTCCCCTGCTAAGGGAGCATGCGGGCAAAACCTGCATCAAGGGTTCGAATCCCTTCGTCTCCGCCAGTAACATCGGCAAAACCGGTCTTTGACCGGACGTTAGACCCCGGCAGACGCCAGTCTGTGCGGGGTTTTTCGTTCCTGCCTCCTGACTTCACACCACCGCACTTCCCTCGTTTCTGCGTCTTACAGGCCATTTGTCTCGAAACATCCTGACTTCGCATATTTAGTCCGGATTTTCAGACGATTACGGAAGACGGTTCACCTTTGCCCACCTTTGCCCACCTTTGCCTATCTTTGCCTTGACACCCGGAGGGTGAACGGCACAAAATCCGCTCCCGTTTCCTGCCTCGGGTATGGAAAAACCACGTCATGCTGCCGCACGCCAAGGTTCCAGACCTGCCTGCCATCCGGCCCGATCCTGTTTTATCCCGTACCCGCCCTGTCACGGCCTTGGCCTTGGCCTTATTCCCCCATCTCTACCTTCCCCGGTACCGGAGTGCGCATGCCCCAGCCTCCTGATCTGTCCGCGCGAATGGCACAAACACTGTTTGCTTCCGGGCAGGATGTCTTGCGAGTCCTGGCGGCCTTGCCTGCATCGCCGGCTGCATCGCCGGCATTGACACCTGAAATTTCCGTGGCCCTGAAAGCGCTTCAGCAAGAGTTCGCCCAGCGTCATGCCCGGCTGTGGCAGACAAGAGAGGCGGCCAGCGATACGCCGTCGCCCATGGATGCACGTTTTTCGGCGCCGGCCTGGGCCTCAAGTCCGTTTTACGATCATCTGCGGCGAGCCTATCTGCTCAATTCTGAATTCCTCCAGCGCTGTCTGGCGTTACTGCCCATCGAGGAGGACAAGGCCCGGCAAAAGCTGCAATTTGCGACACGCCAATGTATTGATGCCCTGTCACCGGCCAATTTCGCCGCGACCAATCCGGAATTCATCCAGACTGCGCTGGCAACACAGGGCGCGAGCATCACGACGGGAATACAGAACCTGCTGGCCGACCTTGCCCGCGGGCGCATCTCGATGAGCGATGAGACGGCTTTTGAGGTGGGTCGCAATCTGGCGACGACCGCCGGCGCCATCATTTTTGAAAATGAGGTGATACAGCTGATTCAGTATGCGCCGCTGACTGCTCATGTCGGCACGCGGCCGCTGGTCATCATCCCACCCTGCATCAACAAGTACTACATTCTCGACCTGCAACCGGAAAATTCGCTGGTGCGCCAGCTCGTGGCCGAAGGACATACCGTGTTCCTGGTGTCGTGGCGCAATCCGCAAGCGGCTCAGGGCACCTGGACCTGGGATCACTACATCGAACATGGGGTGCTGGCGGCTCTGACTGTGGCGCGTGACATCAGCAGGAGTGCCCAGGTCAATGCCCTCGGTTTCTGCGTCGGTGGCACCTTGCTGACCACAGCCCTGGCCGTGGCACGCGCACGCGGTGAGAATCCGGTGGCTTCGCTGACCTTGCTGACCACCCTGCTCGACTTCAGCGACCCTGGTGAATTGGGCGTGTTCATCGACGAAGCGGCCGTTGCTGCCCGCGAGACCAGCATCGGCCAGGGTGGGCTAATGACGGGACAGGAACTGGCAACAGTGTTTTCCAGCCTGCGTGCCAATGACCTGGTCTGGCCCTATGTGGTGGGCAATTATCTCAAGGGCAGCAAGCCGGCAGCATTCGACCTGCTCTACTGGAATGCCGACAGCACCAACCTCCCCGGCCCGTTTGCCGCCTGGTATCTGCGCCACCTGTACCTGGAAAACCGCCTGTGCCAGCCCGGTCAGCTGAGCGTGTGTGGTATGCCGATCGATCTGGGCAAGGTGGATATGCCCACCTTCCTGTATGCCTCGCGCGAGGACCACATCGTGCCCTGGCAATCGGCGTATCGTTCGCGCCACCTGCTCGCTGGCCCGACGACCTTTCTGTTGGGCGCGAGCGGCCATATCGCAGGCGTTATCAATCCGCCAGCCAAGAATCGGCGCAGTTACTGGTGCACTCCTGACCATGCCCAGAGTGAGGCCGAGCAATGGCTGGTATCGGCCAGGGAGCAGCCTGGCAGCTGGTGGCCAGCCTGGTTTGCCTGGCTACGAGAATTTTCCGGTAAGTCACGAAAATCAAAGGAAAAACTTGGAAATACCCGCTATCCGGTCATCGAATTTGCACCGGGTCGCTACGTTTGTGAAAAGGCATCGTAAAATACCGCCTTCGTATCCTCCCCGGATTCACTTCCGGATGAACGGCTTTCTGCCCGGATCATCGGGAGATACAGGCAGTGCGTATAGAAATTCCCGTGATGTATCAGATAACAGGTTGCAAGTAGCAGATAGCAGATAGCAGATATTCGTTGTCGTTGTCATTCAAAAATCAAGGAGACAGTGTCATGCAAAGAGTAGCTCTGGTTACAGGCGGGATGGGCGGGCTGGGTGAGGCCATCTGCATCAAGCTGGCTGCACTGGGATACAAGGTGGTCACCACCTACAGCCCCAGCAATACCAAGGCGCAGGAATGGCTGCGCAACATGAATGACATGGGTTATGGCTTCAAGGCCTATCCCTGCGATGTCAGCGATTTCGACTCCAGCAAGGTCTGTGTCGATCAGATCACCAAGGATCTCGGCCCGATCGACGTGCTGGTGAATAACGCCGGTATCACCCGCGACATGACCTTCAAGAAAATGACCAAGGCCGACTGGGATGCGGTGATCCGCACCAACCTCGACTCCGTCTTCAACATGACCAAGCAGGTCATGGATGGCATGGTCGAGCGCAACTGGGGGCGCGTCATCAACATCTCCTCGGTGAATGGCCAGAAAGGTGCCTTCGGCCAGACCAACTACGCCGCCGCCAAGGCCGGCATGCACGGCTTCACCAAGTCGCTGGCGCTGGAAGTTGCCAAGAAGGGGGTAACGATCAACACGATTTCGCCCGGTTACATCGGCACCAAGATGGTCACGGCCATTCCGCAGGATGTGCTGGATTCCAAGATCCTGCCGCAGATCCCGACCGGTCGCCTGGGCAAGCCGGAAGAAGTGGCCGGTCTGGTGGCCTATCTGGCCTCGGACGAAGCGGCATTCGTCAATGGTGCCAATGTTTCGATCAACGGCGGACAACACATGTCCTGATCGGGACGCACGGGATGCGACAGGCCAAACAACACAAGCGCAGGTCGCACCCCACAGACGTTCTGTTGCCGTCTGGGGCAGAACAGAAACACCAGAAATATCAGAAACACAATAATTCCAATTCCAAAAATTCAGATTTATCGTTGTCAAGAAAGAGAAGGTTCAAAGTGGCTGCAAGAATTGCGTTGGTGACAGGTGGCATGGGTGGGCTGGGGACGGCCATGTGCAAGGCTCTGGCAAAAGACGGCATGACCGTCGTGGCAAACTGCCTGCCAGGCTTCCCGCCCCGGGATGAATGGCTGGCCAAGATGCGTGCCGAAGGCTACAACGTTCACGCGGCTGAGGGCGACGTTTCCGACTTTGATTCCTGCGCCGCCATGGTCAAGAAGATCGAAGCCGAAATCGGCCCGATCGACGTGCTGGTGAATAACGCCGGCATCACCCGCGATTCCGTCTTCCGCAAGATGGAAAAGGCACAGTGGGACGCCGTGCTGTCGACTAACCTCGACAGCCTGTTCAACGTCACTCGCCAGGTCATCGACGGCATGGTGGCACGCAACTTTGGCCGCATCATCAACATGGCCTCGGTCAATGGCGTCAAGGGTCAGTTCGGCCAGGCCAACTACTCGGCTGCCAAGGCCGGTGTGCTGGGCTTCACCAAGGCCATTGCCCAGGAAGTCATCAAGAAAGGCGTGACGGTCAATGCCATCGCCCCGGGCTACATCGCTACCGAAATGATCCTGGCCATTAAGCAGGACGTGCGCGACCAGATCGAACAGACCATCCCCATGGGACGCTTTGGCAAGCCTGAGGAGATTGGCCATCTGGTGTGCTTCCTGGCCTCGGACATGGCCGGCTACATGACGGGTGCCACGCTCAATATCAACGGCGGCCTGCACATGTATTGATCCACCCCGGCCAATGGTCACACTCCGCGCCCTGCACCCCACGGTCAGGGCGGGTGACCGCAGGTCGGGCTTACTCCAGGAAGCTGTGTTTCATGAGCGAACCCGATCCGGCCGCGCCACATCTCATCAAGAAATACCCCAACCGTCGCCTGTACGATACCCGCAGCAGCACCTACATCACGCTGGTGGATGTCCGGCAGATGGTGCTGGATTTCGATGACTTCAAGGTAGTCGATGCCAAGACAGGCGAAGACCTGACGCGCAGCGTCCTGTTGCAGATCATCCTCGAAGAGGAAGCTGGTGGCACACCCATGTTCTCCAGCGAGCTGCTGGCACAGATGATCCGTTTTTATGGCAATGCCATGCAAGGCATGATGGGGCACTACCTCGAATCGAATTTGCGTTCTTTTACCGACATGCAGACCCGCTTCAAGGAGCAGGCACGCGCCCTGTATGGTGAAAGCCCGACGGCCAATCACGATCTCTGGTCACAGTTCCTCAACTTTCAGGCGCCGGCCATGCAGAACATGATGAGTGCCTACATGGATCAAAGCCAGAAGATGTTCCACCAGATGCAAGAGCAGGTGCAAGGCCAGGCACGTCACATGTTCACGGGCTTCAATTTCCCGAACTTTTCCGCTGCTGATACCCACCCTGCCCCCACCCCTGACACCACTGATACCACCAATGCCTCCAAGGCCAGCGGATCAGCCGGTGGCAAGAAAAAAGCCTCCTGAGCAATCCTGCCCTACCCTTCCTGCGCCCATGTCTCATCCGAAAAAAGACCCGACGGTCGGCTTCGTCTCCCTTGGCTGCCCCAAGGCCAGTGCGGATGCCGAGCTGATCCTGACCCGTTTGCGTGCCGAAGGCTACCGCATCTCCGGCTCTTATGAAGGTGCCGATCTGGTGGTGGTCAACACCTGTGGCTTCATCGACGAGGCGGTGGAAGAATCACTCGATGCCATTGGTGAGGCACTGACCGAAAACGGCAAGGTCATCGTCACCGGCTGTCTCGGTGCCAAGGGCGACATCGTGCGTCAAACGCACCCCAAGGTACTGGCTGTCACCGGCCCGCACGCCACCCAGGAAGTCATGGCCGCCGTGCATGCCCAGCTACCACCGCTGCATGAGCCCTTCATCGACCTCGTGCCCCCACAAGGCATTCGGCTCACACCACCGCATTACGCCTACCTGAAAATCTCCGAAGGCTGCAATCATCGTTGCAGTTTCTGCATCATTCCCAATCTGCGCGGCGATCTGGTCAGCCGGCCGGTCGGCGACATCCTGCAGGAAGCCGAAAATCTCGCCCAGGCCGGCGTCAAGGAGCTGCTGGTCATCTCCCAGGACACCAGCGCCTACGGGGTCGATCTCAAATACCGCACCGGCTTTCATGGGGGCAAGCCGGTCAAGACCCGCCTGCTGGAACTCTGCCAGGCGCTGGGGGAACTGGGCATCTGGGTGCGGCTGCACTACGTCTACCCCTATCCGGCCGTCGATCAGCTGATTCCGCTGATGGCGGAAGGCAAGATCCTGCCCTATCTCGACGTCCCCTTCCAGCATGCCAGTCCGCGTATCCTCAAGCTGATGAAGCGGCCGGCCAGCAGTGAAAACAACCTCGAACGCATCAAGGCCTGGCGTGCAGTCTGCCCGGACATCACGATCCGCAGCACCTTCATCACCGGCTTTCCGGGCGAAACCGAAGCCGAATTCGAAGAGCTGCTGACCTTCCTCGAAGAAGCACAGCTCGACCGGGTGGGTGCCTTCGCCTATTCCCCGGTCGATGGTGCCGCCGCCAATGATCTGCCCGGTGCCCTGCCGGACGAAGTTCGCGAACGGCGCCGCCAGTTGCTGATGGAGTTTCAGGAAGACATCAGCACCCAGCGCCTGGAACGCAGGATCGGCCGCACCATGAAAGTTCTGGTCGACGACATCGACGAAGATGGCGCCATTGCCCGCAGCGAAGGGGATGCCCCCGAAATCGACGGCCTGGTCTATATCACCGACGGTCATGACCTTGAAGTAGGCGAATTTGCCACCGTCGAGATCACCGATTGCGACGTGCACGACCTATATGCACGCTGCGCCCGCAGCACCCCGGCACCCTGACATGCCACACCCAGCCGCGCCGGCCACGAAAGTGCTGGAGCAACTGGCACAGATCGTCGGCCCGGCGCATCTATTGACCGACGAACATGACCTCGCGCCATACCTGACCGACTGGCGTGGCCGCTATCACGGCACGGCGCTATGTGTCGTACGACCAGGCAGCACCGCCGAAGTCGCTGCCCTTGTTGCCACCTGTGCTGCCGCTCACCTTACCTTGGTACCCCAGGGCGGCAATACCGGGCTGGTCGGTGGCGCTGTGCCCCGTGCAGCCGATCAGGTACAGCGCCCGGAAGTCGTTCTCAGCACCGGCCGCCTCAACCACATCCGTCACCTCGACCCCCTCAACCACACCCTGACTGCCGAAGCCGGCTGCACCCTGGCAGAAGTCCAGCAAGCTGCTACAGATATCGGCTGCCTCTTCCCGCTGTCACTGGCCTCCGAAGGCACGGCCACCATCGGCGGCAATCTATCGACCAATGCCGGCGGCCTGCAAGTCCTGCGTTACGGCAGCATGCGCGACCTGACCCTGGGGCTGGAAGTGGTGCTGGCCGACGGCCAGGTCTGGCACGGCCTGCGTGCGCTGCGCAAAGACAACACCGGCTACAGCCTGCGTCATCTCTTCATCGGTGCAGAGGGCACCCTGGGGATCATCACCGCCGCCGTCCTGAAGCTCTTTCCCGCCGTGCACCGCCATGCCACCGCCTGGCTGGCCATCCCCGACCCGGCCGCCGCTGTCAGCCTGCTGGGGCAGCTAAGACAACATTTCGGCGAACGGGTCAGCGCCTTCGAGCTCATCAACCGCACCGCCCTCGAACTGGTGCTCAAACACATCCCCGCCACCCAGCCTCCACTCGCCACGGCATACGACTGGCACATCCTGCTGCAGCTCGATGATGGCCACCTGGAAGCGGATAGGCCGCAAGGCACGGACCCTCTGCGTGATTCGCTGATCGAATTCCTGGCCAGTGCAGAACAACAAGGCTGGTTACATGAGGCGGTCATCGCCCACAGCGACGCCCAGGCCGCTGCCCTGTGGAAGCTGCGCGAAAGCATCTCCGAAGCCCAGAAGATCGACGGCCTCAGCATCAAGCACGACATCTCCGTGCCACTTTCCGCCATCCCGGAATTCATCCGGCGTACCGACCAGGCCCTGCACCGCCAGCATGACGGCCTGCGCATCGTCTGCTTCGGCCACGTCGGCGACGGCAACCTGCACTACAACCCCTCCAAGGCAGAGGCCCAGGACAACGCTGCCTTCATCGCCACCGGCTCGGCCGTCAGCCGCATCGTCCATGATCTGGTGCATGAACTGGACGGCAGCATCTCTGCCGAACACGGCATCGGCCAGCTCAAGCGCAACGAACTGCTGCGCTACCACAGCCCGCTGGAAAGCCAGCTGATGCACCGCCTCAAGCAGGTACTCGACCCGCAGGGCATCTTCAATCCGGGCAAGCTACTGTAGGCAGCCCTGCCACATCCAGTAGCGTCAGGCTGCCATAATCAAAGCCCAGCGACATCCAGGCCTGCACGGGCAACCGATGCACCAGTCCTTGCAATGCCTTGATGACGCCGGCGTGGGTAACGAGAATGCAGTCGCCGGATCGTTCCCTGGCGCACAGCTCCGCCAGAAAGTCCCGGACACGCTGCACCAGTTGCGCGGCAGATTCCCCCCGGGGCGGGCAAAAATGCAGCGGATCTGCCGCCCACTGATCGATGGCCTGGCGGTCGATGGCCGACCAGGATTGTTGTTCCCACAGGCCGAAATCCATCTCTTGCAGGCGGGGGTCGTAGTGCGGCCGGGGATGCAGCGCCTCGGCCAACTGGCGGCAGCGTTGCAGGGGGCTGCTGTAAAGCGGCAAGCCGGCCGGCAGGTGCGGCTGCAGCCTGGCTACCAGAGTATTAATCGGCCCGGCCAGGGGCAGATCTGTACGGCCATAGCAGGTGCCTTCGGCCACCGCCGGGGGCGGGTGGCGGATCAGGTAGAGACGCACAGCAGCCCGGTATAAAAAGCCAGCTCGGCTAGTTGTTGCGTGGCCCCCAGCGTGTCTCCAGTGTAGCCGCCCAGGCGGTGCCGGAAGTAGCGTGTCGCCAGAAAGGCCACCAGCAGCACCCCGGCTCCGCCGCTCAGCAGCGCAGCCGGAGCCAGCAGCACACCTGGCAACAAGGCAAACAACCCGGCCCAGACGAGATCCACCACACCCACGTTACGCGCCAGCGGCTTGGATTTGCCGGCCACCGCATCATTCTCACGGGCGTAATCGAGCCAGCGCATCACCAGCACCGGCGCGAACCGCGAGGCGGCATGGCCGGCCACCAGAGCCAGCGCCAGTGCGGGTGGTTCGGCGGCGGCATCGATTTCCTGCAACAGGCTGAACTTGAGCGCCAGCACCATGCCGATGCCGATGGCACCATAGCTGCCGATGCGCGAGTCCTTCATGATGGTCAGCACCTGTTCCCGACCCCAGCCCCCACCTAGACCATCGCAACTATCCGCCAGGCCGTCCTCATGGAAAGCACCCGTGATGAGCAAAGTAGCCAGCATGCCCAGCAGGATGGCCGGGGTGATCGGCAAGGCCATGGCCGCCAGTTCGGTCACGACAGCCCCGAGCACGCCCACCAGCAATCCAACCAGCGGAAAATAACGCACCGCCCGATCCAGTCCCTCCTGGGAATGCCCGACCCAGGCCGGGACAGGCAGACGAGTGAAGAAACGGATGGCTGCCAGAAAATTTTCCAGCGGACGGTTCACGAAACCACCTTTCCTGCCACCCCGGCCGAAGCAAAGCTGGCCATTTCATTCAGAAAGGCCGTTGCCGCCCGTAGCAAGGGGAAAGCCAACGCCGCACCACTACCCTCCCCCAGCCGCAGTTCCAGCGACAGCAGCGGTGTGGCCTGCATGAAGGCCAGCTGATGGCGATGTCCTGGCTCCGCCGAGCAATGCGCCCAGACGCAGTAATCAGCGATGGCCGGCTGCAGGCGATGAGCCACCAGCAGGGAAGCCGTGACGATGAAGCCGTCGATCAGCAGCACCATGCGCCGCTGTGCGGCTTCGAGCATGGCACCCGTCAGCATGGCCATCTCGAAACCGCCAAAACGCGCCAACACAGCCAGCGCATCATCACGCTCTGCCCGCGGACACAGGGCCAGTGCCTGTTCCAGCAAGGCTTGCTTGCGTACCAGCCCGGCATCATCCAGCCCGCTCCCCCGGCCAACCACCTCGGTCAGCGGCAGGCCAGTCAGACAATGCGTCAACAATGAAGCCGAAGCCGTGTTGCCGATCCCCATTTCGCCAAAGCCCAGGGCATTGCAGCCCCCTTCGGCCAGCCGCGCCACCACGGCCGCTCCCTGCGCCATTGCCTGCTGGCACTGCGCGGCTGTCATGGCCGGCCCTTCGAGATAGGAGCACGTTCCCGTAGCCATGATCTTGGCGTCGACCAGCCCCGGGCGCGGGCCGAAATCATGCGCCACCCCGGCATCGGCAACGACCAGACGAACACCGGCCACGGCGCTCAGGGCATTGATCGCAGCACCACCGGCGAGAAAATTTTCCACCATCTGCCAGGTCACGTCCTGCGGATAGGCCGAAATGCCGGCCCGGGCCGCACCATGATCACCGGCACAGACCAGCAGGTGCGGATCGTGCAGGACAGGCTTGTCCGTCTGCTGGATCAGTGCCAGCTGCAAAGCCAGGGCTTCCAGCCGACCCAGGCTGCCGGGAGGCTTGGTCTTCTGGTCGATGAGGGTTTGATAATGCGCCGCCGCAGCCGACGAGTAATCCAGTGGCTCGACCCGGCCGGTCGTGTGATATTCCGAAAAATCCGAATGCATCCGATTCATTCCTGTTCAGGCTCGGTCATGGCCCGGCACCAGGGCTCCACACCCGGTGCTGGCCAGTCCGATGGTGACTGACATTCGATCGGTCGGTCTTCTGGCTCGTGGATCATTCTCCGGCTCCCCCTTCCCGGGTTTCCCCAGTGGTGCGCTGCAACAGCGCCGGCAGCCTTCGTCCCCACTCACAGCGGCGGGCCCGCCACGGACTTGGGTTGCCCCGCACCGTGTTCCCAGGAGCCCCGGCCAGACAGGCCAGTGCTCCACCGAATCGCGGCGTGGATTATAGTGTGCCGATGCCTGATCCCTACATCGAACTCATTCTCGGCGGTGCGCGCTCCGGCAAGAGCCGTCATGCTGAAAACCGCGCCCTGGCCAGTGGTCTGGAGGTGGTCTACATCGCCACTGCCACCGCCCAGGATGACGAAATGGCACAGCGCATCCGCCATCATCGCCAGCGCCGCCCGGCACACTGGCGCACCGTCGAGGCGCCGCTGGCGCTGGCCGCCTGCCTGCAACAGGAGGCAGCCGATGGGCGCTGTCTGCTGGTCGATTGCCTGACCCTATGGCTGACCAACCTGCTGCTCGGGCCGGGATTGTCCCCCGAGCAGGCGACCTTACTGGATGTCTTGCCCACTCTGCCCGGCCAGGTTCTGCTGGTCAGCAATGAAGTCGGCTGGGGCATCGTGCCAGACAACGCCCTGGCGCGGCAATTTCGCGATGCTCAAGGCTGGCTGAACCAGCGCGTGGCACAAAGTGCAGATCAGGTCACGCTGGTGGCCGCCGGCCTGCCGCTGGTTCTCAAGGCATCCGCCTCAGGCCCGCAGCCCGCACCGTAGCCTGAGCATCGCGCTCAGCGTGCCGCCCCCAGCTGTTCGAGGATGGCTGGATTTTCCAGTGTCGACACATCCTGGGTGATGACCTCACCCTTGGCCAGCTGACGCAGCAGGCGGCGCATGATCTTGCCCGAGCGGGTCTTGGGCAGATTGTCACCAAAACGGATTTCACGCGGTTTGGCGATGGCACCGATTTCCTTGCCAATCCACTGGCGCAGTTCTTCGGCCACGGCCTGCGCCGCATCACCTTGAGGACGGTCACCCTTCAGAACAACAAAGGCGCAGATGGCCTCGCCCGTCAGATCATCCGGACGCCCCACCACCGCCGCCTCGGCCACCAGCGGGTTGGCCACCAGCGCCGACTCGATTTCCATCGTCCCCATGCGGTGCCCGGAAACATTCAGCACGTCGTCGATACGCCCCATGATGGTGAAATAGCCCGTTCTGGCATCACGCACCGCCCCGTCGCCAGCCAGATAGATGCGCCCGCCAAATTCTTCCGGAAAATAGGCTTTGACATAGCGTTCCGGGTCATTCCAGATGGTGCGGATCATCCCCGGCCAGGGCTTGCGGATGACCAGTGCGCCGCCCTTGCCCCATTCCACCTCGCCCCCGGCTTCATCGGCAATGCCCACCTCGATGCCGGGAAACGGCAGGGTACAAGAACCCGGAACCAGTGGAGTTGCCCCGGGCAGCGGGGTGATGACATGTGCCCCGGTTTCGGTCTGCCAGAAGGTATCGACGACGGGACAGCGGCTGCCGCCCACAGTGGTGTAGTACCACATCCAGGCTTCCGGATTGATCGGCTCGCCCACGGAGCCCAACAGGCGCAGCGAAGAAAGATCGTACTGCCCGGGCAGATCCTGGCCGGACTTGATGAGCGAGCGGATAGCCGTGGGTGCCGTGTAGAAGATCGACACCCGGTGATCCTGGATCATCTTCCAGAAACGGCCGGCATCCGGCCAGGTGGGAATGCCTTCAAAGACGACCTGGGTCGCCCCGCAGGCCAGCGGGCCATAAGCCACATAGCTGTGCCCCGTCACCCAGCCAATGTCGGCCGTGCACCAGAAGACATCCGCCGGTTTGATGTCGAACGTCCATTTCATCGTCATCACAGTGTGCAGCAGATAACCGGCAGAAGAATGCTGCACACCCTTGGGTTTGCCCGTCGAGCCCGAGGTGTACAGAAGGAACAGTGGATGCTCGCCCCCGACCCAGACCGGCTCGCTTTGCTCCGGCTGACCGGCAACGATGTCGTGCCACCAGACATCGCGCCCGGCCTGCATGGCACAGGCCCCGCCGGTGCGTCGATAAACGATGACCCGCCGGATGGTGTCGCAGCCCCCCAGCTGGATACCTTCATCGACCGCCGGCTTGAGAGGCAACGTCTTGCCACCGCGACATTGCTCGTCCGCCGTGATGACAGCCACCGCCCGGGCATCCTGGATGCGCTCTTGCAGGCTCTTGGCCGAAAAACCGCCGAACACCACCGAATGAATGGCACCAATGCGGGCACAGGCCTGCATGGCGACGATGCCTTCGATGGACATCGGCATGTAAATGATGACCCGATCACCCAGGCCGATGCCCTGCGCACTCAGCGCATTGGCCAATGCTGCCGTGCGCGCCAGCAGCGCCCGGTAGCTGAGGTGCGTAACCTGCCCGTCATCTGCCTCGAAGATGATCGCCGTCTTGTCGCCCAGCCCGGCCTCGACATTGCGATCCAGACAGTTGTAGGAAATATTCAGCTGGCCATCGGCAAACCAGCGATAAAACGGTGCCTTCGACTCATCCAGGGTTTGTGAAAACGGCTGCTGCCAGCTCAGATGCTCACGCGCCAGACGCGCCCAGAAGCCGGGATTGTCTTGCGCTGCCTCATGGCACAGCGCCTCATAAGCCGCCATCCCTGATACCGTGGCTTGCTGCACGAACTCCTTGGCCGGCGGAAAGACACGATGTTCCTGCAAGACCGATTCGATGTTCGCCATGATGCCCTCCTGTCCGGTAATGAAACCCAAGTCAAACTTACAGGGCATCATTATGCGACCAAACGCCATGGGAGGCTGCGGCGGCATGAGGGGACATCAACATTACGCCGGAATGCGTGAAATTGACGCAAAAAACAACCTGATAACGGCGCTTATGCCTTGCCCTGCAGATGCTACCTTTCGTTTCTGATACGTTATCCTGGAAAATTCCATGGCAGCAACGACAGCGACAAAATCCCTCACCGCCGATTACATCACCCGCTTCTATTCGATGCTGATCCCCGAAGCGGCCAACACTGCCTGGATCGCAAACGAGGCGGCCCGCGTAGACAGTGGCGTGACGACCCTTGGGCAGGTAGTGCGCACGCTGATGCAGTCCCCTTCCTTTACCCAGAATCATGTCATCGATTTGGCCCGCATGTTTTTTCTGACTTTTGACCGGGCTCCGGACGCTACCTATTTCAAGATGGGCATGGATTCCCTCCGCGAGGGTTACACCATCGATCAGGTAGCAGAAGCTGCCCTGCGCTTCCCCGGGAACCCACTCAGCAACGACGGCTTGCCGGACCATGCAACCTTCGTCACCACCCTGGCAGGACGGGTCTTTGGTCCGGGTGCAGACCCGGGAACCATCGCCTATTACACGGAGCAGCTCAATGCAGGAACGATGACCCGTGGGCAACTCCTGGCACTGGCCAGCACCCTGCCGACCTTGAATGTCATGCCCGCCGGGGGAGAGATTGCCGGTCTGGCCTTTCTGGCCGGGGCAAACCGTGAAATCACAAAGGCCGAAACAACCTTTCTGCAAGGAGGCTCACTCGATGCCCGCATCATTCAGGCACTGGCCGCAGCCGGCCTGTCGGCGACCGGCGACAAACCGGCGCTCTACAATGATCCGACCAGCGGTACCATGACTCTGTTCAGCGAACTCAAGGAAGACCTGCGCTGGGATACCCCAGCCAAGCTGTACACGCTGAAAGGTGCCAGCAAATTCGACGTGTTCTACAGCACCGACCTGGGACTATCCGGCTCGATCATCACTTTTGATCCGGCCATGGCTAATGGTACCACCACACTGGATGCCTCACGTATGACCGGCAAGGGCAAGATCACCTACATCGGGCCGGCCACTCAGAACACCGTGTTCAAGGCACCGCTGGGCGGCAGTGATGCCACTGGCGGCACGGGCAATGACATTTTTATTGGCAATAGCGGCAAAGATACCTTTTACATCACCGCAGGTAAGGATACCCTGACCGGCGGTGCCGGAGATGACACCTTCGTTCTCCCGAACAGCCAGATCTACCTCACGGGCACTGTTGATACGAATACAACAAATATCACGGATTTCGGGGTTGGCACCGACATACTGGATTTCACCCGTCTGCTCAATTTCAAAAGGAATATCGACATCACTACGCTGTCGGCGATCCGGGCAACTGCTGCCGTCGGAACACTTACTGCCCTCAATGGCTCGATAACTCTGATCGACAACAACGGGCTCTGGACCAGCGGCAACGGCTCGACACTGGCGGCCACAAAACCCACCGCCAGCCAGGTTGCCGCATTGTTTGGCACCCCCACCGCCACAGGGAAGTCTGTCGTGATTACCGCCGATACTGTGGTCACTGCCGATGTCTGGCTAATCTACAACGCTTCGGAACCAGGACGTATCACCGATGGCACTAGCGGTGCCGGTGGTACTAATGGGCCGCTGGAAGTATTCAAGGTAGCCGAGATCGTCGGCTCGTGGAATCCGTCACTGGTCGGTTTCTCGCCAGTACCGAAAGACGCTATCAACCCGGTGTAACCCGACAGCCATCTCCGGAAGTACTAGAGATGGCTGCGGAAATGACGAAAACATCAGGAACAGTACTGCGGTCTACAGCACTTCCGCTGCATGATCTGCCAGACGGGAGCGTTCACCGCGCTGCAAGGTGATATGGCCGGAATGTGGCCAGCCCTTGAAACGATCCACCACATAAGTCAGACCCGAACTGCCTTCGGTGAGATAGGGTGTGTCGATCTGCGCGATATTCCCCATGCAGACCACCTTGGTACCCGGCCCAGCGCGGGTGATGAGCGTCTTCATCTGCTTGGGCGTCAGGTTTTGTGCCTCATCGATGATGAGAAACTTGTTCATGAAGGTACGGCCACGCATGAAATTGAGCGACTTCACCTTGATGCGGCTGCGGATCAGATCCATCGTTGCTGCCCGCCCCCAGTCACCACTCACTGCTGATCCGCTGCTCCCGGCTTCTTCGTGCGGCCGGTTGAGAACATCGAGATTATCTTCAAGAGCCCCCATCCAGGGCGTCATTTTTTCTTCCTCGGTACCGGGCAGGAAGCCGATGTCCTCACCCACCGGCACGGTGACCCGGGTCATGATGATTTCTGAATAACGCTTGCTGTCGAGCACCTGTGTCAAGCCGGCGGCCAGGGTCAGCAGGGTCTTGCCGGTGCCGGCCTGGCCCAGCAGTGTCACGAAATCAATCTCGGGATTCATCAACAGGTTGAGCGCAAAATTCTGCTCGCGGTTGCGTGCCGTGATGCCCCAGACAGCATTTTTCTGATGGGTGTATTCCACCAGGGTTTCCAGCACCACACTGCGCTCACCGGCCTCCCTGACCCAGGCATACAACGGCTGCGGGCCTTCCTGCCAGACATGTTCATTGATGAGCATGTCCGTGCACAGCGGTCCTTTGACGCGATAAAACGTGCGGGTGTCCTGCTTCCAGGATTCGAGATCCTTGCCGTGCTTGTCCCAGAAATCCGCCGGCAGCTCGCGGGTACCGGTGTACAGGAGATCGGTATCCTCCAGCACCTTGTCATTGAAGTAATCCTGCGCCGCTAGCCCTAGGGCACGCGCCTTGATGCGCATGTTGATGTCTTTCGACACCAGGATGATGGTACGACCGGGATGCTGCGTGCTCAGGTACATGACCACCGAGATGATCTGGTTGTCTGCCTTGCCGGCCGGCAATGCCGGTGGAATCTGGCTGCTGATGGCCTCGGTCTGCAAGAACAGCCGGCCGCTGGCCTGCTGGTGCGAAGGGCCCTGCAGCGGGATGCCGTCACGGATATCGCCACTGTCCCCGCAGGTGGACACGATCTCGTCCAGCAGGCGGCTGGTCTGGCGCGTGTTGCGAGCCACTTCCGTCATGCCTTTTTTGTTGGCATCGAGCTCTTCCAGGGTCATCATCGGAACATAGACGTCATGTTCCTCAAAACGGAAAAGACTCGTGGGATCGTGCATCAGCACGTTGGTATCGAGAACGAACAGCTTGGTCTGCGGCAGCTTGGCCGCGGCTTTCTTGCGTGGGGTGCTGCTTTTTGGTGCGGCCATCTTCGTCTCCTCGGCAGTGGGGGCGGGATGAAGCAACTTCAGATGCAGATTTCAGCTCCGGCAGCCATGAGGCGATGCCGGAAACGCGTCAGACATGCAGTATCTTGAGTGCTGCCAGCACCTCCCCGGCATGACCGTCGGCTTTGACAGCACGCCATTCACGGCGCAAAACGCCTTTGGGATCGATCAAAAAGGTGCTGCGCTCGATGCCGCGCACATCTTTGCCATAAAGTTTTTTCTGCCGGATGACCCCGAATTGCTGACAGGCCAACTCCTCGGTATCGGACAACAAGGCGAAAGGCAAAGCCAGCTTGGCCTTGAAGTTCTCGTGCGTCCGCAGGCTGTCACGCGACAAACCGAATATTTCACAGCCCAGTTGCTGAAAGTCGGCATGCTGGTCGCGGAACTGGGCAGCCTCGGTGCTGCACCCCGGAGTGTTGTCCTTGGGATAAAAATACAGCACCAGAAAACGACCAGAACAAGCCGCGAGATGAAATTCCTGACCGCCCGTAGCGGGCAATGAAAAATCGGCGACTTTTTGGTCAATCATCTGTGCCCTCTCATGCGGCAGCAAGCTTCCATCGGTCAAGATACGGATTCCCTTGCAACATCAAGGTACCGGAACGCCCGGGCAAGGTTCCACGCACGATCTCGCAACGTGGCAGAGCTGCCTTGTCCAGCGACGCGAAGATAGCCCGAGTCGTGGTGATTGTATAGCCCTGCGCACGCCAGCCGGTGAGCAATTTCTCGAAAACCGGCAACAGCTTCATGCCTTCCAGCTCAGCATGCAACGTATAGATATGTCCCGTCGGCGGCGCATTCACCGTCAGCTCGAGCAGACGTTCATGCACATTGCCTTCATTCAGCCCCCCCACCCCCAGCAATTCATCCAGCGTCGGCAAAGTGGTCGGCAGCTGCGGACAATGGATGACCTCTCCCTGCCAGACCGGCATGAAGGGCTGCGTACCCCGGCAATCCGAAGCGTAGTCAAAACCCAGACGCTGGGTCAGGCGCAAGGCATGGGCATTCATCTGCCAACCAGCCGCTCCATGGGTACGCGCTGCCGCACCAAAGACTTCCTCAAACCGCTCGCAGGCCAGACGCATTTCATGTGCCGTCCAGACTCCATCGGCCTGCGCCACGCCATCCTGCCAACGCACATGATCCCAGCAATGAATGCCGACTTCATGACCAGCGTCCTGCACGGCCCTGAGAATGTCCCCGCCCTTGCGGCCAATATCGGGGCCGGGCAGCAAGGTGCCATACAGCAGCGTCTTGATGCCGTAGTGCGAGACCACAGAAGTGCGCGACACCTTCTTCATGAAACCAGGGCGCAGCGCCCGCTTCAATGCCCGTCCGGTGTGATCCGGCCCTAGGGAAAACAAGAAGGTGGCCTGTACTTCATGGCGGCGCAAAGCCTCGACCAGGCGCGGCACGCCCTGCAAGGTGCCACGCCAGGTATCCACATCGATCTTGAGTGCGAGTTTCATGCCTGTCCCCGAAGTTCAACGCGCGCAACGTCCGCGCCGGACTCAATCCACCAGGCTGCGGGCTGCTGCGACATCGCCACGATAGGCATCGAGGATATTTTTCAGGGCATCCTGCATCGTTACCCGGGGTGCCCAGCCGAGTTCGGCCATGGTGTTGTCGATCTTCGGCACACGGTTTTGCACGTCCTGATAACCATTGCCGTAATACTCGCCCGAGGTGGTTTCGATCATCTGCACCTTTGCCGCACTGTCGCGATACTCGGGATATTCCTTGGCCATGTCGAGCAGCATGGTCGCCAGTTCGCGCACCGAGTAATTGTTGTGTGGGTTGCCGATGTTGTAGATCTTGCCGCTGGCGATGCCGTCCTTGTTGGCGATGATGGCCATCAATGCGGCAATGCCATCATCAACATAGGTAAAGGCACGCTTCTGCGCGCCACCGTCGACCAGCTTGATCGGCTCGCCGCGCACGATATGACCGAGAAACTGGGTGATGACGCGCGAGCTGCCTTCCTTCGGTGTGTGGATCGAATCCAGACCGGCACCGATCCAGTTGAATGGACGAAACAGCGTGTAATCGAGCCCTTCCTGCTGCCCGTAGGCGGCGATGACGCGATCCATCAGCTGCTTGGCGCAGGCGTAAATCCAGCGTGGCTTGTTGATCGGGCCGTAGGTCAGATTGGAGTTTTCCGGGTCGAACTGCTCGTCGGAACACATGCCATAGACTTCCGACGTCGACGGGAAGATCACCCGCTTCTTGTACTTCACCGCCGCGCGGATGATGGGCAGATTGGCTTCAAAGTCGAGCTCGAAGACGCGCAGCGGCTCCTTGACGTAAGTGGCCGGCGTGGCAATGGCCACCAGCGGCAACACCGTATCGCACTTCTTCACGTGATACTCGATCCACTCCCTGTTAATGTTGATATCGCCTTCGAAGAAATGAAAACGTGGATGACCGATCAGCTCGGCCACACGATCCGACTGCATGTCCATGCCATAAACTTCCCAGTCTGTTGTGCGGATGATGCTCTGGGACAGATGGTGGCCGATGAAACCATTGACGCCGAGGATGAGAATTTTCTTCATGAAGTGAGCCCGGAAAAATCGTTCGAGAGAGCGGTAAAAATCAGTACAAAGGCAAGGTGGTACCGCAGCGCTGAGAGAAGGAGGCAGCATCCAGCGGCTGCCCGGCAAGCTCGGCGACCACGATCTGCAGCAGGCGACCATCGCTACAGCGCACCCCCAGCCGGCCTTCGTACAGCTGCATCGCTGAGAGCGCTGGTCGCGTCGCTGCAGCAGAGGGCTGCGGCAATGTTGTCACCGTGCGGGGCAAGACAGTTTTCAATATCCGTAGCTCCCCCAGAGGCGTGGCACAAAAAGCCCCTGGATAAGGCGGCGCCACGGCACGGACCAGGTTGTGCAGGGCCTGCGCCGGCTGCTGCCAGTCAAGGCGACCATCTTCCGGCTGGCGGCCGCCAAAATAGCTGCCCCTGGTCAAATCCTGTGGATACTCCGTAGCACTACCGGACAAAAGTTGCGGCAAGATGCCACTCAAGGCCATTTCCGCCGCCACGGTCACTTTCTGGAAGACCTCATGGGCGGTATCGTCCGGCAAAATGGGCACGACCTGCTGTGCCAGGATGCCTCCAGCATCCGGTTTTTCGAGCATGCGGTGCAAGGTGGCACCGGTCTCGCGCTCACCGTGCAGCACCGCCCAATTCACCGGCACGCGGCCACGATATTTCGGCAACAAGGAGCCGTGCATGTTCCAGGCACCCTGCCGGGGGATGGCCAGCAGATCCGCCTTGAGCATCTGGCGAAAATAAAACGAAAAGAAAAAATCCGGTTCGAGCGCCGCAATCCGGGCCACCACGGCCGGGTCATTCACCACCTCCGGCGTGATGAATGGGATACCGTGCAATGTAGCCAGCCCGGCCACGCTGTCGAACCAGATGTTTTCATGCGAGGCATCCTGATGGGTGACCACCAACGCAATATCTACACCATGCGCCAACAGCACCGACAGGCAACGAACGCCAACGTTGTGATAAGCAAAGACGACAGCACGCGGCATGGCGAGGATCAGTCCTGGCGTTCGAGGATGGCCTCGACCAGATAACGCGGCCGGTGGCGCACCTGCTGGTAGATACGGCCAACATATTCCCCCAGCAGGCCGACGCCAAACAGCGTCAGGCCGATGAGGAAGAAAGCGATGCCAAACAGGGTGAATAGCCCTTCCGCCTCGGGCCCGACCAGCAGACGACGGATCATCAGGAAAACCACAAACAGAGCCGAGAGCAACGACACGCCGATGCCCAGCATGGAAAACCACTGCAGGGGCACCAGCGAAAAGCCCGTCATCAAATCGAAATTGAGGCGGATCAGGCTGTACAGAGAATATTTGGAGTCGCCCGCATGGCGTTCCTCATGGCCGATGACAATCTCTGTTGGCCGCTGCGCGAAGGTATAGCCCAAAGCTGGAATGAAGGTACTGACTTCCTTGCAGCTGTTGATGGCATCAACGATGGAACGCGAATACGCCCGCATCATGCAGCCCTGGTCGGTCATCTTGATGCGCGTGATGCGCTCGCGCAAACGGTTCATGGCACGCGAGGCATGGCGGCGGAACCAGCTGTCCTGGCGCTGACGACGGATGGTGCCAACGTAATCATGACCTTCACGCATCTTGCCCACCAGCGCTGCGATCTCCTCGGGGGGATTCTGCAAATCGGCATCCAGCGTGATGACGATGTTGCCACGGCACTGCTCGAAGCCGGCCATGATGGCCATGTGCTGACCGAAATTGGCCGCAAACAGGATGACGCGCGTCACTTCCGGACGAGCCTGGAACTGGGCACGCAACAGCGCAGCAGAACGATCCCGGCTGCCATCATTGACGAACAGCACCTCATAAGTCGTCTGCAAGGCATCAAGTGCCGGGTAGAGCCGTGAAAACAGGGCTTCGAGGCCGTCCTCCTCGTTATAGACGGGAACGACGACAGAAATTTCCGGAGCAGACATCGACGGGCAACAGGCAGATGGATTCAATCGCCGAATTCTAGCAGCCTGCCAGTCCCGCAACGGCACGCGTATAATCTCGCCTTTGGAATCAAGGAAAGAAGATGCGACTTCTCCACAAGGCTTTGACCTTCGACGACGTCTTGCTCGTCCCCGCGCACTCCATCATCCTGCCGCGCGACGTTTCCCTCGACACCCAGCTCACCCGTAACATCCGGCTACGCATGCCGCTGGTGTCTGCCGCCATGGATACCGTCACGGAAGCCCGTCTGGCCATCACACTGGCTCAAGAAGGCGGTATCGGCATCATCCACAAGAACCTGCCCCCACAGGCCCAGGCAGCCGAAGTGGCACGGGTCAAGCGACACGAATCCGGCGTCCTGAAAGACCCGATCACCGTCCCGCCCAGCATGACCGTGCACGACGTGCTGGCTCTGACGCGCCAACACCGCTTCTCGGGACTGCCCGTGGTGGAAAATGGCAAGGTCGTCGGCATCGTCACCAACCGTGACCTGCGCTTTGAGTCCAATCTGGATCAACCCGTCAAAAACATCATGACACCGCGCGAACGCCTGATTACCGTCAAGGAAGGTACGCCGCCCGACGAAGCCAAAAAGCTGATGCACCAGCACCGTCTGGAACGGGTACTGGTCATCAATGATGATTTCGAATTGCGCGGGCTGGTCACCGTCAAGGACATTCTCAAATCCACCGAGTACCCGAATGCCTGCAAGGACGACCATGGTCGCCTGCGGGTCGGTGCTGCCATCGGCGTCGGCGCCGGTACAGAAGAACGTGCCGCCCTGCTGGTCGAGGCTGGCGTCGATGTGCTGGTGGTCGATACGGCACATGGCCACTCGCAAGGCGTGCTCGACCGCGTGCGCTGGGTCAAGCAAAATTTCCCGCAGGTCGAAGTCATCGGCGGCAACATCGCCACCGGCAGCGCCGCACGCGCCCTGGTCGATCACGGAGCCGATGGTGTCAAGGTCGGCATCGGCCCCGGCTCCATCTGCACCACGCGCATCGTCGCCGGCGTCGGCGTACCGCAGATCACGGCCATCGACAACGTGGCCACGGCGCTCGCCGGCACGGGTGTACCGATGATTGCCGATGGCGGCATCCGCTATTCGGGCGACATTTCCAAGGCCATCGCCGCCGGTGCCAATGCCGTCATGCTGGGCGGGCTGTTTGCCGGCACCGAGGAAGCCCCCGGCGAAACCGTGCTCTACCAAGGGCGCTCCTACAAGGCCTATCGCGGCATGGGCAGCCTTGGCGCGATGAAGGAAGGTGCAGCCGATCGCTACTTCCAGGAAAGCGATGCCAACGTCGAAAAACTGGTACCAGAAGGCATCGAAGGGCGTGTCCCTTACAAAGGCTCGGTCGGTGCCGTCATCCACCAACTGATGGGCGGCCTGCGTGCCACCATGGGCTATGTCGGCTGTGCCACCATCGACGACGTACGCAGCCGTGCCGAGTTCGTCGAAATTACCTCCGCCGGCATCCGCGAATCACACGTCCATGATGTGCAAATCACCAAGGAAGCTCCCAACTACCACGTGAATTGACCGTCACCGCCACACTCACCAAGGCGGCCTTGGCCGCCTTGGCCGTTTACGGCAAACCACCGCTCATCCGCCCTGCCCTCACGCACCATTCCCATGTCCCATCAGAAAATCCTCATCCTCGACTTCGGCTCCCAGGTCAGCCAGCTCATCGCCCGTCGTGTGCGTGAGCAGCGAGTGTATTGCGAGCTGCATCCCTTCGATGTCTCCGCCGACTTCATCCGCCAGTTTGCCCCGCAGGGCATCATCCTCTCCGGTGGGCCGAATTCCGTCTACGAAGCCCTGGAATGGAAAGCCCCGGCCTGCGTGTTCGAGCTGGGCGTGCCGGTGCTGGGAATCTGCTACGGCATGCAAACCATGGCGCAGCAACTGGGCGGCAAGGTAGAAAGCTCCGGCCAGCGGGAATTCGGTTACGCCGAAATCCGCGCCCGTGGCCATTCAAAACTCTTCAACGGCCTTCAGGATCGCAGCAATGCTGAAGGACACGGCCTGCTCGACGTCTGGATGAGCCATGGCGACAAGGTCACCGAGTTGCCGCCCGGCTTCAAGGTAATCGCCAGCACGCCATCTTGCCCGGTGGCCGCCATGGCCGATGAAACGCGGCATTTTTATGCCGTGCAGTTCCACCCGGAAGTCACCCACACCCTCAAGGGCAAGGAGATGATCGCCCGCTTTGTGCACGACATCTGCGGCTGCGGCCACGACTGGAACATGCCCGATTACGTCAGTGAAGCCATCGAGAAAATCCGCGCCCAGGTCGGCCAGGAAGAGGTCATCCTGGGGCTTTCCGGCGGTGTCGACTCCAGTGTCGTCGCCGCCCTGCTGCACCGCGCCATCGGCAGCCAGCTCACCTGTGTCTTCGTCGATAACGGCCTGCTGCGCCTCAACGAAGGCCAGCAAGTCATGGACACCTTCGCTCGCAATCTCGGCGTCAAGGTGATTCATGTCGACGCATCAAGCCAGTTCATGGGGCATCTCAAGGGCGTGACCGATCCCGAACAGAAGCGCAAAATCATCGGCCGTGAATTCGTCGAAGTATTCCAGGCCGAAGCCGCCAAACTGCCACAAGCCAAGTGGCTGGCACAAGGCACCATCTACCCGGACGTCATCGAATCTGCCGGCGCAAAAACCGGCAAGGCACACGCCATCAAAAGCCACCACAACGTCGGCGGCCTGCCCGAAACCCTGCACCTCAAACTGCTCGAACCCTTGCGCGACCTCTTCAAGGACGAAGTACGCGAACTGGGCGTAGCACTCGGCCTGCCGCACGACATGGTCTACCGTCACCCCTTCCCCGGCCCGGGGCTGGGGGTACGCATCCTTGGCGAAGTGAAGCAGGAATACGCCGACCTGCTGCGCCGTGCCGATGCCATCTTCATCGACGAGTTGCGTGCCGCCGGCTGGTACGAAAAAACCAGCCAGGCCTTCACCGTCTTCCTGCCCGTCAAAAGCGTCGGCGTCATGGGTGATGGCCGCACCTACGAATACGTCGTCGCCCTGCGCGCCGTCGAAACCCAGGACTTCATGACCGCCCACTGGGCCGAACTCCCCTACAGCCTGCTCGGCAAGGTATCCAACCGCATCATCAACGAAGTGCGCGGCATCAACCGCGTGGTCTACGACATCTCGGGTAAACCACCGGCGACCATCGAGTGGGAATAGGTTTAGCAGGATAGAAGTGTTTCTTGCATGCTGACGCTGGCGATACTATGAGTCGGAAAACTCGCCGATGATGGTATCGCTCCTGCTACTTCCCCGTAGCGGCGGGCTTTGCGGCCGGATTTCATGGCACTTTACAATCATGGTGTCAAGCCGAAAAACGCGTCGGTTACGTACCTGAGTGCCTGCAACCATTAGCCAGCAATGGAACTCTGATAGCTTGCTAGTATCAAATGAGATACTATCGGCGGCATGAACAAACGAACCAAGCTACTCGAAGCCATGCGCAACAATCCCCGAGACTGGCGGATTGATGATTTGCTTTCGGTGGCTGCCCAGCTCGGGATCGAGTGTCGCAATCATGGCGGTAGTCACCATGTTTTCGGTTACCCCGGTATGGAAAGCGATGTATCCGTGCCAGCCCACCGACCGATCAAGCCGATTTACATCCGGCAGTTTTTGAGTCTGGTCGACAATGTCAAGGAGTTGCCATCATGAGTGCCACCATCAAGCAAGTTACTCCAGTGAAGCCTGAATATCCCTTCGAGTCTTATGCCCACATCGTCAGCCCTTTATCAGCTGAGGATGGCGGCGGCTATCTGATTACTTTTCCGGATTTGCCTGGCTGCATGTCCGATGGTGAAACGGAAGCAGAAGCCGTGGCGAATGGGCGCGATGCCTTTGCGTCATGGATTTCAGCCAGAGCCGACGCCGGCAAGTCGATTCCGGCACCATCTTATAAACCCGAACCGATACCGATGGCCTCCGGGCGTTTTGTCACTCGCCTGCCCAAGTCAATCCATGTCAAGCTGGCTGAGCGCGCCAAGGCAGAGGGAGTCAGCTTGAATACCCTCGTTCTTGCCTTCATTGCCGAAGGGTTGGTGCGTAAAGAGGCGCATGCCTGAGGTGATGGTACAAATGATGATATCAATGAAACAGTTCGTTAAAAAACTATTTATTCTCAACGGCCTGTAATGCTCATTGATGAACGAGTGGGAATAGGTTTGTAGCAGGATAGAAGTGTTTCTTGCACGCTGACGCTGGCGATCCATGAGCCTGCAGATTTCAGGACGACTCCGCTAGAGCGCCTGAAAAATGACCGCGGGCTTACCGCTGCCCAGGTTCGCCTGCATGGGCGACATGATGGACATGGTGAGTGTGGTGCGCATGACGGGCGGCGCGGTGTTGCAGTTCGTGCATGGGCAGGCCAGGATTCTTGTGGCCGATCCACTGGGGAAGCAGCGAGCCGGCCACCATGCCGATGGCGGAGACGGCCAGGCCGATCAGCTGGGCGGGGATGCCTTGTTCGCCAATGACGCTGTAGGCATAAACGCCCTGACTGCCTTCGCTGCCGATCAACATTTCGACCAGCAGCCAGGACAACAGCCCGCCGAAGATGGCAGCCAGGGCGCCCTGGTTGGTGGCGCGCTTCCACAAGATACCGCCCATCAGTGGCACAAACGCACCGGCCAGGGTGACCTTGTAGGCATTCTCTACCATGTGGAAGATGGATGCCTGTGAATTCAGGGCGAAGAGCAGTACCAACAGGGTGAAGCCAACGACGGTGGCCCGCATCACCCAGAGGAAGCGGTGATCGCCCATGTTCGGCCAAAAGCCGCGCAGTACGTTTTCTGCAAAACTGACGGAGGGGGCCAGCAGGGTTGCCGAGGAGCAGCTCATGATGGCCGACAACACGGCACCGAAGAAGAAGACCTGGGCGACGAGCGGGGTATGCTGCAGCACGAGGGTGGGCAGCACGAGCTGGCTGTCTTCGGCCAGGATTTTGCCAAAGGTTGCCGGATCGATCAGGGTAGCCGAATAGGCGATGAACATCGGCACGAAGGTGAAGCAGAAGTAGATCGTCGCCCCCAGGATGGAGCCGATCAGGGCGACCCGCGCACTCTTGGCTGAAGTAACGCGCTGAAACACGTCCTGCTGCGGAATGGAGCCAAGCATCATGGTGACCCAGGCACCGAGGAAGGCGATCCATTTGTAGGGGTTCATTTCGGGGAAGAATTCGAGTTTGCCGGCCAGCCGGGCGTGGTCGATAACGGCCGGGGCTCCGCCGGCCACCTTGTCGCTGATGATCCAGGCGATGAACAGCAGACCACCCATCGACACGGCCATCTGGACGAAATCGAGGATGGCGACGGAAAACATGCCGCCGAAGGTGGTGTAGGTCAGCACAATGGCTGCCCCCAGGATCATGCCGGCCTGCTGGCTGACGGCACCATCAGTGACGACGTAAAACACCAGCCCGAGCGCCTTGATCTGCGCGGCCACCCAGCCCAGGTAGGAAGCTACGATGCAAAGCGTCGTCAGCACTTCGACGGTGCGGTTATAGCGGATGCGGTAGAAGTCGCCGAGAGTCAGGACATTGAGGCGATAGAGGTAGCGCGAGAACAGAAGACCGGCAATGATCAGGCACATTGAGGAGCCGAAGGGGTCGGCTACCACCCCGGTCAGGCCATCCTTGACGAAGGTGGAGGAGACACCAAAGACCGCCTCGGCACCAAACCAGGTGGCAAAAACGGTAGCCGTCACCACCGGCAGGGGCAGACTGCGGCCAGCGACCGCGTAATCCTTGGCGCTATGCACCCGGGTGGCCGCCAGCAAGCCGATGCCCACCGAAATCATCAGATACAGGATGACGAACCACAGCAGCATGAAAAATACCTTTCGATCAGAAAAGTTGCGGGGAGGCCAACAGCAGTCCCGTACAGGCCACGACAGCCAGTGTCACGGCCAGCACCATCCAGCGGCGTCCCGCCTGCACTTCCTGGCGCAGTCGTGCCAGTTCGAACGCCACCTGTTCCTGCTGCCCAGCCCGGGTCAGGTTTTGATGAATCAGCCGCGGCAAGGCCGGAATCAGCCGAGCCCATTGCGGCGCTTCGTGCTTGAGGTTGGCCAGCAGCCCGCGCCAGCCGATCTGTTCGTTCATCCAGCGTTCGAGGAAAGGCTTGGCCGTGGTCCACAAATCCAGATCGGGATCGAGCTGCCGCCCCAACCCTTCGATGTTGAGCAGGGTTTTTTGCAGCAACACCAGTTGCGGCTGTACTTCGATGTTGAAGCGGCGCGAGGTCTGAAACAGGCGCAGCAGGACGCGGCCGAAGGAAATCTCCTTCAACGGCCGGTCGAAAAAGGGTTCGCAGCAAGCTCGTACGGCCGCTTCCAGTTCCTCGATGCGCGTTTCCGGCGGCGCCCAGCCGGATTCGACATGCGCCTCGGCCACCCGCTTGTAGTCGCGCTGGAAAAAAGCCAGCAGATTCTGGGCAAGGTAGTTCTTGTCAACATCCGAAAGCGTGCCGACGATGCCGAAATCCAGAGCGACATATTGCCCACCCGGAGCCACGAAAATATTGCCCGGGTGCATGTCGGCATGAAAAAAGCCATCGCGAAACACCTGGGTGAAGAATATCTCCACGCCATTCCTCGACAGTGCCTTGAGATCGATGCCCTGCGCGCGCAGGGTTTCGATCTGGCTGATCGGCGTGCCGTGCATGCGCTCCATGACCATCACCAACTCGTCGCAGAAATCCCAATGCACCTCGGGCACCTGCAAAATTGTCGAGCCCTTGAAATTGCGCCGCAACAGGGAGCAATTGGCCGCCTCGCGCATCAGGTCGAGCTCGTCGTACAGATATTTCTCAAACTCGGCCACTACCTCGCGCGGCTTGAGGCGCCGGCCATCGGCCCAAAGCCGTTCCAGCAGCACCGCTGCCGCCTGCAACAGACCGATGTCGTGGCGAATCACCGCCCGCACCCCGGGGCGCAGGATCTTGACGGCCACCTCATGCCCACCGTCCTTGTCGTACAGCGTGGCGAAATGCACCTGGGCCACCGAGGCCGAGGCCACTGGCTCGCGCTCGAAGCGGGCAAACACCTCATCGACCGGCCGACCATAGACTTTCTCCAGCACGGCCAGCGCCTGATCCGCCGGAAATGGCGGCACCCGATCCTGCAATCTGGCCAGCTCTTCGGCAATATCCGGCGGCAGCAGGTCGCGACGGGTAGACAACACCTGGCCAAACTTGACGAAGATGGGCCCCAGAGCCTCCAGCGCCAGCCGCAGGCGCACCGCCCGTGGTTCTGCCAGCGCACGGCTGCCGCGCCGCCAGAACTGGCAGGCATTGGCCAAGCGCAGGGCAAGGCCACTGGGTTCATGCTCCAGCAGCATCTGGTCAAGACCATGGCGGCTGGCGATGCGGATGATTTTCAGCAGACGAAACAAGAGCATGAGCCGGATGCCTCACGCCGGCAAACAGCACTGCCGCCAGCGTATTTCATGGGAGGTGGGGAAAAGGGTTATTTTTACATACCCACAAGCGAACGGGTAAGGACTGGGCGTGATCGGTGATGCTATCGGCGGGCATGCAATAATGCGCCCTCCATGCACACACCCTCTCCCGCTACTTCGGACGACCCGAGCGATTGCCCCTCGCTTGCCCTGCATTCCGCTGCACCCGTACCTGCACCCGTACTACATTACGCGACCCTGGCGCTTGCCCTGCTGGCACCTCTTGCTGCCATCAAGCTGCACCTGCTGCCCGCCCTGCTCACCGGCCTGCTGATCCATGTTCTGGTGCATGGCTTTGCGCCACGACTGGAAAAGCGTCTCTCCAGCCATGCGGCGCGACTGATACTGGTCGTGCTGTTTAGCACCCTGCTGATTGCCGCCGTCACCCTGGCCACGCTGGGCATCACTTCCTTCATCCATAGTAATGTTGGCAGCCTGCCGGCTCTGATGCAGAAGATGGCTGACATCCTCGAATCCTCACGCAGCTGGCTGCCTGGCTGGGCGGCACAATACCTGCCAAGCAATCCTGGCGAGCTGCAAGCGCATGCCGCCACCTGGCTGCGCGAACATGCCGGCGAGCTGCAACGGGCAGGAGGGGAAACCCTGCGTGGCCTGGCGCATGCCCTGATCGGCATGGTCGTCGGCGCACTGTTGGCGCTACGCGATGTCATCGCCCCACAACCCTCGGCTCCCTTGTCTCGAGCCTTGCAGACACATGCCTGCCGATTTACCGAAGCCTTTCGCCAGGTCGTCTTTGCCCAGGTGCGAATCGCCGCCATCAACGCCTTCCTGACCGGGCTCTACCTCGTCGTGGCGCTAGAACTATTCGGCATCAAACTGCCGCTGGCCAAGACCCTGGTGGTGCTGACCTTCATTGCCGGCCTGATTCCCATTGCCGGTAACCTCATCTCCAACACCGTCATTTTCATCATCAGCCTGTCCCATTCCCTCGAACTGGCACTTTTCTCGTTGCTGTTCCTGGTAGTGCTGCACAAGCTCGAATACTTCCTCAATGCCCGCATCGTCGGCAGCCACATCAAGGCACGTGCCTGGGAGCTGCTGGTCGCCATGCTGGTCATGGAAGCCACCTTCGGCATCGCCGGTCTGCTGCTGGCACCGATCTACTACGCCTTTCTCAAGGCCGAACTCACCGCACACAAGCTGATTTGACGCAGCCCCCCCTTTTTACGGAGCCCTCAAAGTAATGGCCACCTCTCCCGAAAACACCAGTATGGCGGTGTTCTGCGATTTCGAAAACGTTGCCCTCGGTGTGCGCGACGCCAATTACGAAAAATTCGACATCAAGCTGGTACTCGAACGCCTGCTGCTCAAGGGCAGTATCGTCGTCAAGAAAGCCTACTGCGACTGGGAACGTTATAAAGGCTTCAAGGGCACCATGCACGAAGCCAACTTCGAGCTCATCGAAATCCCCCATCTGCGCATGTCCGGCAAGAATTCCGCCGACATCCGCCTGGTCGTCGATGCCCTCGATCTCTGCTACACCAAAGCGCACGTCAATACCTTCGTCATCGTCAGCGGCGACTCGGATTTCTCGCCGCTCGTCTCCAAGCTGCGCGAAAACGCCAAGCAAGTGATCGGTGTCGGCGTCAAGCAATCCACCTCCGACCTGCTGATTGCCAACTGCGACGAATTCATCTTCTACGATGACCTGGTGCGTGAAACCCGCCGCAGTGCAGCCAAACGCGAGCGCAACCCCAGCGAAACCGCCAACGCCCCGCGCCGCACGCCGGAGGAAGAACAGCGGCGCCGCGAAGACCTCGAAAAACGGCGTACCCAGGCCATCGAAATAGCCTTGGAGACGTTCGAGGCACTCATCGCTGAACGCGGCGACAGCGGCAAGATATGGGCTTCCGTATTGAAGCAGGCGATCAAGCGGCGCAAGCCTGACTTCAACGAGAGCTACTATGGCTTTCGCACCTTCGGCAACCTCATCGAAGAAGCCCAGTCGCGTGGCCTGCTGGAATCCGGCCGTGATGAAAAATCCAACACCTATGTCTGCCGTGCCAGCGGCAGTAACGGGAGTAGTAACGGGGTTAGCAACGGTGGCAGCAGCCTAGAACGACCCGCCACGACCCCGCCAGATGCCGGGACAAGCGGGACGGCGACTTCGCACGATTCGCATGGTATTCCGGAGCCAATTCTAGAATCGCTGCCACCACCCTCCTCTTCTGAATCCTCTACCACGGGCGGTGCGGCAACGGTAGAGACTTGCGCGGAAGAGCCGTCACCCACCACCACCACCAAACGCAAAGGCCACGGCGCACGCCGACCGGCCCGCCAGACGGCCAAGGAAGCCAAACAACCCCGGGAACCCGGGCACCTGGACACTACCCGGGCGGAACCCACACCTCTCGCAACTCCCCTGACGCCGCTGCCGATACCAGCAAAACCAGCCCGTGGACCTGCAGCGGCTACCGTAGTCACCGCAGCTTCGCAACCAGCAGCAGCCGAGATCACCGAAGTGCCTGTCGCAAAGTTGGCATCGGCATCAGAATCGGCATCGACACCCGAATCCAGCAAACCTGCCCCGGGCAAAGGGACTGCTGCCAAAAAACAGCCTTCCTCACAGCCACGTCGCCCCCGAAAAACTGCTGAGACCATACCCTCAAAAGAGGGCTCATAGTCCTTGGCAGGCCATCGAATACCTTTGTAGCAGATTCAACCTAGAAACCGCAGTTGGAAGCCTTCGAGTGTGCGTTTTTCCGGTGGTCTGACAAGACGCGACGACGCTGCATGCCCGATGCCTGCAAGGAGGAGCAACGCAGTCAGGCCGACGGAAAAACGTGC